>NZ_SLVT01000025.1:0-100616 GCF_004345505.1 Micromonospora sp. CNZ303 | reverse complement strand
CAACTCCCCATGCCACCGAGCAACATCAACATCCGTCACAGGCAGACCAACGAACACAAGTCGAACTCGATTCGCCTACTGCCGTTGCAGTACTAGGGCAGGGGTACGACAGCTCAGGCCGGCACGTCCACGAAGTGCTCGACCAGCGGCGGGTTGGCGAAGTACGGGCCGATCAGCGCCCGCCACTGCGCGAAGCGCTCGGTGGCGCGGAAGTTGTCGTTGTGCGCCTCGACGGAGTCCCACTCGACCAGCAGCACGAACCGGCTCGGGGACTCGACGCCCCGGGTCATCCGCACCGACCGGCAGCCGGGCGTGCCGGCGAGCACCGGATGCCCCTTGGCGTACGCGGCGGCGAACTCGTCCTCGTGTCCGGGCAGTACGTCGATGAGCGCGACCTCAAGCACCATGCCCGGGAGCCTTTCACGCCGCCGTGCCGGCCGAGCTTCGCGGGGGCCTGTTCCCGCTGGCCGGGCGGATCTAGGGTGGGCGCGCGGAAAGGGGAGGCGAATGATCGACTGGCTGACCGGTACGGCGTTCACCGTGGCCGGCACCGGCACCACCTGGGCGGAGCTGCTGGGCTTCGCCACCGGGGTGCTCAACGTCTGGCTGGTGGCCCGGCAGCGGATCGCCAACTGGCCGGTCGGCATCGCCAACGTGCTGCTGCTGATGCTGCTGTTCTGGACGGCGGGTCTCTACGCCGACGCCGGCCTCCAGGTCGTCTACGTCGGCCTGGGCCTGTACGGCTGGTGGGCGTGGCTGTACGGCGGCGAGCGGCGCACCCGGCTCACGGTTGGCCGGACGGGCCGTCGGGAGTGGTGGGCGCTGGCGGCGGCGGGCGTGGTGCTGACCGGCGGGCTCTGGGCGCTGCTGGACGGGGCCACCGACTCCACCGTGCCGCTGCCCGACGCGCTGACCACCGCGCTGTCGCTGCTGGCGACGTACGGGCAGACCCGCAAGCGGGTGGAGAGCTGGTGGCTGTGGATCGCCGCCGACCTGATCTACATCCCGCTCTACGCCTACAAGGGCCTGTACCTCACCGCGGCCCTCTACGTGATCTTCCTCGGGCTCTGCGTGCTCGGGCTGCGCGAGTGGCGGGCGGACCTGCGGCGCGGAGCCGCCCCGACCCCGGTGCCCCCGGGCCCGGCCCCGGCAACGGCGTGACCGGGGCGGCCACCGGCCGAACGCCGGCGGAAGACGTCGGCACCGGACCGGCGGCGCCGGAGTTCCGGCACGCGATGGTGGTGGGCAAGTTCTATCCGCCGCACGCGGGCCACCACGCGCTGATCGAGGCCGCCGCCGCCCGCTGCGCGGCCGTCACCGTGGTGGTGGCACCGTCGCGCCGGGAGTCGATCCCGCTCGCGCTGCGGCTGGACTGGCTGCGCGAGGTGCACGCGGCCACCCCGTGGGTCCGTTTCGTGGGCCGCTACGACGACCACCCGGTGGACTACGCCGACCCGGCGGTCTGGGACCTGCACTGCGCGGTGTTCCGCGAGGCGCTGGGCGGGGCGCCGGTGGACGCCGTCTTCTCCTCCGAGGCGTACGGCGAGGAACTGGCCCGGCGGTTCGACGCGGTGTCGGTCTGCGTGGATCCGGGGCGGGGCGGCGTGCCCGTGTCGGGGACGGCGGTGCGCGCGGACCCGGCGGGTCACTGGGACCGGCTCAGCGCGCCGGTGCGGGCGTGGTTCGTCCGGCGGGTGGTGGTCGTCGGCGCGGAGTCGACAGGCACCACCACGATGGCCGCCGCCCTCGCCGCGCACTACGGCACCCGCTGGGTCCCGGAGTACGGCCGGGAGCTGACCGCGCGGAAGCTGGCCCGGCTGCGCGGGCGGGATCCGGCGGCGACGGTCTTCGACGTGGCCTGGGACCGCGACGACTTCGCCGAGGTGGTCCGGCAGCAGCAGGCGGCGGAGGACGACGCGGCGCGCTCGTGCGGCCCGCTGCTGTTCTGCGACACGGACGCGCGGGCCACCGCCGTCTGGGAGGAGCGGTACCTGGGGTCGACGTCGGCGCGGGTGCGCGCGGCGGCCCGGCGTCCCGCGCTGTACCTGCTGACCGACCACGACGGGGTGCCCTTCGACGACGACGGGCTGCGCGACGGCGAGCACCTGCGGGCGTGGATGACGGGGCGCTTCCGGGCGGAACTGGCCGGCTGCGGGGTGCCGGTGGTCGAGCTGGCCGGCCCGCACCGGCGGCGACTGGCCCGGGCGGTGGCGGCTTGCGACGCGGTGCTGGCGGCGGGCTGGTCGCTCGCCGATCCGCTGGTCGCGCCCGATTCGGAGCACTAGCCTCCTAGGACGCTCTACGGGTGGTGCGGCCGGTCTCGATGCCCGCCGCCGACCGGCATCGATGCGTCGGGGTGGGAAAGGACACTCGCGACCCGAGATGCGGCCACTGGCGGCGGTGGGCCAGAATGACGGGCGAGGAGGGGAGTATTCCCCCGCGACGGAGTCGTCAGCACGGTCGAGCGCCGATCCCTGGACGCACGACCCGGCCCGTCGGTCGCCGCCCCCTCGGGGACGGCGACGGAAGAGACCTCCGACAGTCACCAGAGTCAGCGTCGCCGGCACACCGCGTCCACGAAGGGCGTACGGTGTGCCCGTCGTTGCGTGTCTGCCGGAGGAATGAACCTTGGACGTGTCCGGACTGGTCTGGGTGGGGACGCTCGTCGCCCTGACCGGGATCCTGCTCGTGGATCTGCTGATCGTCGGTCGGCGGCCGCACGAGCCCAGCGTGCGTGAGTCGAGCCTCTGGGTCGGCTTCTACGTCGCCCTGGCACTGATCTTCGGCGGTGGCGTCTGGCTGGCCTCCGGGGCCAGCGCGGCCGGGCAGTTCTACACCGGCTGGCTGACCGAGTACAGCCTCTCGGTCGACAACCTGTTTGTCTTCGTGATCATCATGGCGCGGTTCGGGGTGCCCCGGCAGTACCAGCAGAAGGTGCTGCTCATCGGCATCGTGCTGGCGCTGGTCATGCGGGGCGGCTTCATCGCGGCCGGCGCGGCGCTGATCTCCCAGTTCTCCTGGGTGTTCTACATCTTCGGCGCGTTCCTGATCTACACCGCGATCAACCTCGCCCGGCAGGGCGAGCCCGACGAGGACGAGTTCTCCGAGAACCTGCTGATCCGGTGGAGCCGCAAGGCGCTGCCGATCTCCCGGGACTACGACGGCGCCAGGCTGACCACCCACACGGCGAAGGGCAAGCGGATCTTCACGCCGATGCTGATCGTCATGATCGCCATCGGCACCACCGACCTGATCTTCGCGCTCGACTCGATCCCGGCGATCTTCGGCATCACCCAGGAGCCGTACCTGGTCTTCACCGCCAACGTCTTTGCGCTGATGGGCCTGCGGCAGCTCTACTTCCTGCTCGGTGGCCTGCTCAACCGCCTGATCTACCTCAGCTACGGCCTGGCCGTGGTGCTCGGCTTCATCGGCGTCAAACTGGTGCTGGAGGCCCTGGCGGACAACAGGCTGCCGTTCATCAACGGCGGCGAGCACGTCTCCTGGGCCCCGCACATCCCGATCTGGCTCTCACTGACGATCATCCTCGGCACCCTCGCGGTGGCCACCGTGGCCAGCCTGGTCAAGTCCTCTCGGGACCGGCGGCGGGTGCTGGCCGACGCCCGCCACTGAGGCGTACGCGACGCGACGAGAGGGGCGCCCCACCGGGGCGCCCCTCTCGTGTCGTACGCGGGTCAGACGCGGTGCACGCCGACCAGGGTGGCGGTGCGCTCGTCGGGCAGCCGCTCCTCCAGCACCCGGCGCCGCAGGTAGCAGGCGTGCAGCATCCGCCGGTCGTCGCCGGGGCGCGGGTCGGCGGTGACGATCCCGATGTGGTGGATCCTGCGCCCGGGGCGGGCGAAGAAGTAGAGGTCACCGGGGCGTTCCGCGCCCAGCGGCACCGGCGTGGTCACCGTCGCCTGGTCGCTGGCGTCGCGCGGCAGCAGCACGCCGAGCCGCCGCCAGGCCAGGTGGACCAGGCCGGAGCAGTCGATGCCGTACGCCGACACCCCGCCCCAGATGTAGACGACGTCGACCAGGCGCTGCGCCACGGCCAGCACCTCCTCGGCCGACGGGGGCGCCGTGGGCACCGGCACCGCGTCGCCGGCGGGCAGCCAGAGTGGCGCGGAGTGGCCCGGCGCGTGCACCGGCTGCCAGCCGTCGACCGCCGGCCCGGCCGGGATCAGCCGGGTGCCCAGGATCACCCCGGAGAGCAGCTCGGCGCCCCCCGGCGCGTCGCGCAGCGCGGTGACGGTGGCGTCGACCACGAGCGGGTCCGCCTCGGGGGCGCCGGCCACGGGGGCGAGCTGCTCGGTGGGCAGCCAGCCGGGGTAGCCGCGCGGGTGCAGCCGGGGGGCCGGCTGCTCGACCGCCACCACCTGGGCCCAGCCGTCGGGGCGCAGTTCGGTGACCAGCACCCGCTCGCCGAGCAGCAGCTGGCTCAGTACGCAGTCGCCGACCTGCTGGTCGGTGTCCATGCCGGAGATCCAGGCGGCGATGTCCGTACGCGCGGCCAGGGCGGGGCCGTCGACGGGTCGTACCGCCTCGGGGCAGCTCCAGAGGGTCGCGACGGCGACCCGGACCACGGCCTCCCGGCCCGGTTGCAGCTCCACGTCCACCCCCAGCTCGCGCCGAATGTTCCCGCGACCATATGAAAGTTTTCGACGAGCATCAACCAGCAGTCTGCATCTTTACTTCAGTCACGGAGCTGATGCCCAGGCCCGGCGCGTCCGGCAGCACGACGGTCGCTCCGTCGTACCGCAGGCCGCCGCGCACCGGCGACCAGGCCAGCCACCAGGCGGCGTCCAGGTCGGCCACCGCGGTGGTGCCGTAGGCGCCCACCAGGCTCGCGGCGGCGCCGATGCCCACCTGGCTCTCCATCATCGACCCGACGACGGTGCCGAGGCCGTGCGCGGCGGCGAGGTCGAGCAGCGTCCGGGCCGGATGCAGGCCGCCGCACTTGGCGAGCTTGACGTTGACCATGTCGGCGGCCCGGCGGCGGATCACCTCGACCAGGTCGCGGACGCCGAAGACCGACTCGTCGGCGAGGACCGGCACGTCCACCCGGTCGCTGACCCAGGCCAGCCCGTCCAGGTCCCAGCGGGCGACCGGCTGCTCGACCAGCTCCACGTCCAGCCCGGCGTCCTCGACGCCCCGGATCACCCGGACCGCCTCGCGCGGGGTCCAGCCCTGGTTGGCGTCCAGCCGGATGCGGACCCCGTCGCCGACGGCGGAGCGCACCGCGCGGACCCGCTCCAGGTCGCCGGCCGCGTCGGTGCCCACCTTCAGCTTCAGCACGCCGAAGCCCTCCGCCCGCCGCTGCCGGGCCGCCGCCGCCAGGTCCACCGCGTCGCCCGCAGCGAGCGTGACGTCCGTGGGCACCCGCAGGGCGGTGCCCCCGAGCAGCCGCACCAGCGGTACGCCGAGTCGCCGCGCCGCCAGGTCGTGCAGCGCGACGTCGACGGCCGCCTTGGCCGCCTCGTTGCCGACGACCGCCCGTTGCACCTCGATGCAGCGGGCCACCAGGTCGTCGGCGTCGCGGCCGGTGAGCGCCGGGCCGAGCAGCTCGCGCACGCACGCCTCGGAACCGGCGACCGACGCCCCGGTGACCTGCCACACCTGCGGCGCCTCGCCGAAGCCGGACCGGCCGTCGGCATCGACCACCTCCACCACCAGGGTCTCCACCGTGGTGGTGCGGCGCAGCGCGGTCACGAACGGCGTGTGCAGGGGCGCAGAGAGCCGGTGGGTGCGTACCGCGGCGATCGTCATGTGCGGCACCCTATACGGGCACGGGCAGGCGAAGGGGAGGCCGGCATGAGCGAGCGGAGTGAGCGAATCATCAGGTGCAGGGCGGTGGTGTCTCATGGCGGCACGGAGCGCAGCGGAGTGCGGCCATGAGCGAGCGGAGTGAGCGAATCATCAGGTGCGGGGCGGTGGTGCCTCGTGGCGGCACGCGGCGCGGCGGAGCACCGGCATGAGCGGGCGGGACTGGGAACTGGTGGGCGCGCCGAACGCGCGGGACCTCGGCGGCCTGGTCGGCGCCGACGGCCGCAGGGTGCGCCCGGGGGCGCTGATCCGCACGCCGGCGCTGGGTCGGCTGACCGACGAGGACCTGCCGGTGCTGGCCAAGCTCGGCCCGGCCTGTGTGGTCGACCTGCGGGACCACTCGGAGACGGCGGTCGCCCCGCCGGACCGGCTGACCGGCCAGCCGCGGGTGGTGCACCTGCCGGTGCACGACGCCGAGCACCCCGTCTTCACGTACGTCTCGGCGGTGCTGCTCGGCCACGACCTGGGCGCGTACGCGGGCCTGGCGGAGCAGGGCACGCCGGCGGCGATGGCGGCGATCTACCGCTGGTTCGTCAGCGGGGAGTCGGCGCGGGCGAACTTCGGCACGGCGGTGCGGCTGGCGGCCCGGGCGGAGAACCTGCCGCTGGTCTACCACTGCTCCGCGGGCAAGGACCGCACCGGCTGGTTGACGGTGCTGCTGCTCAGCGCGCTCGGCGTGGACGAGGCGGCGATCCGGGCGGACTACCTGGCGAACAACCGGCTGACCGAGAGCCTGCGGGAGGTCCTGCTGGAGGCGATGCGGCGGCGGTCGCCGGAACTGGACGTCGAGGCGGTGCGCCCGGTGCTGGAGGTGCGCGAGGAGTACCTGGACGCCGCGTACGCGGAGGTGCGCCGGGTGCACGGGTCGATCGGGGCGTACCTGCGCGACGGCCTCGGCGTGACCGACGACGTGGTGACGGCGCTGCGGACACACCTGCTGGAGTGAGGCCTCAGGTCAGGTCGTGCCGGGCGGCCCAGGCGGCGGCGGACACCCGCGCGATCAGGCGGCAGGCGTCGTCGTCCTCCTCGCCGCTGGGGCCGCCGTCGGCGAGGTCGGTGGTGGTGCAGACGACGACGGCGTACGGCGGCGCGTCGTCGGGGAAGACGACCCCGGCGCCGTGCCGCACGCCGCGCACCCAGCCGTTCTTGTGCGCGATGCGGGTGCCCTCGGGCAGCCCGGCGGCCAGGTCCTCGCGGTGCTCCTGGGCGAACAGCACGTCGAGCATGGCGGCGCAGCCGGCCGGCGAGGCCAGCGGACCCGGGGTCTCCGCGCCGGCGGCCAGCGCACCGAGCAACGCGGCGAGGTCGGTGGCGGTGACGAGGTTGGTGACGCCCGCCTCGCGGGCCGCGAAGTCCTCGATGCCCCGGCCGGTGACGCTGTGCCGGGCCCCGGCGAGGTCCCACACCCGCGCCACCGCCGGCAGTCCGACGTGGCCGATGACCAGGTTGGTGGCGAGGTTGCTGGAGCGGACGATCATGCGGTGGGCGAGCCAGCGCGGTGTCGCCTCGGCGCCGACACGCTCCCAGACCGCCTCGTCGTTGTCGTAGTGCCGGGCGCAGGAGAACCGGGGCGCGCCGGGCAGCGCCGAGTCGAACTCGTTGCGCACCGGCACCGGGGCGTCCAGGTCGAGGGCGCCGGCCTCGGCGGCGCGGTGCAGCGCGACGAGCACCGCCGCCTTCATGGTGCTGGCCGCGTAGTGGGTCGCGTCGGCGTGCCGGGTCCAGGCGGGGGTGGCGCCGACCCGCCCCACGTACGCCGACACCGTGCCGGGCACCCCGTCCAGATGGGCGTCGAGCTCGTCCCAGGTCATGCGGCTGACCGTAACGGATCGCCGACGGGGCGGCGGGGCGGGGCGTTCGGCCGTACCGTGCGGGGATGACGGTTGCCGCCTACGACGCGCACGCCGACTGGTACGAGGCGTTCGCCACCGACACGTCCAGCGACTACCTGACCCGGGTTCGCGACCAGCTCCGCGACCTGCTCGGCACCGGCCCCGGCCGCTGCCTCGACCTGTGCTGCGGCACGGGGCTCCAGGCGGCGGAGCTGCGCCGCCTGGGCTGGCAGCCGGTGGGGGTCGACCTCTCCGGGGGGCAGCTGCGGCACGCCCGCCCGCGCCTGCCGGTGGCCCGCGCCGACGCGGCGGCGCTGCCGCTGGCCGACGCCTCGGTGCCGGCGGTGGCGTGCGTGCTGGCCCACACCGACGTGCCCGACTACGCGGCGGTGGTCGCCGAGGCGGCGCGGGTGCTCGCGCCCGGCGGGCGGTTCGTGCACGTGGGGGTGCACCCGTGTTTCGTGGGGGCGTTCGCCGACCGCTCCGATCCGGCGCGGATCGTGATCGACGGCGGCTACGCCGACCGGGAGCGCAGCTTCCGGGCCTGGTCGCCGCACGGGGTGCGGGTGCGCGTCGGCGCCTGGCACGTCCCGATGGCCGGCCTGCTCAACGCGGTCACCGACGCCGGCCTGACGCTGGTGCGTACCACCGAGGCGGGGTCCGGCCGGGTGCCCGACCTGTTCGCCTTCCTCGCCACCCGCCCGGCCTGACGACCCGCGCCGCCCCGCCCCCGGCCTGTCGCCCGCTCCCCGCCTGACGTGGTCCGGGGCGGCGAGGTGACGGTGCGGCACCCGCGCCGCGCGTGCGGGGACCTGGGAGGACTTCGACGCGCAGGGCCGGCCGCCACCGGACGGCGTGGCGGGGCCGTGACGGGCGGAGCCCGGACCGCGTGGCGCGGTCCGGGCTCCGGGGGAGACTGCCGTCGTACGTCAGCCGGCGTGCTTGCGGCGGGCGGCGGCCCGACCGCGGAGCTGCTGGTCGAGCACCACCTTGCGGATCCGGACCGCGGCCGGGGTCACCTCGACGCACTCGTCCTCGCGGCAGAACTCGAGGGCCTGCTCCAGCGACAGCTTGCGCGGCGGGATCAGCTTCTCGGTCTCGTCGGAGGTCGACGCGCGCATGTTGGTGAGCTTCTTCTCCTTGGTGATGTTGACGTCCATGTCGTCGGAGCGGGAGTTCTCCCCGACGATCATGCCCTCGTACACCTCGGTGGTCGGCTCGACGAAGAGCTGGCCGCGCTCCTGGAGGTTGATCATGGCGAACGACGTGACGGCGCCGGCCCGGTCGGCGACCAGCGAGCCGTTGTTGCGGGTGCGCAGCTCGCCGAACCACGGCTCGTACGACTCGAAGACGTGGTGCAGGATGCCGGTGCCCCGGGTGTCGGTGAGGAACTCGGTGCGGAAGCCGATCAGGCCCCGGGCCGGGACCAGCCACTCCATCCGGATCCAGCCGGTGCCGTGGTTGACCAGCTGCTCCATCCGGCCCTTGCGGGTCGCCAGCAGCTGGGTGATCGCGCCGAGGTACTCCTCCGGGGCGTCGATGGTGAGCCGCTCGACCGGCTCGCAGGTCTTCCCGTCGATTTCCCGGGTGACGACCTGCGGCTTGCCGACGGTCAGCTCGAACGACTCGCGGCGCATCTGCTCGACCAGGATGGCCAGCGCCAGCTCGCCGCGGCCCTGCACCTCCCACGCGTCGGGGCGCTCGGTGGGCAGCACCCGCAGCGACACGTTGCCGATCAGCTCCTTGTCGAGCCGGTCCTTGACCATCCGGGCGGTGACCTTGGCGCCCTTGACCCGGCCGACCAGCGGCGAGGTGTTGGTGCCGATGGTCATCGAGATGGCCGGCTCGTCGACGGTGATCAGCGGCAGCGGGCGCGGGTCCTCCGCGTCGGCCAGGGTCTCACCGATCATGATCTCGGGGATGCCGGCGACGGCGATGATGTCGCCGGGGCCCGCCGAGTCGGCCGGCTTGCGCTCCAGGCCCTCGGTCATCAGCAGCTCGGAGATGCGGACCCGCTGGGTGCTGCCGTCGGTGCGGCACCAGGCCACCGTCTGGCCCTTGCTGATGGTGCCCTGCCGCACCCGGCACAGCGCCAGCCGGCCGAGGAACGGGGAGGCGTCGAGGTTGGTGACGTGTGCCTGCAGCGGCGCCTCCTCCTCGTACGAGGGCGGCGGGATGGTGTCCAGCAGGGTCCGGAACAGGGGCTCCAGGCTGGTGCTGTCGTCGGGGACCGCGCCGTCGGCGGGCTGGGTCAGCGAGGCGATGCCGTCGCGGGCGCAGGCGTAGACGATCGGGAAGTCGATCTGCTCCTCGTCGGCGTCCAGGTCGAGGAAGAGCTCGTAGGTGTCGTCCACGACCTCCTTGATCCGGGCGTCGGGGCGGTCCACCTTGTTGATCACCAGGATGATCGGCATGCGCGCCTTGAGCGCCTTGCGGAGGACGAACCGGGTCTGCGGCAGGGGGCCCTCACTGGCGTCCACCAGCAGCACCACGCCGTCGACCATGGTCAGGCCGCGTTCGACCTCGCCGCCGAAGTCGGCGTGGCCGGGGGTGTCGATGATGTTGATGGTCACCGGGTCGGAGCCGTCGGCCGGCATGTACCGCACGCCGGTGTTCTTGGCCAGGATGGTGATGCCCTTTTCCCGTTCGAGGTCCATCGAGTCCATGACCCGTTCGGTTACCTCGCCGCGGGCGCCGTAGGCGCCGGCCTGCCGCAACATGGCGTCGACCAGGGTCGTCTTGCCGTGGTCGACGTGGGCGATGATGGCGACGTTGCGGAGGTCGGTGCGAAGCTGCATACCCTCCATACTCCTGTCTGCGGTTGCCGGGCACGCGTCGGGGGGTGTTACCCCCAGATGACCCGGATCTCTGCCGAAACTGATGTTCCGACCGTTTCAGCGCCTGGCATGCTGACCCCCGTGGGAATGGGGGCCCGATGCACGACCTGCTGACCTCGCTGCAGGGCCTGCCGCCCCTGCTGATCTATGTGATCGCCGCGATTGTCGTCGCGGGGGAGACCGCCGTGATCTTCGGTCTGCTGGTGCCGGGCGAGGCGACCCTGTTGCTGGTCGGCTTCCTAGCGTACGCGGGGACGCTGCGGCTCGTACCGGCGCTGCTGGTGATGATCCTTGCAGCAGTGATCGGCGACACACTGGCGTACCGGGCGGGCCGGCGGCACGGGCCCCGGCTGCGCGCCGGGCGGCTGGGCGCGCGGGTGGGTCACGAGCGGTGGAGCCGGGCGGACGCGATGCTCGGCCGGCTGGGCGGGCGCGGGGTGCTCACCGCCCGCTGGGTGGCCTTCGCCCGCACCCTGGTGCCCCGGCTGGCCGGGGCGGCCGGGATGCCGTACCGGCGGTTCGCGCCGTGGAACCTGGCCGGGGTGGTGACCTGGGTGGGCGGCTCGGTGCTCGTCGGCAACCTGGCCGGCGAGTCGTACGAGACGGTCTCCCGGCTGCTCGGGCGGGCGACCGGCGCGGTGCTGGTGCTGGTGGCCGCGCTGGTCGCGGTGGTGCTGGCGGGGCGGTGGCTGGGCCGCAACCCGGATCCGGCCCGGGCGCTGGCGTCCCGGGCGGCGGGGCTGCGGCCGGTGCGCTGGCTCAGCGGCCGGTACGGGGTGCTGTTCTTCCTGCTCGCCATGCACGTCGGGCCGGCCTGGACGCTGCTGATCAACCTGGTCGTGGGCCTGCTGCTGCTCTTCCTGGCCGGGCTCGCCATCGCCTGGGTGCTCGGGACGGTGGTCCGGCACAGTGGCCTCGCGGTGCTCGACAGCGCGATCGCCGACTGGTTCGCCGACCGGCGTACGCCCGGGGCGGTCGACGTCACGCTCGCGGTGGTCTCGGCGCTGCGCGGATCGGCGCTGATCGTGCTGGTGGCCGTCGTCGCGGCGGTGCTGGCCTGGCGGCACCGGCCCTGGCGGGCGGACCTGCTCAGCGTGGTCGGCACGGTCGGGGCGTTCGTGCCGCTGGTGGTGCTGGCCGTGGTGGTCGACCTGGCGGGGCCGACGGCGGGCGGGCCGGGCGGCCGGGACGCCGCCCTGTTCCCGACGCAGAACGCCGTGGTGGCGGCCAGCCTCTGCACCCTGGCCTGGCTGCTGTCCCGGGGGGCGCGCTGGCCGGTGGCGGTGGCCGCCTGGACGGCCGCGGCGGCCGGCGTGGTCGGCATCTTCGGCGCCCGCCTCTACCTGGGGCTGAGCACCGCCAGCGGCAGCGCCACGGCGGTGCTGCTCGGGGTGGCCTGGACGGCGTTGTTCGTGGTCGCCTGGGCCACCCGTGACAGGGCGGCCGGCGGAGGCATGGTCGAGTCCGAACCGGTGGCGGCCCGCGCCGACGCGTGAGCCGCCTCCGCCATCGCCGAGCCGCGCACGACGCCCGACCCCACCAGCGTCCACGGCACGGCGGTCGGCGTGCCCGGGCCGCGCGAAGGGGCCGTGGCGGTGCCGCCACGGCCCCTTCCGGTGGGCCGGTCAGTCCCGGGTGGTCACCTGCTCGCGTCCCGTCGGCGCGTCGTCGCCGTCGTCGGCGGGCTGGCGCGCGATGCGTCCCGGCCACCAGAAGCGGTCGCCGAGCGTGAACGCCAGCGCCGGCACCAGGACCGTCCGCACGAGCAGGGTGTCCAGCAGGACGCCGATGCAGACGATGATCCCGATCTGGGTCAGCAGGATCAGCGGCAGGACGCCGAGGACCGCGAAGACCGCGGCGAGCAGGACACCGGCGCTGGTGATGACGCCGCCGGTGACCCGCAGGGCCGAGAGCATCCCGGCGCGGGTGCCGCTGCGCCGGGCGTCCTCGCGGGCCCGGGTGACGAGGAAGATGTTGTAGTCCACGCCGAGCGCCACGAGGAACACGAAGGCCAGCAGCAGGACGCCGCTGTCAAGCGCCGGCATGTCGAGCACGTGGTCGAAGAGCAGCCACGATGCGCCGATACTGGCGAAGAACGACGCGATCACGGTGAGCACCAGCAGCAGCGGGGCGACCAGGCCGCGCAGGAGCAGCACCAGCACCGCGCCGACGAGCAGCAGGATGATCGGCAGGATCAGCCGCAGGTCCTTGCCGTTGGCCTCGTTCTCGTCGTAGGTGGCCGCGACGTTGCCGCCCACCACCGCGCCGTCGAACGCGGGCGCGCCCTCGACCGCGGGCGGGGCGGAGCCGGGGACCGCCGCGACCGCGTCCCGCAGCGCCTCGACGGCCCGGCTCGCCGCCTCGGTACCCGGCTCGGCCTCCAGCACGACGTCGACCTGGGCGACCTGGGCGCCGGCCTCACCGGGACGCGCGGAGGCGACGCCGGGGACCCCGGCGGCGGTGTCCGCGACGGCCCGCACCGCCGAGGGGGTGGTGAGCACGGCGACCGGCTGGGTCGTGCCGGCGGGGAAGGACCGCGCGAGGGTCTCCGCGCCGGCGACCGCCTCCGGCTTGACCCGGAACTGCTCGGTCTCCGACAGGCCGGTGCGGATGCCCAGCCCGCCGAGGGCGAGCCCGGCGAGCAGCAGCGTCGCGAGCAGCGCGACCGGCACGGGACGGCGCTCGACGGCTGCGCCGAGCCGGCCCCACAGCCGGCCCTCGCGGATCTCCCCGCCGACCCGGGGCACGAACGGCCAGAACAGGCCGCGCCCGAAGATCACCAGGACCGCCGGGAGGACGAACAGCGCCGAGAGCATGGCGAGGACGACGCCCGTGGCGCAGGCCACGGCGAGGGCGCGGTTGAGCTCCTGCTCCGACAGCAGCAGGGTGAGCACGCCGAGGACGACGGTGGAGCCGCTGGCGAGGATGGGCTCGGCGACCCGCCGCTGCGCGGCGCGCATCGCCACGAAGCGGTCCTCCTCGCGGCGTAGCTCCTCGCGGTAGCGGGCGATGAGCAGCAGCGCGTAGTTGGTGGCGGCGCCGAAGACGAGGACGCTGGCGATGCCGGTGACGGCGCCGCCGGGCAGGTTGATGCCGACGGCCGGGACGACCGTGTCGAGGGCGCGCAGCGTGAGCTGTTCCGTCGCCGCGACGACGACGAGCGGCGCGATCCACAGGAACGGGCTGCGGTAGGTGATGAGCAGCAGCAGCGCCACGACGCCGGCGGTGACGGCCAGCAGCGTGGTGTCGGCGCCGGCGAAGACCTTCGTCAGGTCGGTGGCGAAGGCGGGCCCGCCGGTGACCTCCACGTTCAAACCGGCCGGCGCGTCGTCCAGGGACGCGCGGAGCTGGTCGATCCGTTCCGCGACCGCCTCCTGCCCGCCGGCGGTGGACAGCGGCACGGCGACGAGCGCGACGGTGCCGTCGGGGGAGACCTGCGGCGGGCTGACGCGCCCGCCGACGGCGAACTGGCCGAGGTCACCCGACTGGCCGGCCAGGGCCGCGCGGTCGGCCTCGGTGAGGGCGGCCCGGTCGGCGCGGCTGACCACGACGATCGCCGGCTGGACGTCGCGGGAGGGCAGCTGGTCCTGGAGGCGCTCCACCTGGGTCGACTGCCACTCCACGGACAGGCCGGTGGCGGAGACGGCCGCCGGGTTGTCGGGCTTGGGCAGCACGAAGACGGCCGCCCCGAACACGAGCGCGGCGGCCACGGTGAGCCACGCGGCGAGCCGTCCGCGCGCCACGCGGGTGAACACTGACATCGGTTGCCCTCACGGTCTCTCGACGGGTTTCCTTCGACGGTCAAGACCTCGCGGACGACGCAAAGGGTCGGCCGTCGAGTATCTTGATAAACGAGATTATCGACTGCTGAGTTATGCTGCAACCGGAACGAACGGGCGGGAGGCGGCAACCGACGTGGCAGGTCACGGCATGTACCGGCGGCGCGACACGCGCCGCGAGCGACTGGTCGCCGAGATCGGCACCGGGCTGCGGCGCTACTCGGTCGACGCGCAGCACATCGGGCACGCCTTCGCCGCCCTGCACGGGCTCAACGCCACCGACCTCCAGGCGCTGATCGCGGTGATGGACGCCGAGCTGGTCGGCCGGCCGATCACCCCCGGCCGCCTGGGCGAGGCGCTCAACCTGTCGTCCGGCTCGGTCACCGCTCTCATCGACCGGCTGGAGCGCGCCGGGCACATCCGCCGCGACCGCGACACCACCGACCGGCGCAAGGTCTTCCTGCACTACGCCGAGCAGGGCGCCGCGCTGGCCATGGAGTTCTTCCGGCCCCTGGGCCGGCGCACCGACGACGTGATGGCCGGCTTCAGCGACGAGGAGCTGGAGGTGGTGCACCGGTTCATGACCGCGATGACCGCCTCGATGGGGGAGCACCGGGACGCGGTGCGCGCCGCCCGCGACGAGCCGGCCCGGCGCGCGAACGGCTGACGTCGTGTTCGACCGGCTGGCAGCCCGCCTCGCCACCGCCGCGCTGCGGCTGCCGCCCGCGCGCACCCGTCGGGTCACCCTCACCCGGGGCATCGCGGTGCGGGTACGCGACGGCGTGCCGCTGCGCACCGACCACTACGCCCCGGCCCTGCCCGGCGCGCCGACCGTGCTGATCCGCACCCCGTACGGGCGGGGTGGGCCCATGCGGCTGCTCGGCCGGCTCGCGGCCGAACGCGGCTTCCACGTGGTGATCCAGTCCTGCCGCGGCACGTTCGGCTCCGGCGGCACCTTCGCCCCGCTGGTGCACGAGCGCGAGGACGGCCTCGACACCCTCGACTGGCTGCGCCGCCAGCCCTGGTGGACCGGCGCGTTCGGCATGTTCGGCGCCAGTTACCAGGGCTTCGTGCAGTGGGCCCTGGCCGCCGACGCCGGGGAGGAGCTGCGCGCGATGGTCGCGGTGGTGACCGCCTCGGGCACCCGCGACTCGACGTACGCGGGGGAGTCCTTCGCCCTCGACACCGTGCTCACCTGGGCCGAGCTGCTCCAGGCGCAGACCGTGCCGTGGCTGGCCCGGCAGTGGGAACTCAAGCGCGGCCAGCCCCGGCTGGTCGCGGCGCTGGCCCACCTGCCGCTGGCCGAGGCGGACCGGGTGGCCACCGGCGTCACCGTGCCGTTCTTCCAGGAGTGGCTGCGTCACCACACCCCGGACGCCGGCTACTGGCGTACGCGCGTCTTCGGTGACCGGATCGCCGAGGTCGACGCGCCGGTGGCGATGGTGAGCGGCTGGCACGACATCTTCCTGCCGGCCCAACTGCGCGACTTCGCGGCGCTGCGCGCGGCCGGCGCCCGGCCCCGGCTGACCGTCGGGCCGTGGACCCACGGCAGCCCCGGGCTCTTCGTCGCCGCGCTGCGCGACGGGCTGGCCCACCTCGACGCCCACCTCGCCGGGCGGCCGACCGGTGCCGGTGCGGCGGCCCCCGTGCGGGTGCACGTCGACGGTGCCGGTGGCGGCTGGCGGGACCTGCCCGACTGGCCGCCCCCGGCGGTGCCGACCCCGTGGCACCTGCACCCGGACGGCGGGCTGAGCACCGCCGCGCCGGTCCCGTCCGCGCCGGACGGTTTCCACTACGACCCGGCCGACCCGACGCCCTCCCTCGGCGGGCCGCTGCTGGTCGCCCAGCGGGCCGGGCCGGTGGACAACCGCCCGGTCGAGGCCCGGCCCGACGTGCTCACCTTCACCAGCGCTCCGCTCGACGCGCCCGTCGAGGTGATCGGTCCGGTACGCGCCGAGATCCACCTGCGCAGCGAACTGTCCCACCTGGACGTCTTCGTGCGGCTGTGCGACGTGGACCGGCGCGGCCGGTCCTGGAACGTCTGCGACGGCCTGGTCCGGGTCGCGCCCGACCGGTTCCCCGTCGACACGGCCGGCGTGGTGCGGGTGCCGGTGGAGCTCTGGCCCACGGCGCACCGGTTCGCGCCGGGGCACCGGCTGCGGGTGCAGGTCTCCGGCGGCGCCCATCCCCGCTACGCGCGCAACCCCGGCACCGGCGAGCCCCTCGGCACGGCAGTCACCCTGCGTGCCGGATGGCGGGAGATCCTGCACGATCCACAGTGTCCGTTCGCTGTAGTCCTATCGATCATGTCGGCGGGGTCGCAGGTTTCCACTGGCGGAAAAAACCTGCACTGAGCTGGGCATTTATCAATCTGTGGAGCTATGGTTGGGCCCTGCCCGACGCCGTGCACCAGCCGGTCGGGCTCGCGTGTGAGGCTCCCGCACCGCCTACGCGGTGTCACTGCCGTGCCCGGCCCCCGAACCCGTCCCCGAGGGGGAATCCATGACGCGGGCACCGCAAAACCTGTTGGCCGTCCGCCGCCTGCTGCTCGACCACCTCAACGTCGACCCCGACACCGTCCGCGACCAGGACCTCGAATCCGCCGAGGTCGGCATCGTCGGCGACCCGGCCCACCGGGGCGGCTACCACTGCGGCTCCGACCGGGTGACGCCCAGGGACTACTCCGTCGTCGAATCGCCCCGGGACTCGTCCGGCCTGACCCTCGACGCGGCGGGGCTCGACGTCGGCCTCTTCCGGGTCGTCGTCGCAGGACGGGCGCACGACCTCCGCAGCTTCTCCACCTGGTGCGTCGCGCAGTGCACCGAGGGCACCCCGGACAGCCGGGACCTCCGCGAGATCATCTACTCCCCGGACGGCAAGGTCGTCCGGCGGTGGGACCGCCTGCGCAAACGGACGAGCGGGGACAACTCCCACCTGTGGCACACCCACTTCAGCTTCTTCCGCGACTCGATCAAGGCGAACCGGGACCAGACCCCCCTGTTCCGCCGCTACCTGACGACCATTGGACTCCTGGAGGACGACATGAGCGCCGAGGCCGAGAGCAAGATCCACAGCATCTACACCGGCATGTTCCTGGGCGGGTCGAGCATGGGGCGCAGGGTCGACCCCGACGCAGACGGCCCCGCGGCGGCCAGCAACAGCCTGGTGGCCAAGCTGGATTACACGATGCAACGCCTGGACGCGTTGACCGTCCAGCTCGACACGCTGTCCAACAAGGACTTCACGGACGAGCAGGCCATTGTGACGGGAGTCCTCGCCGCGCTCACGCCCGAGAAGATCGCCGCAGCGATCCCCGCCGCCATGGCCGAGCAGGTCGCTGACGAGTTGGCCCGCCGCCTCGCCGCCTGACCCGCACGCATCGACAACGGATATTGCGCAATAAGTGTTGCGCAATAGTCGTTGCCGATGTCAGGCTGGCGGCATGACGAACCCCGACGTACGCCACGTGACCGACTCGCGGGTGCTCGCTGCGTTGTCCCATCCGCTGCGCCGCCGGCTGATGGACGTACTCAAGGTGCACGGCCCGTCGACCGTCGGCCTGCTCGCCGAGCGGACCGCACAGGCGCCGGCGAACGTCAGCCACCACCTCAAGGTGCTGGCGGCCGCCGAGCTGGTCGAGGAGGCGCCCGAGCTGGCCCGCGACCGGCGGGAACGCTGGTGGCGCCTGGTCACCCGGGGTGTCCGCTGGTCCCAGTCGGACTTCGAAGACCCCGCCGCCCGGGCCGTCGCCGACGCCGCCACCTCGCTCAACCTAAACCGGCACGTCGCCCTCGCCCGCGCGTGGCACGCCACCGACGAGGCCAGCCGCACCGCCTGGTCGCAGGGACCGTTCTCCACGGACCGCTGGCTGCACCTGACCGACGCCGAACTCGCCCAGCTGGCCGGCGAGCTGAACGAGGTGCTCACCCGGTGGGGCGACCGGGACGTGCCCGACGACGGGCGGAAACGCGCGCCGGTCTTCCTGTTCGCCTACGGGATCCCGGCCACGCCGTGACGCCGCCTGCCGGCACCACCCCGCCGACCCGTACCGCCGCCGCCCCGCCGGCCGGCGCGCGCCGCCCGGGCGCCGACCCCGCGACCGACGCGGCGGTACGGCCCGGCGGTCGGCCGGCGGCAGCGGCGGCGCCCCGGGGAGGGCTGCTGCGGCACCGGGACTTCCGGCTGCTCTGGGCCGCGCAGACGGCCAGCGCCGTCGGCAGCAACGTCACCGCCGTGGCGCTGCCCCTGGTCGCGGTGACCGTGCTCGACGCCAGCACCTTCGTCGTCGCGGTGCTCACCGCCGCCGCCTGGCTGCCGTGGCTGCTCGTCGGCCTGCCGGCCGGCGCCTGGGTGGACCGGTTGCCGCGCCGGCCGGTGATGATCGCCTGCGACCTGGTCTCCGCACTGCTGTTCCTCAGCGTCCCCGCCGCCGCCGTGCTCGACGTGCTGACCGTGACGCAGTTGCTGGTGGTGGCGTTGGGCGCCGGGCTGGCCCGGGTCTTCTTCGAGACGGCCGACCAGGTCTACCTGCCCGTGCTGCTGCGCCCCGCGCAGGTGCCGGAGGGCAACGCCAAGCTCCAGGCCACCCAGACCGCGAGCTACGTGCTCGGCCCCGGTCTCGCCGGCGTGGTCGCACAGGTCGCCGGCGCCGTCACCGCGCTGCTGCTCGACGCGCTGAGCTTCCTGTTCTCCGCCGCCTGCCTGCTGCGCATCCGCACCGTCGAGCGACGTCCCGAGCGCGTCCGGCCCGCACGGTCGCTGCGGCGGGAGATCGGCGAGGGGATCCGGTTCGTCGCCCGGGACCCGTACCTGCGGGTGCTCACGGCCTTCGGGGCCGCCAGCAACATCGGGCTGGTCGGCTACCAGGCCGTCCTGGTGGTCTTCCTGGTCCGGGAGGCGGGGCTCGCACCGGCCCCGGTGGGCGCGCTGGTCGCGGCGATGAGCCTCGGCGGCATCGTCGGCGCGCTGTCGGCCACCCTGCTCGGCCGTCGGCTCGGCACCGCCCGGGCCATGCTCCTGGCGGCGGCGTTCACCGGGCCGCCGGCGTTGCTGATCCCGCTCGCCGGACCCGGCGGCCGACTCGCCCTGCCGGCGATCGGCGGGATGCTGGTCAGCCTCGGGGTGGCGGTGGGCAACGTGCTCAAGGGCAGCTTCCGCCAGACCTACACGCCGCACCACCTGCTGGGCCGCGTCACGGTGAGCATGCAGATGCTCAACTACGGCACGATCCCGCTGGCCGCCGTGCTGGCCGGGGCGATCGGCGCGGCCCACGGGGCCGGCACCGCGATCGCGGTGATGACGGCCTGGCTCGCGCTCACCCCGGCGATCCTGCTGATCGGGCCGCTACGGCGGCGACGGGACCTGCCCGTCGCGCCGAAGCGGCCCTGAAAACGCGCTGCGGCGGCGGCCGTCAGCCGGCCGCCGCCACCGGCACGGGATCTACAGCGGACGGACGTTGTCCGCCTGCGGACCCTTCTGACCCTGGGTCACCTCGAACTCGACCTTCTGGCCCTCGTTCAGCTCCCGGTAACCGCTCGACGCGATGGCCGAGTAGTGGACGAACACGTCCGGCCCTCCGCCATCCTGCTCGATGAAGCCGAAGCCCTTTTCCGAGTTGAACCACTTAACCGTGCCGGTTGCCATGCATCTCTCCCTGTTCCAAAGCGGGTGAACCTCGGTCGTCGACCGATGATCGCCCGGTGCCACCCCGAGAGTAACCGGCCGAACCGCGATCCGCTGGCCGAACTCTCGGCGCGGCGACGCGAAAGCCGGGCGGTGCGGGGTCGGCTGGGGCATGCTTGCCCCGATGAGGGGTGCCACAGCCGACGCGCTGACCGAGATCGAGCGGGAGATCGACGCTCCCGGGGGCGGGCTGGACCGGCTCCGCCTGGTGCGGATCCCGTTCGTCCCCGAGGTCCGGCTGCACCTGGCCGAGGACGCCATCGTCTGGTGGGCCCGGATGGAGGCGCAGGCCGGGCACGCCCTGCCCGCGCCGTACTGGGCCTCGGTCTGGGCCGGTGGTCAGGCCCTCGCGCGTCACCTGCTCGACCACCCCGACCTCGCGGCCGGTCGCCGGGTGCTCGACCTCGCCGCCGGATCCGGCCTGGTGGCGATCGCGGCCGCGCTCGCCGGCGCCGAGCGGGTGGTCGCCAACGACATCGACCCGTACGCGGTCGCGGCGGTCACCGTCAACGCCCGGGCCAACGACGTGACGGTCGCGACCACCGGCGGCGATCTGCTCGACTCCGATCTCGACGGGGTGGACCTGCTGCTGGCCGGTGACGTGCTCTACGACGCGACGATGGCGGCGCGGGTGCTGCCCTTCCTGCGACGGGCCGCCGCCGGTGGCGCCGAGGTGCTGGTGGGCGATCCCGGGCGGGGCCACCTGCCGCCGGGCGTGCTGGCGACGGTGGCGAGCTATCCCGTGCCGACCACCGAGCCCTCCGTGGACTCGACCGTGCGCCGGGTGCAGGTGCTGCGCCCCCGGTGACCCCAGGCCCTCAGGGTCGACCCCGAGCCCGATACCAGGGGGCCGTGGGGGATCGGACCCGATGTCCCGGGTGGCCGGGCGGCCATAGCGTACGGGCATGGCGGATTGGCTGACCCAGATCGCGGAGCTCCCCACCACCCTGCTCATGGGGGTGCTCGGGGTGGTGATGCTCTTCGACGCCGTACCGCTGCTCGGGGTGCTGGTCCCCGGCGACGTGGCGATCCTGGCCGCGATGGGGGTCGGCGGCCCGACCACCGGGGCCGCCACCTTCGCCGTGGTGGTGGCCGGCTGCCTCGCCGGCTGGTCGTTGAGCTTCCTCGCCGGCCGGCGGTACGGCGACCGGCTGCGGCACAGCCGCCTCGGCGACTGGATCGGCGAGGCCCGCTGGGCGGCGGCGGAGGGGATGCTCCAGCGCCGGGGCGGCAGGATGGTGCTGGTCGCGCCCTTCCTGCCGGTGTTCAACGCGCTGCTGCCGCTGGCGGCGGGCGGGCTGCGGATGTCGTACCCGCGCTTCCTCGGCTGCGCGACGCTCGGCGCGGCGGCCTGGGCCGGTCTCTACCTGGGGCTGGGCACCGCCTCGCGGTCGCTCGCCGGGCTGCTGCCGGGGGAGTCCAGCCCGATGCTGGTCACCATGGCGGTCGGCCTGCTGCTGGCGGGCGCGGTGCTGATGGGCACGCGGCGCCGGGTGCGCGCGGTCACCGGGGCCTGACCCGGCGTCCGACGGGGGAAGCGGTAAGCCGGGGGAGCCGGCGGGGAGCGGGGGGACCGACGGGGGGAGCGGGGCCGGGCGCGGATCGCGCCCGGCCCCGCTGAGGTTCACCAGCCCCGGGCGCGCCACTGGGGCAGCGCGGGGCGTTCCGCGCCGAGCGTGCTGTCCTTGCCGTGGCCCGGGTAGAACCAGGTCTCGTCGGGCAGCCGGTCGAAGAGCTTGTGCTCGACGTCGTCGATGAGCGCCGAGAACCGCTCCGGATCCTTGTCGGTGTTGCCGACCCCGCCGGGGAAGAGACTGTCGCCGGTGAACAGGTGCGGCGACCCCGCCGGGTCGCGGTAGAGCAGCGCGATCGAGCCGGGGGTGTGGCCCTTGACGTGGATCACCTCCAGCGCACACTCGCCCACCGGCACGCTGTCGCCGCCGGCGAGCGTCCCGGCCTCGATCGGCAGCCCGGCCGCGTCGTCGGCGTGCACCAGGGGCCGGGCACCGGTCTTGGCGACCACCTCCTCCAGCGCCACCCAGTGGTCCATGTGCTGGTGGGTGGTGACCACCGTGGCCAGCCCCGCGTCGCCGACCAGTTCGAGCAGCCGGGGCGCCTCGTTCGCGGCGTCGATCAGCACCTGCTCGCCGGTGGCCCGGCAGCGCAACAGGTAGGCGTTGTTGTCCATCGGGCCCACCGACACCTTCGTGATGGTGAGCCGGTCGAGCTCGCGTACGGCCGGCGCGCCGCCGGGCGTGACGTCTCCGCTGTAGGTCATGAGGTCGTCTATATCCATTCCGGTGGTTGCGGCAGAGGGCCGTCGGGGGCGACGGTCAGCACGGTGCCCGGGCTGCGGCCGATCAGCCAGGCGGCGAGTTCGGGGGCGGCACCGGTGACCGTGGGCGCGGCGGTCCGGTCGCCGACGACCAGTTCGTGCCGGCTGCCGTCGAAGCGCAGCACCATCGGCGGCACGTCGGCGCGGCCGGCGAGGTCGCCGACCACCTCGTGCAGCAGCCGGTGGCCGAACGCCTCGGGCCAGTCGGCCGGCCGGTAGCCGGCGTCGAGGTCCACGTGGTGCACCTCGATCTCGCGCAGCCGGCCCCAGACGAGCATGGCCGCCGGCCAGGGGCCGCGCCGCGTCTGGACGGTGGCCGCCCACGCCTCGACCGGCATCGCGGCGACCGCCTCGGCGAACCGGACGGCCGAGCGGCGCAGGTCGTCCAGGTGGGCGGCGGGCGGGCGGGCCGCCCCGGCCTCGATGTCGGCGTCCCGGGCCGCCGCGGAGGCGTACATCGGGATCGGCTCGCCGGTGCGGGCCGCGACGAGCAGGTTGACGAAGCCGTCGGCGTTGCGGGCCAGGTGGGCCAGGACGTGCCCCCGGCTCCACGCCGGCAGCAGCGAGGCGGCGGCGAGGCCGGTGTCGTCGAGGGTGGCCGCGGTCCGCAGCAGACGGTCCGTGGCCGCGTCCACCTCGCCCGTCAGCAGAAGCGGATCCGTGGTCACCCACCGACCCTATCCGCCGGGGGACTCCGCGTCGCCGGGGAAATCGCTTTCGGCGCGTCGCGGCGCGTCCTACCGTCGGCGTGGAACGCGGCACCGGACGGCGGGGAGGTGGTGACCATGCCGGCAGCAGCACGCGTGCGTCAACCGCTCCGACACCGATGAGGATGCCATGACCATCGACCTGACCGCCCTCGGCTGGGATGCCGAGCGGGCGGCACACGTACCGCGACGCGGCGGGCACCGACCGGGCCGGGTGGCCCGGGTGGACCGCGGCGTCTGCACCGTGCTCTGCGCGGACGGCCCGGTCCGCGCCACCCTGGGCGGGGCGGTCCTGGCCGCCGCCGCCCGCGACCTGACCCGCCTGCCCTGCGCGGGGGACTGGGTGCTGCTGGGCACCTGGCCCGACCGCAACGTCACCGTGGAGGCGGTGCTGCCGAGGCGCACCGCCCTCGTCCGGCGGACCGCCGGCAAGGACGCCAGCGGCCAGGTGCTGGCCGCCAACCTCGACGCCGCCGCCGTGGTGGAGCCCGTGCACCCCGAGCCGGACGTCGGCCGGATCGAACGGCTGCTCTCCCTGGCGCACGAGTCCGGCGCCCGGTCGCTGGTCGTGCTCACCAAGGCCGACCTGGCGGCCGACCCGGAGGCCGTCGCGCGCCAGCTCGCCGGGATCGCCCCCGGGGTGCCGGTGCTGGCCGTCAGCGCCGAGCGCGGCACCGGGCTCGACCCGCTGCGCGCCGAGGTGGCGCCCGGCCGCACGCTCGGCCTGCTCGGCCCGTCCGGCGCGGGCAAGTCGAGCCTGGTCAACGCGCTGGCCGGGGCGGCGCTGATGCCGACGCAGGCGATCCGGCGCGTCGACGGCAAGGGCCGGCACACCACCACCTGGCGGGCGCTGCTCCCGGTGCCCGGCGGCGGCGCCGTGCTGGACACCCCGGGGGTACGGGCGGTCGGCCTGCTCGACGGCTCGGCGGGACTCGACCGGGCGTTCGCGGACATCGCCGAGCTGGCTACCGGCTGCCGGTACGCCGACTGCGGGCACGACGGGGAGCCCGCCTGCGCGGTGCGCGAGGCGCTGGAGACCGGCGAGCTGCCGGCGCGGCGCTGGGAGAGCTGGCGCAAGCTCCAGCGGGAGCTGGCCTTCGAGAGCCGGCGGCGGGAGGTCCGGCTGGCCGCGCAGCGGCGCGGTGGCTGGCGCGCGGGCCGGCGGCGGGCGGCCCGCCCCTGACGGAGGTACGCACGGGCGGGACCGGTCGTCGACCGGTCCCGCCCGTCTCCTCGCCCGCAGCGGACCAGCCTCCGGGGCGCGGCGGACCGGCTTCTCCGCCTGCGGCGGGTCGGCTTCCTCGGGCGCTGCGACCCGCTTCATCGGGCGCGGCGGACCGGGCTGAGCTGGGGGAATGTGCCGACGAGGGAAGTTGTCGTACCTCGGGGCTAGAGTTGCCGAGGCGCCTTTCTGCGCGCCCACAACCACTCAGACAACCGCTCAGACCAGCCTTGGAGCGGACAATTCCTCCTCATCTTCTTCACCCGGGAGTACACGGACAGTGGCCGACCGACTGATAATCCGTGGCGCGCGCGAGCACAACCTGCGTGACGTCAGTCTCGACCTGCCCCGGGACGCCCTGATCGTGTTCACGGGGCTCTCCGGGTCGGGCAAGTCGAGCCTGGCCTTCGACACGATCTTCGCCGAGGGGCAGCGTCGCTACGTCGAGTCGCTGTCGTCGTACGCGCGGCAGTTCCTCGGCCAGATGGACAAGCCGGACGTCGACTTCATCGAGGGCCTGAGCCCGGCGGTCTCCATCGACCAGAAGTCCACCTCGCGCAACCCGCGCTCGACGGTGGGCACCATCACCGAGGTCTACGACTACCTCCGGCTGCTCTTCGCCCGCATCGGCGAGCCGCACTGCCCGGTCTGCGGCGAGCGGATCTCCCGGCAGACCCCGCAGCAGATCGTCGACCGGGTCCTCGCGATGACCGAGGGCACCAAGTTCATGGTGCTCTCGCCGGTGGTGCGCGGCCGCAAGGGCGAGTACGTCGACCTCTTCGCCGAGCTCCAGGCCAAGGGCTACGCCCGGGCCCGGGTCGACGGCGTGGTGCACCCGCTGACCGAGCCGCCGAAGCTGAAGAAGCAGGAGAAGCACACCATCGAGGTGGTGATCGACCGCCTCACCGTCAAGCCGAGCGCCAAGCAGCGGCTGACCGACTCGGTCGAGGCCGCCCTGGGCCTGTCCAACGGCCTCGTCCTGCTCGACTTCGTCGACCTGCCCGAGGACGATCCGGACCGGGAGCGGCGCTACTCCGAGCACCTGGCCTGCCCCAACGACCACCCCCTCGCCATCGAGGACCTGGAGCCCCGGGTCTTCTCCTTCAACGCGCCCTACGGCGCGTGCCCCGAGTGCACCGGCCTCGGCACCAAGAAGGAGGTCGACCCCGAGCTGCTCGTCCCCGACCCGGAGCGCACGCTGCGCGAGGGCGCGATCCTGCCCTGGTCGACCGGGCACAACCTGGAATACTTCCTGCGCCTGCTGGAGGCCCTCGGCGCTGCCGAGCACTTCGACGTCGACACGCCCTGGCGGGCCCTGCCGTCACGGGCGCAGAAGACGATCCTGCACGGCTCCGACGACCAGGTGCACGTGCGCTACCGCAACAAGTTCGGCCGCGAGCGCTCCTACTACACCGGCTTCGAGGGCGTGGTGCAGTGGATCGAGCGCCGGCACACCGACACCGAGTCGGAGTGGTCGCGGGAGAAGTACGAGGGCTACATGCGCGACGTGCCCTGCGCGGCCTGCGGTGGCGCCCGGCTCAAGCCCGAGGTGCTCGCGGTCACCCTGGCCGGCAGGAGCATCGCCGAGGTCTGCAACCTCTCCGTCGGCGAGGCCGCCGACCTGCTCGCCGGCATCGAGCTGACCGACCGGCAGAAGATGATCGCCGAGCGGGTGCTCAAGGAGATCAACGCCCGGCTGAAGTTCCTGCTCGACGTCGGCCTCGACTACCTCTCCCTGGACCGCCCGGCCGGCACCCTCTCCGGCGGCGAGGCGCAGCGCATCCGGCTGGCCACCCAGATCGGCTCCGGCCTGGTCGGGGTGCTCTACGTCCTCGACGAGCCGTCGATCGGGCTGCACCAGCGCGACAACCACCGGCTGATCGAGACCCTGGTCCGGCTGCGCGGCCTGGGCAACACGCTGATCGTCGTCGAACACGACGAGGACACGATCCGCACCGCCGACTGGATCGTCGACATCGGCCCGGGCGCGGGCGAGCACGGCGGCAAGATCGTGCACAGCGGCTCCGTGCCGGCGCTGCTGGAGAACCCGGAGTCGTTGACCGGGGCCTACCTGTCGGGCCGCCGGTCGATCCCGACGCCGCAGGGGCGCCGCGCGCAGACCCCGGACCGCGAGCTGGTGGTGCACGGCGCGCGCGAACACAACCTGCGCAACCTGACCGTGTCGTTCCCGCTGGGCCAGCTCATCGCCGTCACCGGGGTCAGCGGCTCCGGCAAGTCGACGCTGGTCAACGACATCCTCTACGCGGTGCTGGCCAACCAGATCAACGGGGCCCGGCTGGTCCCCGGCCGGCACACCCGGGTCTCCGGGCTGGAGCACGTCGACAAGGTGGTCGGCGTCGACCAGTCGCCGATCGGCCGCACCCCGCGCTCCAACCCGGCCACCTACACCGGGGTCTGGGACCACGTCCGCAAGCTCTTCGCCGAGACCACCGAGGCCAAGGTCCGGGGCTACGGCCCCGGCCGGTTCTCGTTCAACGTCAAGGGCGGCCGCTGCGAGGCGTGCTCCGGCGACGGCACCATCAAGATCGAGATGAACTTCCTGCCCGACGTGTACGTCCCGTGCGAGGTCTGCAAGGGCGCCCGCTACAACCGGGAGACCCTGGAGGTGCACTACAAGGGCAAGACCGTCTCCGACGTGCTGGAGATGCCGATCGAGGAGGCGGCCGAGTTCTTCTCCGCCATCCCGGCCATCCACCGGCACCTCAAGACGCTTGTCGACGTCGGCCTCGGCTACGTCCGGCTCGGCCAGCCCGCGCCCACGCTCTCCGGCGGCGAGGCGCAGCGGGTCAAGCTCGCCTCCGAGTTGCAGAAGCGCTCGACCGGGCGGACGGTCTACGTCCTCGACGAGCCGACCACCGGCCTGCACTTCGAGGACATCCGCAAGCTGCTGATGGTGCTCGAAGGGCTGGTCGACAAGGGCAACACGGTGATCACCATCGAGCACAACCTCGACGTGATCAAGACGGCCGACTGGCTGATCGACATGGGCCCCGAGGGCGGTCACCGGGGCGGCACGGTGCTCGCCACCGGCACCCCCGAGGAGGTCGCCGAGGTGCCCGGCAGCCACACCGGGCACTTCCTGCGGCAGGTGCTCAAGCTCGACGGCGACGCGAAGGGCGCGGCGGCGGCCACCACCCGGGCGGCCAAGGCCAACGGCACGAAGTCCACCCGCCCCCGCAAGGCGCCGGCCGGGGCGCGCTGACGACACGCTCCCCAGCTCATGGTCCGGGCAGTCGCCCCGGCCACGCCGTCGTCCGGCCACCGGCACGGGCGGATCGCCGACGGGGCCATCCGGGCGGGCCTACAGCCCGCCCCGGGTGGCCCCTCGGTCGCCGATCAGGTGAACCGTCGGGCAGAGTGATCCGTGTACCCGAGTGTGGCCGCGGATCATGACCAGGCGGCGGCAGCCGAGAGAAGGGCGAGGCATGAGTGACGATCAGGGGCTGACCGGGCCGGCGACGCGGACGCGGCGCGCGCTCCTCACGGGCGCGGGCGCGGTCGGCGCGGCGGTGGTCCTGGCCGCCTGCGGCAGCGACGACTCCGGCGACGGGGCGGCCCCGACCAGCGGCGGCCCGGCGGTGCCCAGCACCGGTGACGCCGGCGGCGGCGACCGCCAGGGTGCGCAGTCGCTGGCCCGTACGGCCGACATCCCGGTCGGCGGCGGCGCCGTCTATCCCGCCCAGGGCGTGGTGATCACCCAGCCGCGCGAGGGCGAGTTCAAGGGGTTCGACTCGATCTGCACCCACCAGGGCTGCCCGGTGACGAACGTCGACGGCGGCACCATCAACTGCACCTGCCACTTCAGCAAGTTCTCGATCGAGGACGGCTCGGTGAAGGGCGGCCCGGCCACCAAGCCGCTGCCGCCGAAGAACGTCAAGGTCACCGGCGACCAGATCTCGCTGGCCTGACCAGTCGGGTGCGGCCGGCGCCCCGGACCGGGCCGCCGGCCCCGCTCAGTCCGCGACGGCGCCCGCGTCGACCGCCGACGGCCGCTCGCCCGCTGCCGGCGGCTCGCCCGTCGGCGGCCGATTGCCCGTCCGCGGCGGCTCGCGCAGGGCGGCCGGCGGCAGGATCCGCTCCAGCAGCAGGATGCCGGCGACGCCGACGGCGTTGAGCAGCGCCAGCACCAGCCAGGGCGCGGCGGTGTCGACCTCGTACAGGGTGCCGAAGAAGGCCGGCGCGACCATCGAGGCGAGGGCGAAGGAGTACTGGAAGGCCGCCAGGTAGCGGCCCCGGGCGGCGAGCGGGGCGGCGGCCGCGGCCAGCGCGGCGGACGCCGGCGCGTGCACCAGTTCCGCGACGGTGAACAGCAGCGTCGCCGCCACCAGCAGCGCGGCCACCACGCCGAGGCGCCCCGGGCCGAGGGTCGACATGGCGATGCCCCAGAGCGTCCAGAGGGCGGCGGCCAGCGCGACCGCACGGGTGCGGCGGTGCCGCGGCAGGCGGGCGCCGACGGGCGCCGACAGCAGGGCGACCAGGAACGCGTTGCCGGCCAGGACGGCGGAGGTCAGCCACGCGGGGCCCCGCAGGTCCGTGAGCATCATCGTGGGCAGGGCCAGGCCGAGCATCATGGTGCTCAGCGCGAAGACGGTGTTCAGACCGATGAGGGCGAGGAACGGGCGGTCCCGCAGCAGCGTGGCGTACCCGCCCCGACCGGATCCCGCGGGGCGGTCGGTGGCCGGCGGGATCCGCACCCGGGCGGCGATGAGCACCGCGGCGAGGGCGAAGCAGGCCGCCGCCGCGTAGGCCACCGCGCGGTAGGTGCCGGCCCGCCCGTCGGCCACCACCACGCCCGTGGTCAGGCCCCCCACCGCCAGGCCGGCGGTACGGGCGCCGTTGCTGATCGCGTACCAGGTGTCCCGGGCCCAGCCGCCCGGGCTGCCGTCGGCGTAGTCGGCGACCGCCGTGAAGACGGCGGACCAGAAGAACCGCACGCCGACGGCGACCAGCGCCGCCGCCACGAAGACGCCGACCGGCCCCCGCACCCAGGCGTACGCCAGGTAGCCGGCGGCCTGGAGCAGCTGGGAGGCGACGACCACCGGCAGCGCCCCGAGCCGGTCCGCCAGCGATCCCGCCCACAGCGGCACCGGCAGGGTGAGCACGGTCGCCGCGCTGAGCAGCACCCCGAGCAGCGCCAGGGGCACGTCGGTGAGCCGCAGGAAGTACACCAGCGACAGGGGCAGGAAGAGCCCGTTGCCGACCGAGTCGACGGTGAGCGCCGTCACGAGGACGGCTCCCCCTCGGCTGCGTACGGCGGGGTTCGCGCCCATGTCCCCGTGCTCCCCCCGTGTCGGCCGGCCAGGGGCCGGATGTTAGCGGTGAGCGGCTCCGGCGGCACCGGAGTTTCGGGTTGCCGGGGGCCGGCCGGCGGGCGGGGCGGGGACGCGGCGTCCGGGGAGCTGTCGGGGGCGCGGACTAGGCTTGCTGCCGTGGCTGACCCCTCGACCTACCGTCCCGCGCCCGGCACCATCCCGGAGTCACCGGGGGTCTACCGCTTCCGCGACGGCACCGGCCGGGTGATCTACGTCGGCAAGGCGAAGAACCTGCGCAGCCGGCTCAACTCCTACTTCGCCGACCTGTGGGGCCTGCACCAGCGCACCCAGCAGATGGTCACCACCGCCGAGTCGGTGGACTGGGTCACCGTCGGCACCGAGGTCGAGGCGCTCCAGCTCGAATACACCTGGATCAAGCAGTACGACCCGCGTTTCAACGTCCGCTACCGCGACGACAAGTCCTACCCCTACCTCGCGGTCACCCTCGACGAGGAGTTCCCCCGGTTGCAGGTGATGCGGGGAGCCAAGCGCAAGGGCGTGCGCTACTTCGGGCCCTACTCGCACGCCTGGGCGATCCGCGAGACGCTCGACCTGCTGCTGCGGGTCTTCCCGGCGCGCACCTGCTCGGCCGGGGTGTTCAAGCGCGCCAGCCAGGTGGGCCGCCCCTGCCTGCTGGGTTACATCGGCAAGTGTTCGGCCCCCTGCGTCGGCAGCGTCACCCCCGAGCGGCACCGGGAGATCGTCGACGGTTTCTGCGACTTCATGGGCGGCCGCACCGACACGATGGTGCGCCGGCTCGAACGGGAGATGACCGAGGCCAGCGAGCAGTTGGAGTTCGAGCGGGCGGCCCGGTTGCGTGACGACGTGGCCGCGCTGCGCCGGGCGATGGAGAAGCAGACAGTCGTGCTCGGCGACGGCACCGACGCCGACGTGGTCGCGTTCGCCGACGACCCTCTCGAAGCGGCCGTCCAGGTCTTCCACGTGCGCGACGGCCGGGTCCGTGGCCAGCGCGGCTGGGTGGTGGAGAAGACCGAGGAGTTGAGCACGGGCGACCTGGTGCACCACTTCTGTACGCAGGTGTACGGCGGCGAGCAGGGCGAGGCCGACGTGCCGCGCGAGCTGCTCGTGCCGGCGCTGCCCGCCGACGCCGACGCGCTGGCCGACTGGCTCTCCGGTCACCGGGGCAGCCGGGTGAGCCTGCGGGTGCCGCAGCGCGGCGACAAGCGGTCGCTGCTGGAGACGGTCGAGCGCAACGCCAAGGACGCCCTGGCCCGGCACAAGCTGCGCCGGGCCGGCGACCTGACCACCCGCAGCAAGGCGCTCGACGAGATCACCGAGGCGCTCGACATGCGCACCTCGCCGTTGCGCATCGAGTGCTTCGACATCTCCCAGATGCAGGGCACCGACGTGGTGGCGAGCATGGTCGTCTTCGAGGACGGGCTGCCCCGCAAGAGCGAATACCGGCGCTTCATCATCCGGGGCGCCACCGACGACCTCTCCGCCATGTCCGAGGTGCTGCGCCGCCGCTTCGCCCGCTACCTCGACGCCCGCGCCGAGACCGGCGAGGCGGGCGTCGAGCCGGCCGACGACCCGGTCGCCCCGGCCGGGCAGCCCGCGCCCGGCGCGCCCGGCGAGCCCCACGGACCCGGCGAGTCCGGCGATCCCCACGAGCCCGGCGGGTCCGACGAGCGCATCGTCGGCGTCCTGATCGACCCGACCACGGGCCGGCCGCGCCGGTTCGCGTACCCGCCGCAGCTGGTGGTGGTCGACGGCGGCGCGCCGCAGGTCGCGGCGGCGGCGCAGGCGCTCGCGGAGTTGGGCGTCGACGACGTGGCGCTGTGCGGCCTGGCCAAGCGGCTGGAGGAGGTGTGGCTGCCCGACGACGAGTTCCCGGTCATCCTGCCGCGCACCTCGGAGGGGCTCTACCTGCTGCAACGGGTGCGCGACGAGGCGCACCGCTTCGCCATCACCTTCCACCGCCAGCGGCGCTCCAAGCGGATGACCGAGTCGGCGCTCGACAGGGTGCCCGGCCTGGGGGAGGTGCGGCGCAAGGCGCTGCTGCGGCACTTCGGCTCGCTCAAGCGGCTCTCCGCCGCCACCGTCGAGGAGATCACCGAGGTGCCCGGCGTGGGCCGGCGCACCGCCGAGGCGATCCTCGCCGCGCTGGGCGGCGAGGCGAAGACCCCGGCGGCGGACTGACCGCACCACCCCGGCCCCCGCGCGCCGAGGGCCGGCCCGGGTGGCTCCGCCGGGCGGCGGTCACTCGGCCAGGACGGCCAGGATCTGCTCGCCGTACTTCGCGAGCTTGTTCTCGCCGACGCCGCTGACCGCGGACAGCTCGGCCAGTGACGTGGGCGCGTCGGTGGCGATCTGCCGCAGCGTGGCGTCGTGGAAGATCACGTACGCCGGGACGCCCTGCTCCTTGGCGGTGGCCCCCCGCCAGGCACGCAGTCGCTCGAAGATTCCGGCGGCGGTCGGGGACAGCTCGGCGACGACGGTGGCCGCCCCGCGTGGCTTCGCCGACCGGGACGAGGCGACCTTCTCCGGCTCGCGGCGCATCATCACCGTGCGGCGGCGGCCCAGCACCTCCGCGCTGGCCTCCGTGAGAGCCAGCGTGCCGTAGTCGCCCTCGACTGCCAGCAGCCCCTCGGCCAGCAGTTGCCGCACCACGCCGCGCCACTCGGCCTCGCGCAGCTCGGTGCCGATGCCGAAGACGGTCAGCGAGTCGTGGCCGTACTGGGTGACCTTGTCGGTGGTGCGGCCGAGCAGGATGTCGACGCAGTGCCCCGCACCGAAGCGCTGGTTGCGTTCCCGGTCGAGTCGGAAGACCGTGGAGAGCAGCTTCTGCGCCGCGACGGTGCCGTCCCAGGACTCCGGCGGGCTCAGGCAGGTGTCGCAGTTGCCGCAGGCGGCTTCCGCCTTCTCGCCGAAGTAGTCGAGCAGCTGGCCGCGCCGGCAGCGGACCGTCTCGCAGAGGGCGAGCATCGCGTCGAGGTGGGCGGCGAGGTTGCGCCGGTGGGCGAGGTCCCCGTCGGAGGTCTCGATCATCTTGCGCTGCTGCACCACGTCCTGGAGCCCGTACGCCAGCCAGGCGGTCGACGGCAGCCCGTCGCGCCCGGCGCGGCCGGTCTCCTGGTAGTAGCCCTCGACCGACTTGGGCAGGTCCAGGTGGGCGACGAAGCGGACGTCGGGCTTGTCGATGCCCATGCCGAACGCGATGGTCGCCACCATCACCAGGCCGTCCTCGCGCAGGAAGCGCTGCTGGTTGCGCGCGCGGGTCGCCGCGTCCAGGCCGGCGTGGTAGGGCAGCGCGGCGACGCCGTTGGCGGTGAGGAACTCCGCCGTCTTCTCCACCGAGGCGCGCGACAGGCAGTAGACGATGCCCGCCTCGCCGGGGTGCTCGTCGCGCAGCAGGCTCAGCAACTGCTTGCGCGGCTCGCGCTTGGGCACGATCCGGTACTGGATGTTGGGCCGGTCGAAGCTCGCCACGAAGTGCCGGGCGTCGGTGAGCTTGAGCCGGGTCGCGATCTCGTCGCGGGTCGCGCTGGTGGCGGTGGCGGTGAGCGCGATGCGCGGCACGTCGGGCCAGCGCTCGTGCAGCATCGACAGGGCGAGGTAGTCGGGGCGGAAGTCGTGGCCCCACTGCGACACGCAGTGCGCCTCGTCGATGGCGAACAGGGCGATCCTGCCCCGGTCGAGCAGCTGCTGCACCCCGCGGGTGCCCAACGCCTCCGGGGCGAGGTAGAGCAGGTCCAGCTCGCCGCCGACGAACGCCCGCTCCACCACGCGGCGGGCGTCGAGATCCTGGGTCGAGTTGAGGAAGCCGGCCCGCACACCGACCGCCGTCAGCGCGTCGACCTGGTCCTGCATGAGCGCGATCAGCGGGGAGACCACCACCGCCACGCCGTCGCGGACCAGCGCGGGGATCTGGTAGCACAGCGACTTGCCGCCGCCGGTGGGCATCAGCACCAGCGCGTCGCCGCCGGCCACCACGTGGTCGATCACCTCCTGCTGGAAGCCGCGGAAGGCGTCGTAGCCGAAGACCCGGCGCAGCACCTCCAGGGCGTCGGCGGAGCGCAGGTCGGTGGGGGAAGCCATCCGGGGATTCTACGAACCTCCCCCGACAGCCGGCGGACCCGAGCGGGCGGGTCGCGCTGAGCAGGATCGAGGCGTACGAACCTGCTGCGGAGATCTTGGTGAGATACGGCCCCTCCGAGGGTCGTTTCTCACCAAGATCGCCCTCGCCCTCGTCAGCTCGGCGTGCCGTTCGCACTGTTCGCCGAAGTCGTTCTCTGCCGCTGGCGTGCGCGTTCCCGGCCGGGACCGTGTCCGGTCCGGCGGCGGCGAACCACTCAGCCGGGCTGGGCGTCGCTCTCGGCGGGCTGGGCGGAACGCTTGGGCAGCCCGCGCGGCGGGGCCTTCATCCCGACCACGATGTCGACGATCTCGATGTAGCGCGCCTTGTTGCCCATCCGGAACGCCGTGGCCGCCACGTTGATCTCTTCCAGGGTGTCCGCCTCGACCATGGTCACCTGGTCGTAGCGGCCGTTGACCCCGGTGCAGACCACGTGGGTGAGCTGCTTGGCGAAGCGGCCCAGGTCGCGGGAGTGCTCGGCGGAGACCTCGTGGAGGCCCTCCCGGCCCAGGGCGAAGTACTCCGGATTGATCCTCGTGAACAGGAAGCCGGTCCGCCTGTCGGGGGCACGACCCCCACGCCCAGGTCCGGCCCTCCGCCGGGGCGGACGCCACCAGGGCGGCGGCCGGGGACGTGCCGGCAGCGCGGGGGCGGTGCGGGATAGAGTCGCTGATTGACCACGCGCGGCCGGGGGTGCCGGCCGCGGCGCCACGGCTTGGGGGTAGCGGGTGAGCGAGGCGCGTACGGCCGAGGAACGGGGCGCGACGGTGACCGGGCAGCAGACACCGGCGGAGTCGGACACCACCCTGGTGGTGGTCACCGGGCTCTCCGGCGGCGGCCGCAGCACGGTGGCCAGGGCGTTGGAGAACGTCGGGTTCTACGTGGTGGACAACCTGCCGCAGGCGCTGATGCTCGACATGGCCGAGCTGGCGTTCAAGGCGGGCGGGGCGGCCCGGCGTACGGCGATGGTGCTGGACGTGCGCTCGCGCGCCTTCTCCACCGACCTGGCGGGGGCGATCCGGGAGCTGAAGGAGCGCGGCTTCTCGCCCCGGGTGGTCTTCGTCGACGCCGACGACGAGGTGCTCATCCGGCGGTTCGAGAGCGTCCGGCGCTCGCACCCGTTGCAGGGCGACGGGCGGCTCGCCGACGGCATCGCGGTCGAGCGCGGCCTGCTGGAGGAGGCCCGCGACCAGGCCGACGTGATCATCGACACGAGCCACCTGAACGTGAACCAGCTGCGCCGCCGCGTCGAGGAGCTCTTCGGTGGCGAGGACGCCCGCCGGCTGCGGGTCACCGTGCTCTCCTTCGGCTTCAAGTACGGCCTGCCGCCGGACGCCGACTTCGTGCTCGACGCCCGCTTCCTGCCCAACCCGTACTGGGTGCCGGAACTGCGCGAGCACACCGGCCGGGAGGAGGCGGTCAGCTCGTACGTGCTGGGGCAGGAGGGCGCGGACGCCTTCGTCGGGTCGTACGCCGACCTGGTCAACGCGACCACCGCCGGCTTCGAGCGGGAGGGCAAGCGCTACCTGACGGTGGCGGTCGGCTGCACCGGCGGCAAGCACCGCAGTGTGGCCATCGCCGAGGAGTTGGCCGCCCGGCTGCGCCACTCGGGTCTGGCCGCCAACGCGCAGCACCGCGACCTGGGGCGCGAGTGACGGCGACGCGTGTGGTCGCCTTCGGCGGCGGGCACGGCCTGTCCGCCTCGCTGCGCGCCCTGCGCCGCTGCGCCCCCGAGCTGGACCTCGACATCACGGCGGTGGTCACCGTCGGCGACGACGGCGGCTCCAGCGGCCGGCTGCGGGCCGAGCGGGGCGGCCTGCCCCCGGGCGACCTGCGGCAGGCGCTGGTCGCGCTGGCCGGCGACCATCCGGCCACCCGGCGCAGTGCCAAGCTCTTCCAACACCGCTACGCCGAGGTGCCGCCCCCCGCTGGCGGCCCGGCTCCCGCGGGGGGCGGAGCGGCGGGCCGCCCTCCGGTCTCCGGTACCGGGCGGGCCCCTTCCGACCCGGGGCCGGCCGCGGGCGCCGGAGGGACGCCCGGAGGGGCGGCCGGTGGGGCCGCCGGAGGACGGGCGGGTGCCGGTGCGGCCGGGCGGGCGGGCCCCGAGGCCGGCGGGCTGGCCGGGCACGCGGTGGGCAACCTGGTGCTCTGCGGGCTGATGGAGCTGCTCGGCGACCCGGTGGCCGCCCTGGAGCACGCCGGCGCGATGCTCGGCGCGGTCGGCCGGGTGCTGCCGATGTCGTGCGAGCCGGTGGGGATCGAGGCGCGGGTACGCGGCGCCGACCCGGGCCGGCCGGACGAGGTGCGCACGATCACGGGCCAGCACCAGGTCGCGGTGACCACCGGCCGGGTGGAGTCGTTGCGGCTCACCCCGGTCGCGCCGGAGGCCTGCCCGCAGGCGGTCGCCGCGATCGGCGCGGCCGACTGGCTGATCTTCGGGCCGGGCAGCTGGTACACGAGCGTCCTGCCGCACCTGCTGGTGCCGCAGCTCGCCGCCGCGATCGTCGCCAGTCCGGCGCGGCGGCTCGTCACGCTGAACCTCGCCGCCGAGAAGGAGACCTCCGGGCTCTCCCAGGCTGACCATCTGGCCGCGCTGCGCTCGTACCTGCCGGAGCTGAGGGTCGACCGTGTGGTCGCCGATTCCAAGGCGGCGGGTGACCCCGAACCGGTCGAACGTGCGGCAGAATCGCTGGGTGCCCGCCTGGTCCTCGCTCCCGTCGCGGTCACCGACGGCACTCCCCGTCATGATCCGGCCGCCCTGGGCGCCGCACTGGTGCCTGTCCTGGGCGCCGATCGTTAGACACGTACGTAATCTCCGGCGACACGCCGGAACAGGTCCGTGAGGGGACGCACAATGGCGATGACGGCTGCGGTCAAGGACGAGCTGAGTCGGGTCGACGTGCCCAAGCCCTGCTGCCGGCGGGCGGAGATGGCGGCGCTGCTGCGCTTCGCCGGCGGGCTGCACATCGTCTCCGGTCGGGTCGTGGTGGAGGCCGAACTCGACACGGGGGCGGTGGCCCGGCGGCTGCGACGGGAGATCGCGGAGGTCTACGGCTATCCGAGTGAGATCCACGTGCTCGCGTCCGGTGGCCTGCGCAAGGGCAGCCACTTCATCGTGCGGGTGGTCAAGGACGGTGAGGCCCTCGCACGGCAGACCGGGCTGCTCGACGTGCGCGGGCGTCCCGTGCGGGGGCTGCCGCCGCACGTCGTGGCGGCGAACGTCTGCTGCGCGGTGTCGGCCTGGCGCGGCGCGTTCATGGCGCACGGCTCGCTGACCGAGCCGGGCCGCTCCAGCGCGCTGGAGATCACCTGCCCGGGCCCGGAGTCCGCGCTGGCCCTGGTGGGCGCGGCCCGCCGGATCGGCATCACCGCCAAGCCCCGCGAGGTGCGCGGCGTGGACCGCGTGGTGGTCAAGGACGGCGACGCGATCGCCGCGCTGCTCACCCGCATCGGCGCCCACTCCAGCGTGCTGGCCTGGGAGGAGCGCCGGGTACGCCGCGAGGTGCGGGCCACCGCCAACCGGCTGGCCAACTTCGACGACGCCAACCTGCGCCGCTCGGCGCGGGCCGCGGTCGCCGCCGCCGCCCGGGTGACGCGGGCGCTGGAGATCCTCGCCGAGGACGCGCCCAACCACCTCACCTCCGCCGGCCGGCTGCGCCTGGAGCACCGGCAGGCCTCGTTGGAGGAGCTGGGCGCGCTGGCCGATCCGCCGCTGACCAAGGACGCGATCGCCGGCCGGATCCGCCGGCTGTTGGCGCTGGCCGACAAGCGGGCCCGGGACCTGGGCATCCCGGATACGGAAGCGGCAGTCACGCCCGACATGCTCGTGGTCTGATAGGACGGTGCGGGTCGGCGGCGCCGGTGGGGTCACCACCCGGCGCTGCACTGCGCCGCACGCTCGGATAAGGTCGCTGCGTACGGCAAGGGGGCCGGCACAGGCACTCCTCGCCGTGCACACCGCCTCGGGCGGTCAGGTCCTTCGAGACCGCGGCGGGGTGGCCGAGATGAACCGTCAACGGCCGGCTCCAACGGTCGGCGCACACACCTCCGCCGGCCCGGGTCTTACGCCGGCGGACCAGAACGCAAGGAGATGGGACCTGTGACCATCCGGGTTGGCATCAACGGCTTCGGCCGGATCGGCCGCAACTTCTTCCGGGCAGTGCTGGCGTCCGGCGCTGACATCGAGGTCGTGGCGGTCAACGACCTGACCGACAACGCGACGCTCGCCCACCTGCTCAAGTACGACAGCATCCTGGGCCGCCTGCCGCACGAGGTGAAGGCCACCGCCGACGAGATCACCGTGGGCGGCAAGACCATCAAGGCGTACGCCGAGAAGGACCCGTCGAAGCTGCCGTGGGGCGACGCCGGCGTGGACGTGGTCATCGAGTCCACCGGTTTCTTCACCGACGCCACCAAGGCGAAGGCGCACGTCGACGGCGGGGCCAAGAAGGTCATCATCTCCGCCCCGGCGAAGAACGAGGACGTCACGGTCGTCATGGGCGTCAACCACGACCAGTACGACCCGGCCAAGCACACCATCATCTCGAACGCCTCCTGCACCACCAACTGCCTGGCGCCGATGGCGAAGGTCCTGCACGACACGTTCGGCATCCAGCACGGCCTGATGACGACGATCCACGCGTACACCCAGGACCAGAACCTCCAGGACGCGCCGCACTCCGACCTGCGTCGGGCCCGCGCCGCCGCCCTGAACATCGTGCCGACCTCGACCGGCGCGGCGAAGGCGATCGGCCTGGTGCTGCCGGAGCTGAAGGGCAAGCTGGACGGCTACGCGCTGCGCGTGCCGATCCCGACCGGCTCGGCCACCGACCTCACCGTCGACGTCGCCCGGGAAACCACGGTGGACGAGGTCAACGCCGCGCTGAAGGCCGCCGCCGAGGGCCCGCTCAAGGGCATCCTGGTCTACAACGAGGACCCGATCGTCTCCGCCGACATCGTCACCGACCCGGCGTCGTGCATCTTCGACGCGCCGCTGACCAAGGTCGTCGGCAACCAGGTCAAGGTCGTCGGCTGGTACGACAACGAGTGGGGCTACTCGAACCGCCTGGTCGACCTGGTCAAGCTGGTCGGTCAGTCCCTGTGAGTGAGCCGTCTGCCACGAACGGAGGGCTGGCCTAAGTGAGCATCCGTACCCTCGACGACCTGCTCGCCGAGGGGGTGTCGGGTCGGCGCGTGCTGGTGCGCGCCGACCTGAACGTCCCGCTCGACAAGCAGACCGGTGACATCACCGACGACGGCCGCATCCGCGCCGTGCTGCCGACGCTCGGTGCGCTGGTGGAGGCCGGCGCCAAGGTGGTCGTCTGCTCCCACCTGGGCCGCCCGAAGGGCGAGCCGGACCCGCAGTTCAGCCTGCGCCCGGTCGCCGGGCGGCTCGGGGAGCTGCTCGGCGCGCGGGTGCACTTCGCCACCGACACGGTCGGCGAGTCCGCCCGCTCCACCGTGGACGCGCTCGCCGACGGCGAGGTCGCGCTGCTGGAGAACCTGCGTTTCAACAAGGGTGAGACCAGCAAGGACGACACCGAACGGGGCGCCTTCGCCGACCAGCTCGCCGCCTTCGGCGACGCGTACGTCGACGACGCGTTCGGCGCGGTGCACCGCAAGCACGCCAGCGTCCACGACGTGCCGGCCCGGCTGCCGCACGTCGCCGGCCGGCTGGTGCTGCGCGAGGTGGAGGTCCTGTCCCGCCTGACCGGCGAGCCGGAGCGCCCGTACGTCGTGGTGCTCGGCGGTTCGAAGGTCTCCGACAAGCTGGCGGTGATCGAGGCGCTGCTGCCGACGGTCGACCGGCTGCTCATCGGCGGCGGGATGTGCTTCACCTTCCTCAAGGCGCAGGGCCACGAGGTGGGCTCCTCGCTGCTGGAGGAGGAGATGGTCGAGACCTGCCGCAGCCTGCTGGAGCGCTCCGAGGGCAAGATCATGCTCCCGGTCGACGTGGTGGCCGCGGACGCGTTCGCCCCGGACGCCGCGCACGACACCGTGCCGGCCGACGGCATCCCCAGCAAGCGGGTCGGGCTCGACATCGGGCCGGAGACGGTCGCCGGCTTCGCCGCCGCCCTCAAGGGCGCGCGGACGATCTTCTGGAACGGCCCCATGGGCGTGTTCGAGATGCCGGCGTTCGCCCACGGCACCCGCGGGATCGCCGAGACCATCGCGAAGAGCGAGGCGTTCACCGTCGTCGGTGGCGGTGACTCCGCCGCCGCGGTGCGGGCGCTCGGGCTGGACGAGTCGTCCTTCGGGCACATCTCCACCGGCGGTGGCGCCTCCCTGGAATACCTGGAGGGCAAGACCCTCCCCGGCATCGCGGCCCTGGAGAACTGATGGCGAGCGTCACCCGCCGGCCCCTGATGGCCGGCAACTGGAAGATGAACTGCAACCACCTCGAGGCCAACCTGCTGGTGCAGAAGCTGGCGGCCAGCCTCACCGAGAAGCAGCTCACCGACGTCGAGACGGTGGTCCTGCCGCCGTTCACCGACCTGCGTACGGTGCAGACCGCCGTCGACGGCGACAAGCTGCTCATCGGCTACGGCGCGCAGGACCTCTCGCCGTACGCGTCGGGCGCCTACACCGGGGAGATATCCGGCTCGATGCTGGCGAAGCTGGGCTGCACCTACGTGGTGATCGGGCACTCGGAGCGGCGGGCCTACCACCACGAGGACGACGCGCTCGTCAACGCCAAGGTGCAGGCGGCGCTGACCAATGGGCTCACCCCGATCCTCTGCGTGGGGGAGGGGCTCGACGTCCGCGAGCAGGGCACCCACGTGGCGCACTGCAGCGAGCAGCTCGACGGCGGCCTGAAGGGGCTCACCGCCGAGCAGGTGGAGAAGGTCGTGGTGGCGTACGAGCCGGTCTGGGCGATCGGCACGGGCAAGACGGCCACCCCGGAGGACGCCCAGGAGGTGTGCGGCGCGGTCCGTCAGCGCCTGGCCGAGTCCTTCGGCCAGGACACCGCCGACAAGGTCCGGGTCCTCTACGGCGGGTCGGTCAAGTCGTCGAACGTCGCGGCGATCATGGCTCAGCCGGACGTCGACGGGGCGCTCGTGGGCGGCGCGAGCCTGGACGCCGAGGAGTTCGCGAAGATCTGCCGGTTCCCGGAGCACATCTCCCGCTGATCGCTCGCTATCCTTGACTCCGCCCGTCCGTCGGTCGGTGCCACCGTGCCCGATCTGCCCGGGCGAGGATCGTAACGAGAGGACTGACCCCAGCCATGCCGATCTGGTTCGCATACACGTTGATCGTGTTGCTGGTCATCACGAGCATCCTGCTGACGATGCTGATCCTGCTGCACCGCGGTAAGGGCGGCGGGTTGTCGAGCATGTTCGGCGGTGGTGTCAGCTCCAGCCTCGCCGGTTCCTCGGTGGCGGAGAAGAACCTCGACCGCTACACCGTCCTGGTGGGCATCGTCTGGTTCGCCTGCATCGTCGGGCTGGGGCTCTGGCTCCGCCTCCAGATGGCCAGCGGCACGGTCTGAGCCCGCCAAGTCGTACAATTTGCGCGCGGCCCGTCGACGACGGGCCGCGCGCAGTCCGTTCCACCCGCTGCACCGCGTCGCCCGCCGCCCTCTCCGCGGCGGTTCCCCTCCGACGACAGGAGCGAGCAGCCGTGCCCATCGGCAACGTCATCCCGGGCACCCGGGTCGGATCCGCGCCCGAACGCCACCAGCCGGCCCCGTGCCGGACGGTGACCTACTGGTGCCGCAACGACCACCACACCCCGATCCGGCTCGCCGCCGAGGTCGAGGTGCCGCAGGTGTGGGACTGCCCGCGTTGCGGCCTCCCCGCCGGTCAGGACGCGCAGAACCCGCCGGGCCGCGTCCGGCCCGAGCCCTACAAGACCCACCTGGCGTACGTGAAGGAGCGACGCACCGCCGAGGAGGGTGAGGCCATCCTGGCCGAGGCCCTCGCCGCCCTGCGCCGCCGACGGGGCCGCCCCGCCGGCTAGGCAGGTGTGAGGAAGGGCCCCTTCTTGACGCATAGCGTTAAGAAGGGGCCCTTCCTCACACCTCAGCGCAGGCTGCGGAAGCGGGCCGGGACGTCGGCCGCCGCCGCCCGGTCCAGCAGCCAGAGGGTCCGGCCCGTGCCCTGCACGCCGGCCGCCGGCAGTTGCACCGGCCCCGCCCCGGCCAGCGCCATGCCGACCGCCCGAGCCTTGTCGGCCCCGCCGGCCACCAGCCAGACCTCCTCGGCCGTGTTGATCGCCGGAAGGGTCAGCGTGGTCCGCACCGGCGGGGGCTTCGGGCTGCCCCGCACCGCGCTGACCGGCCGGCTGTCGTGGTGCACCGGATGCTCGGGGAAGACCGAGGCGACGTGCCCGTCCTCGCCGACGCCCAGCATCAGGACGTCGAAGTGGGGGAGCGCGGCGTGTCCCGGCCGCGCCGCGCGGGCCAGTTCCTCGGCGTAGCGGGCCGCCGCCTCCTCCGGGTCGGGCCCGGCCGGACCGTCGGAGGCCGGCATCGGGTGGACCCGGGCCGGGTCCAGCGGCACCGCGTCCAGCAGCGTGGCGCGGGCCTGGGTCTCGTTGCGCTCGGGGTCGCCGGCGGGCAGGAACCGCTCGTCGCCCCACCAGACGTCCACCCGGGACCAGTCCACGGCGTCGCGGGCCGGCAGCGCCGCCACCGCCCGGTGCACCGCCGCGGCTATCCGCCCGCCGGTCAGCACCACCGACGCCTGGCCCCGCTCGGCCTGCGCGTCGAGCAGCTTGACCACCAACCGGGCCGCCACCGCCTGGGCCAGCAGGTCTGCGTCGGCGTGGACGGCGACACTCGCCTCACTCATCTGTGTGCCTTCGTTTCTCCGGCCGCCGCGCGGTCGGTCCTCCGTGGTGCCCCGGGTAGTCGGGCGCTCAGTGCTCGGCGCTCGTTCCCACGTGCGCGGTGACCCCCGCCTCGGCCCGCTGGGCCGTGGCCGGGTCCTTCCAGACGTGCACCCGCTGCGGCGGGCGCTGGTCGAGGCCGGCCAGCCCGGCCGCCGTGCCCAGCGCCTCCGCGTAGACCTGGTCGGCGTCGAGCCGGCGCAGCTCCTCGGCCAACTCGTCGCCGAGCGGCCGCCGGACGAGCGGCAGCTGCCGGTCCTCCTGGCCGGTACGCCGGAACGTCGCCACGCTGTCGTCCCGGCTCAGCGTCAGCGAGTCGCCGTTGGCGCAGCGCAGCTGCACCTCCCGCATCCGCGGCGACGCGTCGGTGTGCTCCCACACCGGCTCGATGCCGAGCCGCGCGGCCAGCCAGCCCTGCATCAGGGCGGCGGTCGGGTCGGTGGGCGGGCCCACCACGGTCGCCTCGGTCACCTTGGCCTGGGTGGTGTCGAACGCCCCCGCCACGAGCGTGCGCCACGGGGTGATCCGGGTCCACGCCAGGTCGGTGTCGCCGGGCGCGTAGTCCCGGGCCCGCTGGCGCATCGCCTCGATCGGGTCGGCGGCCTGCGCGCAGTCGGTGATCCGCCGGTCGGCCACCACGCCGAGGAAGTCCGTGGCGATCTCGGCCGGCGGCTCACCGTGCCACCACGTCACCACCGGCACGTCCGGCACCAGCAGCGGCATCACCACCGACTCCGCGTGCAGGGCGAGCCGCCCGTACATCCGGGTGACCACCGCCTCGCACGGACCGAGCCGGCCGCCGACGACGATCTCCGCGTCCAGCCGGTTGCGCTCGCGCTCCACGTCGGTGCGGACCACCACCAGCAGCCGGCAGGGATGGGCGGCGGCCGCTATCGTCGCCGCCGCCTCCGCCTCGCGGACCCGTTTCTCGTCCACCACCACGATCAGGGTGAGCGCCATGCCGCTGGCCACCCCGCCCGCGCTGCGCCGCTCGGCGGCCAGCGCCTTGACCACCTCGTTCCCGGTGGTGTCCCACAGGCCGATCAATGGAGCCTCCTGGTCTGCTCGCTGTGCCCGGTCACGGCACCTGCCCTCGTTCGCGACTGCGGGGCTCGCAGAACCGGCTCACTCCTCGCGCTCATGCCCGCCGCCACGCCCGGCCCTCGCGGGCCAGCATCTCGTCGGCGGCGCGGGGACCCCACTCGCCGGCCCGGTACGGCTCCGGCTTCGTGCCCGCCCACGCGCGCTCCAGCGGGTCCACCACCTGCCAGCTCTGCTCGACCTCGGCGGCGTCCGGAAAGAGGGTACGGTCGCCGATCAGCACGTCCAGCACGAGCCGCTCGTACGCCTCGGGGCTGGCCTCGGTGAACGCCTCGCCGTACTGGAAGTCCATCGCGATGTCGCGGACCTCCATCGTGGTGCCGGGCACCTTGGAGCCGAACTTGAGCACGACGCCCTCGTCCGGCTGCACCCGGATCACCAGCTGGTTGTTGCCGAGCGACTCCATGTCGGCTTCGTTGAACGGCAGGTGCGGCGCCCTCTTGAACATGATGGCGACCTCGGTGACGCGGCGCGGCAGCCGCTTGCCGGCCCGGATGTAGAACGGCACCTCCGCCCAGCGGCGGTTCTGGATGCCGAGCCGGACGGCCACGTAGGTCTCCGTGGTCGAGTCCTCCGGGACGCCCTCCTCCTCCAGGTACCCGACGGCACGCTCGCCCCCCACCCAGCCGGGCAGGTACTGGCCGCGCACGGTGCCCTCGGCGACGTCCTTCGGCAGGGTGATCGCCCGCAGCACCTTGAGCTTCTCCGTGCGGATCTCGTCGGCGTCGAAGCTCGTCGGCTCCTCCATCGCCACCAGCGCCAGCAGTTGGAGCAGGTGGTTCTGGAACACGTCGCGGGCCGCGCCGGCCGAGTCGTAGAAGCCGGCGCGGGTGCCGATGCCGACGTCCTCGGCCATGGTGATCTGCACGGAGTCGACGTACTTGGAGTTCCACAGCGGCTCGAACAGGTTGTTGGCGAACCGCAGGGCGAGGATGTTCTGGACGGTCTCCTTGCCCAGGTAGTGGTCGATGCGGAAGACGTCCTCGCGGGTGAAGACGTCGTCGACCAGGTCGTTGAGCGCCTTCGCCGAGGGCAGGTCGTGCCCGAACGGCTTCTCCACCACCACCCGGCGCCAGCCGCCCGACTTGGCGTTGTCGGCCATCCCGGTGCGGGCCAGCTGCTTGAGGACCACGGGGAACGCCGCCGGGGGGATGGAGAAGTAGAAGGCGGCGTTGCCCGGGATCCCGTGCGTCTGGCGCAGCTCGTCCAGCATCTCGGAGAGGTGGTCGAACGCGGCGTCGTCGTCGAACGAGCCGCCGACGAACTTGATGTTGCCCACCAGCCGCGCCCACACCTCCTCCCGCCAGGGGGTGCGGGCGTGCTTCTTGGCGGCCTCGTGGGCGAGCGACTCGAAGTCCCCGTCGCCCCAGTCCCGGCGGGCGAAACCGAGCACGGCGAAGCCCGGGGGCAGCAGCCCCCGGTTAGCCAGGTCGTACACGGCCGGGAGGAGCTTCTTGCGGGCCAGGTCGCCGGTGACGCCGAAGATCACCAGAGCGCACGGCTCCGGGATCCTCGGCAGCCGGCGGTCCTGCGGGTCGCGCAGCGGGTTCACGCCGCCTCCTCGCTCCGCGTCATCCACGCTCCTCATCGTCACGCCCGCAACGCCCCGACCACATCGAGCAGCTGGGCCAGGCCCGCCGGCCGGTCGGTCAGGTGCAGCCGGACCACCGGGCGCTCCCGCTCGGCCAGGGCCTGCCGGTCGCCGGCGGCCTGCGCCGCCTGCAACTGCCCGAAGGTGTAGGGCCTGCCCGGCACCGGCAGGTCGTCGACGACCGCGCCGGTGAGCTGGAGGTAGCTGCCGACCTGCGGGCCGCCCTTGTGGTACTGGCCGGTGGAGTGCAGGAACCGTGGCCCCCACCCGAAGGTGACCGGCCGGCCGGCGGCACCGGCCAGCAGCGGCCGCAGCCGGGCCGCGTCGGCGTCGGCGAACCGGTCGAGGTACGCCATCACCGCGAGGTAGCCGTCGTCGCCCGTCGCGTCGACGAGCTGGCGGAGCACGCCGGCCAGGTCGCCGGGGGCGCCCTGCGGCGCGTACACCTCGATGGCGCCCTCGGTGAACGACGGCGTCTCCGCCGGCGGACCGGAGTCGAGGATGCGGTTGGTGTTCTCCTTGGACTCGGTGACGTTGGGCTGGTTGAACGGGTCGATGCCGAGCACCACGCCGGCGATCGCGGTGGCGTACTCCCAGGCGAGGAAGTGCGCGCCGAGCGGGCCGTTGACGGCCACGTCGGCGTCGACGCCCCCGCCGGGGACGGCACCGGCGGGCAGCGCGCCGCCGTAGGTCACGGTGAGCACGTCGTCGCCGGCGGCGCCCGGGCTCTGCGGCGACTCCACGACGACCGGCAGGATGCCGACCCCGGCCTTGCCGGTGGACTCGGCGATCAGCTGCTCGGCCCAGTCGCCGAGGCCCTCGATGCCGGTGCCGTCGGAGATCAGGGCGACCTTGTCCCGGCCCATGGTGGCCGCCGCGCCGAGGGCCGCGCCGAGCGCCAGGGCCGGGTTGTCGCGGTCCCCACCCAGGGAGGCCGCCAGCGCCTCCGCCTCGTCGAGCAGCTCGGCCACCTCGACGCCGGCCAGCGCCGACGGGACCAGCCCGAACGCGGTCAGCGCCGCATACCGGCCGCCCACGTTCGGGTCGGCGAGTACGGTGAAGGCACCCATCTCGGCGGCGGTGGCCTCCAGCGGCGAGCCGGGGTCGGTGACGACGACGAAGTGCCGGCCGGCCTCCGCCTCGGTCATCCCCGCGTCGAGGAACGCCTGCCAGTACGCCCGGCGGTGGCTGTCGGTCTCGACCGTCGAACCGGACTTGCTGGCCACCACGACCACGGTGCGCTCCAGCCGGTCGGCCAGCGCCGCCCGGATCTGCCCCGGGTCGGTGGTGTCGAGCACCGTCAGCTGCTTGCCCAGGGTGCGGGCGATGACCTCGGGAGCCAGCGACGAGCCGCCCATCCCGGCGAGCACCACGTGGTCCAGGTCGGCCAGCTCCGCCTTCAGCTCGGCGAGCTGGGGGAGCAGCTCCCGGCTGCGCAGGTAGGTGTCCACCCAGCCGAGGCGGATCTTCGCCTCGGCCTCGGCGTCCGGACCCCACAGGGTCGGATCCTTCGCGGCCAGCTTGCCCGGCGTGCCGGCGTTCACCAGCGCGTCCCGGGTGGAGGCGGGGGCCGACCTGTCGACGTTGTCGGCCCCGTGCACGGAGAGCCCGGCGGCGGCCTCGACCGCCCCGTTGAGCAGGTCGCTCACGCCGCCACCTCGCTCCGCTCGGCGGCGACGCGAGGCGCCGCACTGCTGAGCCTGATGGTTCGCTCGCTACGCTCGCTCACGCGTTCCCTCCCGCCTGCTGCGCGGCCTGCGCGTTGTCCTTCGCGGCGTCGCTCGGGTTGCCGGCGCCGCGGCCCGCGGCCGCCAGCGACTTGCGGACGCCGTCGAGCAGTTCCTGCCAGCTCGCCTCGAACTTCTCCACGCCCTCGCGCTCCAGGGTCTCGATGACGTCGGCCATGTCGATTCCGGCCGACTCCAGGTCCGCGAAGACCTTGCGGGCCTCGTCGTACGAGCCGGTGATGGTGTCGCCGCGGGTCTCGCCGTGGTCGGCGTACGCGTGCACGACCGGCTCCGGCATGGTGTTGACCGTGCCGGGGGCGATCAGCTCCTCGACGTAGATGACGTCCCGGTAGTCCGGGTTCTTGGTCGAGGTGGAGGCCCACAGCGGCCGCTGCGGGTGGGCGCCGGCGTCGGCGAGCGCCTGCCACCGGTCGGAGGAGAACACCTCGCCGTAGCGCTCGTACGCGAGCTTGGCGTTGGCGACGGCGGCCTTGCCGCGCAGCGCCTTGGCCTCGTCGGAGCCGAGCTTCTCCAGCCGCTTGTCGATCTCGCTGTCGACACGGGAGACGAAGAAGGACGCGACCGACCCGATCTTCGACAGGTCGTGCCCGTTCGCCTTCGCCTGCTCCAGGCCGGCCAGGAACGCCTCCATCACCTGCGAGTAGCGGTCCAGCCCGAAGATCAGCGTGACGTTGACGCTGATCCCCTCCGCCAGGGTGGCGGTGATCGCCGGCAGGCCGGCCTCGGTGGCCGGGATCTTGATGAAGAGGTTCGGCCGGTCGACCAGCCACCACAGCGCCTTGGCCTCGGCGACGGTCCTGTCGGTCTCGTGGGCCAGCCGCGGGTCCACCTCGATGGAGACCCGGCCGTCGACCCCGCCAGTGCCCTCGTACGACGGGCGCATCACGTCGCACGCCCACCGCACGTCGTACGTGGTGAGCATGCGTACGGCCTCCTCGACCTCCACCCCACGGGAGGCGAGGTCGCGCAGCTGCCAGTCGTACTCGTCGGCGTCGCTCAGCGCCTTGGCGAAGATCGTCGGGTTGGTGGTCACCCCGGCCACGTGCTTCTCCCGGCGGAGCTGGTCCAGCCCGCCGGAGGACAGCCGTACCCGGGAAAGGTCGTCGAGCCAGACCGCCACGCCTGCGGCGGTGAGTTCACTCAGCCTGTCCGTCATGCCGTCCACGCTCCCCTCAGTTGCCGGTGGTGAAACCGGTGATGTCGCCCATCCGGGTCAGTGCCGCGTGCGCGGCGGCCACGATCCGGTCGGGGGTGAATCCGAACTGCTCGAAGAGCACGGAGTGCGGGGCGCTCGCGCCGTAGTGCTCCAGGCTCACGCTCTCGCCGCAGTCGCCGACGATGCCGCGCCACGACATGGCGATGCCCGCCTCCACGCTCACCCGTGCCTTTACCCCGCGCGGCAGCACCGACTCCCGGTACGCCTCGTCCTGCTCGAAGAACCACTCCTGGCAGGGCATCGAGACGACCCGGGTCGGGGTGCCGTCGGCCTCCAGCCGCTCGCGGGCGGTCAGGCAGAGCTGCACCTCGGAGCCGGTGCCGACGAGGATGACCTGCGGCTTGCCGTTGGACGCCTCGGCCAGCACGTAGCCGCCCTTGGCCACGCCCTCGGCGCCGGCCAGGGTCGACCGGTCCAGCGTCGGCAGCGGCTGCCGGCTCAGCGCCAGCGCGGTCGGCCGGTCGGTGTGCTCCAGGGCCTGCCGCCAGGCCCAGGCGGTCTCGTTGGCGTCGGCCGGCCGGACCACGTCCAGGCCGGGGATGGCGCGCAGCGCGGTCAGGTGCTCCACCGGCTGGTGCGTCGGGCCGTCCTCGCCGAGGCCGATCGAGTCGTGCGTCCAGACGTAGACCACCGGCAGCTTCATCAGCGCGGCGAGCCGTACCGCCGGGCGCATGTAGTCGCTGAAGACCAGGAAGGTGCCGCCGTACGGGCGGGTGCCGCCGTGCAGCGCGATGCCGTTGAGGATGGCCCCCATGGCGTGCTCCCGGATGCCGAAGTGCAGCGTGCGGCCGTACTCGTGGCCGGGGAAGTCCTTGGTGGCGTGGACGGCGGGGACGAAGGACGGCTCGCCCTTCATGGTGGTGTTGTTGCTCTCCGCCAGGTCGGCCGAGCCGCCCCACAGCTCCGGCAGCACTCCGGCGAGCGCCTCCAGGACCTTGCCGGAGGCCGCCCGGGTGGCGACGCCCTTGGCGTCGGCCGGGAACTCCGGCAGCGCCTCGGTCCAGCCGGTCGGCAGGACCCGCCCGGCCATCCGGTCGTAGAGCGCGCGGCGCTCCGCGTTGGCCTTCGTCCAGCCGTCGAACGCCGTGGTCCACTCCTGCTGGGCCCGCGCGCCGCGCTCCATCACCGTGCGGGCGTGCCCGAGCACCTCCTCGTCGACCTCGAAGGTCCGCGCCGGGTCGAAGCCGAGCAGCTGCTTGGTGGCGGCCACCTCGTCGGCGCCCAGCGCCGAACCGTGGATCTTGCCGGTGTTCTTCTTGTTCGGCGCGGGCCAGCCGATGATGGTGCGCAGCGCGATGAAGGAGGGGCGGCCGGTCTCGGCCTTCGCTGCCAGCAGCGCCCGGTACAGGGCCTCCACGTCCTCGTGGTAGTCGCCCTGGTCGGCGTCGCCGGCGCGCCAGTCGACGGTCTGCACGTGCCAGCCGTACGCCTCGTAGCGGGCCGCCACGTCCTCGCTCTTGGCGATGCGGGTGTCGTCCTCGATCGAGATCTCGTTGTCGTCGTAGATCACGCAGAGGTTGCCGAGCTGCTGGTGCCCGGCGAGGGCACTGGCCTCGTGGCTGATGCCCTCCTCGATGTCACCGTCCGAGGCGATGCACCAGATGTCGTGGTCGAAGACCGACCGACCCGGCTCCGCCTCCGGGTCGAACAGGCCGCGCTCGCGGCGGGCCGCCATCGCCATGCCGACCGCGTTGCCGAGGCCCTGCCCGAGCGGCCCGGTGGTGGTCTCCACGCCGGGGGTGTGCCCGTGCTCCGGGTGGCCCGGGGTCAGCGAGCCCCACTGCCGCAGCGACTTGAGGTCCTCCAGGGCCAGCGGGTAGCCGGAGAGGAAGAGCTGGATGTAGAGGGTGAGGCTGGAGTGGCCCGCGGAGAGCACGAAGCGGTCCCGGCCGGGCCAGTTCGGGTCGGCCGGGTTGTGCCGCATGACCCGGTTGAAGAGCAGATAGGCCGCGGGCGCGAGGCTCATCGCGGTGCCCGGGTGGCCGTTGCCGGATTTCTCCACGGCGTCCATGGCCAGCACGCGGACGGTGTCGACGGCCCGGCGGTCGAGGTCGGACCAGTTGAGTGCGGGGTGCTCAGGTCGGTTGGCAGCCACGATGGTTGTGCTCCTCGGCAGATGGGCGGAACCCTCAGTGATGACCCTATCGAGCGGTCCTAAACGTCCGCCCAGGGATCTCCGCATGCCGGTCTGTACTGGTCCGCGCCGGTGCACGGTGCCGCCCCGACGGTGTGACGGCCCGCACCGTTGTCGGGTCGCCCGGGCAGCCAAAACGACGACGCGTAGTCTGTGGTGCGGCGTGTGGCCCCAGTCGGGTCCGGCCGATCCGACCTCCCCTGCCGACGCCGGAAGGTGGCAATCCGTGAGCATGATCACCGAGCGCCCCGTCAGCAACTCTGCCGGGCAGCCGCCGGTGCGGACTGAGGTGGAGACGTCGGCGGTGGCCCGCCGGGACGTCCGCGCGGTGGTCGCGGCCTACGTGACGCTGACCAAGCCGCGGATCGTGGAGCTGCTCCTCGTCACCACGGTGCCGGCGATGATGCTCGCGGACGGCGGGATGCCGTCGCTCTGGCTGGTGGCCGTGGTGCTGGTCGGCGGCTCGCTCGCCGCGGGCGCGGCCAGCGTCATCAACTGCTACATCGACCGCGACATCGACCAGCTGATGCGGCGCACCAAGCGCCGCCCGCTGCCGACGCACACCGTGACACCGCGCAACGCGTTGATCTTCGGGCTGGTGCTGGCGGCGGTGTCGGTCGCGATGATGGCGGCGTTCACCAACCTGCTGGCCGCCGGGCTCACGCTGGCCGCGATCGTCTACTACGACGTCGTCTACACCCTCTGGCTCAAGCGCACCACGACGGCGAACACGTTCTGGGGCGGGGCCTGCGGGGCGGCGCCGGTGCTGATCGGCTGGGCGGCGGTCACCGGCACGCTCTCCCCGGCCGCGTGGGCACTCTTCGCGGTGGTCTTCTTCTGGCAGATGCCGCACTTCTACCCGCTGGCGATGAAGTACAAGGACGACTACGCCCGCGCCGGCATCCCGATGCTGCCGGTGGTGGCCTCCACGCGGCGGGTCAACGCCGAGATCATCGGCTTCGCCTGGCTCACCGTGGCGTCCTCGCTGGCCGTGTGGCCGCTGGGGATGAGCCTTATCTACGGCGTGCCCGCCGTGGTGGTCGGTGCCATCTTCGTGGTGGAGGCGCACAAGCTCGCCCGCCGGGTGGCGCGGGGGCAGGCCGTCAAGCCGATGCGGCTGTTCCACTGGTCGACGACCTACCTGACCATCCTCTTCGCCGCCGTCGCGCTCGACGCGCTGATCTGACACCGGGCCGCCCCGCCGCTGCGGCGGGTCGCCGCGCCGAGCCGGGCCCGGCCTGATCCGTCCCGCCCCGGTTCCCGGCCGGAGGCCGTACCGCCCGGTCCCGGGCCGCCGGAGGCCGTACCGGCAAATCATCATCGTGCATGGCTTGTCCGGGTTTCTTGTCACATCGGTGACGCCGTCGGTATGGTTCCAGAACCGCTCGGATGCCCCGGGCCGGCCCGGTTCGGGCCGACCTTTTGCCGGGATAAGTCCGGACAATAGCGGGCAATTCGCCTGTGGTTCTCCTTAAACCTGCGGGTAATTGGCATCACAAAAGGTTCATGGTTCTCGCCCGCCCGGGTGCAAGTCTGCTTACGCTTCCCGACATGGCAGATGGTTCCGATACGACGCTGACCGCCGAGCAGACCCCCGGGCAGGCCCCGCAGGGCCTGGTCGCGGGCATCAAGTCGTTCGCCGCCGGTCACGGCGGGGCGAAGGCGGTCATCGAGTACGTCGGCAAGCGTGGCGCGCGCATCGTCCTCGTGGGCGAGGACGGTGTGTGGGGCGACCAGTTCGCCGACGACACCGTCGTGGCGCGGCAGGCCTGCGCGAAGGCGGGAGTCACCGTCGAGAACGCCTGGGAGCGTGAACTGATGGACCAGATGCGTCCGAGCAACGACCTCTGGCGGTCGATGGCCCGGCGCACGATGGCCCGTTGACATAACTTGACCGATCACCACCAGTCGACCCGGGGGAAACCCCGGGTCGCTCTCGTCACCTGTGCCGACCTGCCCGACCTCGACCCCGACGACCGGCTGCTGCTCGACCCGCTGGCGCGCCGCGGCGTGACCGCCGAGGCGGTGGACTGGGCCGACCCGGCCGCCGACTGGGCCGGGTACGACCTGGCGGTGCTCCGCTCGCCGTGGGACTACGCGCTGCGTCGCGACGAGTTCGTCGCCTGGGCGTCGCGGGTGCCCGCCCTGGCCAACCCGGCCGACGTGGTGCGCTGGAACACCGACAAGCGGTACCTGGCCGAGCTGTCGGCGGCCGGGGTATGCACCGTGCCGACGTCCTGGGTCGCGCCGGGGGAGGACTGGCGACCGCCCGCCGCCCGCGGCGAGTACGTCGTCAAGCCGGCCGTCAGCGCGGGCAGCCAGGACACCGGCCGCTACGACCTGGCCGATCCGCACCACCGGGAACTGGCCGTGGCGCACGTACGGCGGCTGTCGGACGCCGGGCGGCTGACCATGGTGCAGCCGTACCTCGACGCGGTCGACACGGCCGGCGAGACGGCGCTGCTCTTCCTGGCCGGGCCGGACGGCCCGACGTTCAGCCACGCCATCCGCAAGGGCCCGATGCTGACCGGCCCGGACCTCGGCGCCGACGCGCTGTACCGGCCCGAGGAGATCACCGCCCGCACCGCCACCCCGGAGCAGTCGGCGGTGGCGGAGCGGGCCCTCGCGGCGGTGCCCGGCGGGCCGGGGCGGCTGCTCTACGCCCGGGTGGACCTCATCCCGGGCCCGGACGGCGCGCCGGTCCTGGTGGAGCTGGAACTCACCGAGCCGTCGCTGTTCCTCGGCCACGCCGACGGCGCCGCCGACCGTCTGGCCGACGCGATCCTGACCCACCTGGCCCGCGCCGCCGGCTGACCGTCGGGGCGGGCCGGGGAGCGCTCAGGTGCGCAGCCGGGCGGGCCGGGGCGCGGTCAGGCGGCGACGGGGACGGCCCGGTCGGCGTCGTCCGGGGCCGGCGACGGCGCGACCGGGCGGCGCTCGCGGGTGGACCACTGCACCGCGAGGGTGGCCAGCAGCACCAGGCAGGAACCCAGCATGTGCGCGCCCACCAGCAGCGCCGGCAGGTTGGTGAAGTACTGCACGAATCCGATGAGGCCCTGACCCAGCTCGACGGCGACGAGCACCAGCGCGGCCCGCGCGGCCCGCTGCGCGCCGACCGCGCGGAAGGCGAAGACCAGCGCCACGGACAGGCCGATCAGCAGGAAGACGCTGTCGGCGTGCACCTGGGAGATCGTCTCCGGGTCGAGTCCGTTGCGGGCGGCACCGTGGTCGCCCGCGTGCGGGCCGCTGCCGGTCACCCAGGTGCCGATCACCAGCACCGCCGCGCTGACCACGGTGGTGATCGCGGTGAGGGTCCGCAGCGGGGCGGGCACGACCGCCTCCGCCGGGCCCGCTGGGTCCTTGATCCGCCGCCACAGCGCGTACGCGGCCGCGATCACCAGCATCGAGGCGAGGAAGTGCAGGCCGACCACCCACGGGTTGAGGTCGGTGAGCACGGTGATGCCGCCGACGACCGCCTGCGCGGGGATGCCGAGGAGCACGGCGACCGCGAGCGGGACCAGGTCCCGGCGCCGGGGGAGGTGCAGCAGCACGGCGAGCAGCACCGCCAGCGCGATGAAGCCGACGGCGAAGGTGAGCAGGCGGTTGCCGAACTCGATCACCCCGTAGATGCCCATCTCCGGTGTCGTCACGTACGACTCCTCGGTGCACCTGGGCCAGGTGGGGCAGCCGAGGCCGGACCCGGTGAGCCGGACGGCCCCGCCGGTGACGACGATGCCCACGTTCGCGATGATCGAGGCGAGCGCGAGGCGGCGCAGCAGGGCGGTGGAGACCGGGAACCGGACGGATCGCTTCACGGCGCAAATCCTACGCACCGTAGTGGAGCACGATCGGGTGACTCCGTCCGTGCGGTGGTTCGGATCACCGGGACCCGGGTTTGCGGGCCCCGGACGAATTACGTAACGTTGGCGTTGTGAAAAACGCGGCGGCGCTCTCCGGGCACCAGCCGGCGGCCGCCCCGGCCGCCGGTCAGTCCGCGTCCGTCGCGGACCTCTCCACCCGTGACCGGGTCACCCAGCTGCTGCTGGAGCGGGGCGCGACCACCGCCGCGCAGCTCGGCTCGGCGCTCGGGCTCAGCCCGGCCGCGATCCGCCGCCACCTCGACGCGATGCTCGCCGACGGCGACGTGCTCGCCCGCGAGCAGACCGTCCGCGGCCACCGCGGCCGGGGCCGGCCGGCGAAGGTGTTCGTGCTGACCGACGCCGCCCGGGTCCGCTGCGGCACCCACCACTACGACAACATGGCCACCGCCGCGCTGCGCTGGATCGCCCGCAACGGCGGCGCCACGGCGGTCGAGGCGTTCGCGACCGACCAGGTCGCCGCACTGGAGGCCCGCTGCCGGGCCGCCATGGAGGACGCCGGCGACGACCCGCTCGCGCGGGCCGAGGCACTCGCCGGAGCGCTGACCGCCGAGGGTTACGCTGCGAACGCGTCCACGATCGCCACCGGTGGCCAGCTCTGTCAGCACCACTGCCCGGTGGCGCACGTGGCCGCCGAGTTTCCCCAGCTGTGCGAGGCCGAGACCGCGGTGATCTCCCGCCTGGTCGGCACCCACGTGCAGCGTTTGGCCACCATCGCGCACGGCGACGGAGTGTGCACCACGCACATTCCCGCCCAGCCGGGGCGTGCCCGTTCCGGTAAGACCGTCACCACTGTGAGGACAGATAGATGACCGAGCAGATCGTCCAGCCCCTGACGCAGGAAGAGCAGCTCGCCGCCCTGGGTCGCTACGAGTACGGCTGGTCCGACCCCGACGTCGCCGGGGCGGTCGCCCAGCGTGGCCTCAACGAGGCGGTGGTGCGGGACATCTCGGCCAAGAAGAACGAGCCGGCCTGGATGCTCGACCTGCGGCTCAAGGGCCTGCGGCTGTTCGGCCGCAAGCCGATGCCGGCCTGGGGCGCCGACCTCACCGGGATCGACTTCGACAACATCAAGTACTTCGTGCGGTCCACGGAGAAGCAGGCCACCAGCTGGGAGGACCTGCCCGAGGACATCAAGAACACCTACGACCGGCTGGGCATCCCCGAGGCCGAGAAGCAGCGGCTGGTCGCCGGCGTCGCGGCGCAGTACGAGTCCGAGGTCGTCTACCACAAGATCCGTGAGGACCTCGAGGAGCAGGGTGTCGTCTTCCTGGACACCGACACCGCCCTGCGCGAGCACGAGGACGTCTTCAAGGAGTACTTCGGCACGGTGATCCCGGTCGGCGACAACAAGTTCGCCGCGCTGAACACCTCCGTGTGGTCCGGCGGCTCGTTCATCTACGTGCCGAAGGGCGTGCACGTGGAGATCCCGTTGCAGGCCTACTTCCGGATCAACACGGAGAACATGGGCCAGTTCGAGCGGACGCTGATCATCGTCGACGAGGGCGCGTACGTGCACTACGTCGAGGGCTGCACCGCGCCGCTCTACTCCTCCGACTCGCTGCACAGCGCGGTCGTGGAGATCATCGTCAAGAAGAACGCCCGGTGCCGCTACACGACCATCCAGAACTGGTCGAACAACGTCTACAACCTGGTCACGAAGCGGGCCGTCTGCCACGAGGGCGCGACCATGGAGTGGGTCGACGGCAACATCGGCTCCAAGGTCACCATGAAGTACCCGGCGGTCTACATGACCGGCGAGCACGCCAAGGGCGAGGTGCTCTCGGTGGCCATGGCCGGCGAGGGCCAGCACCAGGACGCGGGGGCCAAGATGGTGCACGCCGCGCCGCACACCTCCTCCACGATCGTCTCCAAGTCGATCGCCCGGGGCGGCGGCCGCACGTCGTACCGGGGCCTGGTGCAGGTGCTGGAGGGCTCGCACAGCAGCCGGAGCACGGTCAAGTGCGACGCCCTGCTGGTGGACACCATCTCCCGCTCGGACACCTACCCGTACGTCGACATCCGCGAGGACGACGTGTCGATGGGGCACGAGGCGACCGTCTCCAAGATCAGCGACGACCAGCTCTTCTACCTGATGAGCCGGGGCCTGAGCGAGGACGAGGCGATGGCGATGATCGTTCGCGGCTTCATCGAGCCGATCGCCAAGGAGCTCCCGATGGAGTACGCCCTGGAACTCAACCGCCTGATCGAGCTCCAGATGGAGGGCGCGGTCGGCTGACGCCGCCCCGACCCGCTGCGGGCCGCGCCGAAAGCCGGCCCGCCGCGGGGGCCGGTGGACGCCGACCCGTCTGACCGGGCCGCGCGAACACCGACCGACCCTCCGACCAATGACACCGTCGTCGCAGAACAGACCAAGGAAGAGATGACTACCCAGGCTTCCGCGCCGCCCAGCACCAAGTCGCAGGCGCTCCGCTCGTACGACGTCGCCGACTTCCCGGCCCTGACCGGCCTGGAGGAGGAGTGGCGCTTCACCCCGCTCAAGCGGCTGCGCGGGCTGGTCGGCGCGTCGCCGGCCGCCACCGGCGCGGTCCGCCACGAGCACGGCGACCTGCCCGAGGGTGTCACCGTCGGGCGGATCGGCTCCGACGACCCGCGGGTGGGCAGCGTGCTCACCCCGGTCGACCGGGTCAGTGCGCTGGCCTACGGCGGGGCCGACCAGGCGCTGCTTGTCCAGGTCGCCCGCGACGCCGTGGTGGCCGAGCCGGTGAGCCTGCGGGTGGTCGGCGAGGGCGTCGAGGGCCTGGCCTTCGGGCACACCTTCGTCGAGGTGGGCCGGTTCGCCGAGGTGACCCTGGTGGTGGAGCACGTCGGCTCGGCCACGCTGGCCGACAACGTCGAGGTGGCGGTGGCCGACGGGGCGAAGCTGACCCTGGTCACCGTCGCGGACTGGGCCGACGACGCCGTCCAGGCCCAGCACCTGAAGGTGAAGCTGGGTCGCGACGCCAAGGTGGTGCACGTCCAGGTCTCCCTGGGCGGCGACCTGGTCCGGCAGTACACCTCGGTGGAATACACCGAGCGGGGCGGCGAGGCCGAGCTGTACGGCCTCTACTTCGCCGACTCGGGGCAGCACCTGGAACACCGCCAGCTGGTCGACCACACCGTGCCGGACTGTCGCAGCTACGTCGGCTACCGGGGCGCCCTCCAGGGCGAGAGCGCGCGCACCGTCTGGGTGGGCGACGTGCTCATCCGCGCCGAGGCGACCGGGACCGACACGTACGAGATCAACCGGAACCTGCTGCTGACCGACGGCGCGCGGGCGGACTCCGTACCCAATCTGGAGATCGAGACCGGCGAGATCGCCGGCGCCGGGCACGCGAGCGCGACCGGCCGCTTCGACGACGAGCAGCTGTTCTACCTGATGGCCCGGGGCATCCCGGAGGCCGAGGCGCGGCGCCTGGTGGTCCGCGGCTTCTTCGCCGAGCTGATCAACAAGATCCCGGTCGAGTCGCTGCGCGAGCGCCTGGGCGACGCCATCGAGGCCCGGCTCACCAAGGCCGGCGCCTGATGATCCGCCTCTGCTCCGTCGAGGACGTGCCGAAGGGCAGCGTGGTCAGCGCCGACGTCGACGGCACCCCGATCGCGCTGGTGCACGGCGAGGACGGCGTCTTCTACGCCGCCTACGACGAGTGCTCGCACGCTGCGGTCGCCCTCTCCGAGGGGGAGGTCGAGGGATGCACGCTGGAATGCTGGCTGCACGGATCCCGTTTCGACCTGAGGACCGGCGAGCCGACCGGGCTGCCCGCCACCGAACCCGTTCCCGTCTATCCCGTCGAAGTCCGAGACGGCGACATCTACGTCAGTCTCACGCCGAGCAATGGAGTGACCCGATAATGAGCACCCTGGAGATCCGCGACCTGAAGGTGTCGGTCAAGCTGCCCGAGGGTGAGCTCAAGCCGATCCTGCATGGGGTAGACCTGACGGTGAATTCGGGTCAAACCCACGCGATCATGGGCCCGAACGGCTCCGGCAAGTCCACCCTCGCCTACTCGATCGCCGGCCACCCCAAGTACGAGATCACCGGCGGCTCGGTGACCCTCGACGGCGAGGACGTGCTGGCCCTGTCCGTGGACGAGCGCGCCCGCGCCGGCCTCTTCCTGGCCATGCAGTACCCGGTCGAGGTCCCCGGCGTCTCGGTGGCGAACTTCCTGCGTACCGCCAAGACCGCCATCGACGGCCAGGCGCCCAAGCTGCGCACCTGGGGCGGCGAGCTGCGCGGGGCCATGGAGCGCCTCCAGATGGACCCGGCGTTCGCCCAGCGCAACGTCAACGAGGGCTTCTCCGGCGGGGAGAAGAAGCGGCACGAGATCGTGCAGCTGGAGCTACTCAAGCCGAAGATCGCGATCCTCGACGAGACCGACTCCGGCCTCGACGTGGACGCGCTGCGCGTGGTCAGCGAGGGCGTCAACCGGGTCCGCGACAACGGCGACACCGGCATGCTGCTGATCACCCACTACACCCGGATCCTGCGCTACATCAAGCCGGACTTCGTGCACGTCTTCGTCGCCGGCCGGATCGTCGAGCAGGGCGGCCCGGAGCTGGCCGACAAGCTCGAGGAAGAGGGCTACGAGCGCTACGTCGCCGGGGCCGGCGCGGCGCGGGCCTGAGTCCTCTCGGAAGAATGGGTGGGCCGGTCGACATGACTTCCATCGCGATCCCGTCGGGGATGCCGCAGTACGACGACGTGCCGCGTTACGACGTGGCGAAGGTGCGCGCCGACTTCCCGATCCTCGACCGGGAGGTCAACGGGCACCGCCTGGTCTACCTCGACAGCGCCAACACCTCGCACAAGCCGCGGCAGGTGCTCGACGTGCTCGGCGAGCACTACGCGATGCACAACGCCAACGTGTCCCGCTCGGTGCACACCCTGGGCACCGAGGCCACCGAGGCGTACGAGGGCGCGCGGACGAAGATCGCCGCGTTCATCAACGCGCCGAGCGTGGACGAGGTGGTGTTCACCAAGAACTCCACCGAGGCGATCAACATCGTGGCGTACGCGTTCTCCAACGCGTCGCTGCGGCCCGACGCCGACCCCCGCTTCCGGCTCGGCCCCGGCGACGAGGTGGTGATCTCCGAGATGGAGCACCACTCGAACATCGTGCCGTGGCAGCTGCTCTGCGAGCGCACCGGCGCGACCCTGCGCTGGTTCCCGGTCACCGACCAGGGGCGCCTGGACGAGTCGGGGCTGGAGGACCTGGTCACCGAGCGGACGAAGATCGTCTCGCTGGTGCACACGTCCAACATCCTCGGCACGGTCAACGCCACCTCGCGGATCACCGCGCGGGTCCGCGAGGTGGGCGCGCTGCTGCTGCTCGACTGCTCCCAGTCGGTGCCGCACATGCCGATGGACGTGGTCGACTACGACGCCGACTTCATCGTCTTCACCGGGCACAAGATGTGCGGCCCGACCGGCATCGGCGTGCTCTGGGGCCGGGCCGAGCTGCTGGCGGCGATGCCGCCGGTGCTGGGCGGCGGGTCGATGATCGAGACGGTCACCATGGCCCGCTCGACCTTCGCCGCGCCGCCGGCCCGGTTCGAGGCGGGCACCCCGCCGATCGCCGAGGCGGTCGCGCTCGGCGCGGCCGTCGACTACCTTGCCGGCATCGGGATGCGGGCCATCCAGTGGCACGAGAAGGAGCTGACGGCGTACGCGCTGGACGCCCTCGCCACGGTGCCCGGCCTGCGGATCTTCGGGCCGGCCGTGCCGGTGGGCCGGGGCGGCACCATCTCGTTCGCCCTCGGCGACATCCACCCGCACGACGTCGGGCAGGTGCTCGACTCGCTCGGCGTGCAGGTGCGCGTCGGCCACCACTGCGCCAAGCCGGTGTGCACCCGGTTCGGCGTGCCGGCCATGACGCGGGCCTCGTTCTACCTCTACACCACCAATCAGGAGATCGACGCCCTGGTGGCGGGCCTGGAGCAGGTGCGGAAGGTGTTCGAGTGAGCGGCGGCGACGCGGGAGCCCGCGGATCGACGGGAGTTCAGCCTGATGCAGCTTGAATCTCTTTACCAGGAGATCATCCTGGACCACTACAAGCACCCGCACGGTCGCGGCCTGCGCGACCCGGACGCCTCGGGCGCCCGGGTCGCCGAGGCGCACCACGTCAATCCGACCTGCGGTGACGAGGTCACCGTGCGGGTGGCCACCGACGGCGACGTGCTGCACGACGTCTCGTACGACGGCATGGGCTGCTCCATCAGCCAGGCGTCGGCGAGCGTGCTGCACGAGCTGCTGGTGGGCCGGGACGCGGGCGACGCGTTCCGGGTGCACGAGGCGTTCGTCGAGTTGATGTCCGGCCGTGGCCAGGTCACGCCGGACGAGGACGTGCTCGGTGATGGGGTCGCGTTCGCGGGCGTCGCCCGCTACCCCGCCCGGGTCAAGTGCGCGCTGTTGCCGTGGATGGCGTTCAAGGACGCCGCGGCACGCGCCGGTGTGGGCGTGAGCCCGACGGAGGTTGAGGCATGAGCAGCGAGGACACCGCCACCGCGGCGACCCCGGAGACCGAGGGCGCGGCCGTGCCGGCCACGGCCGCCGCCGCACCGGCCACGGACGGGGCGTCGGCGGCCAAGGGCAAGGCCGCCGTCGCCGACGTCGAGGAGGCGATGAAGGACGTCGTCGACCCCGAGCTGGGCATCAACGTGGTCGACCTCGGCCTGGTGTACGGCGTGCACGTCGGCGACGACAACGTCGCCACCCTGGACATGACGCTGACGTCGGCGGCGTGCCCGCTGACCGACGTGATCGAGGACCAGGCCCGGCAAGCGCTGACCACCGGACCGGGCGGCGGCCTGGTCGACGACATCCGGATCAACTGGGTGTGGCTCCCACCGTGGGGGCCGGACAAGATCACGGACGAGGGGCGCGACCAGCTCCGCTCCCTCGGCTTCAACGTCTGACCCGTTTCTCGTCGAGCGCGTCGTCCCGGAGGGGCGGCGCGCTCGACGTTTTCTCGGCGCGATCACCCTGAAGCGCCCTGGGTCTCGTGACGTCCGGCTCCGGCTGGGCCCTCTGGCGCATCTCACGACCCAAGACGCGCTTTCCTACTCGGACACATAGGTAACGTGCCCACGGTAGACCTCACCACCCGGCGCGCGATCGATGTTCGCCCCGCGTGAGCGCTAGATCTCCAGCCGCAGTCCGGCCCATCGGTCGAGCCATCCCTTGACCTGCACGCGGCGCTGCACCTTCGCGCGGCCCGCCGCATTGTTGAAGGCTGGAGAGGGGCGGACAACCATTCCTACAAGGTCAGCCAACCCGTGGCAGGACACCAGGTGAACAGAGTCGCCCCGCAGGGTAACCGCGACGCACGTTGCGGTTTCGGGCCAGCGCGACATCGCGTCCAGGGTGAACGCGTAGGGCTCATCGCCATTGCGCAGATGCATCCGTGCTTGATTACGAATTTCCCACGGCACCCCAGGCAGGGCCACCGTGGCTTGGGCTTCGGCGCGTGCGTCCTCGCGTGGGTCCAGCTTTTCCGGGTCGAAGTAGGCGACATCCACGTCGCGCTCCGGCTGGGCCGCGATGTTGCTGATCGCGTCCCAGACGCGGTTGCGTACGAAGCCGGCACCGATCCACCAGTCCGATAATCCAAGGTCGGCCGTAGCTCGAAGGACTTTCATTGCTCCCGGGTCTGACTCGATTACGCCCACAACGTCCTGCGCGCTCCTGACCACCCCAGGGACCCTAGACCGGCGGACGTACGCGGAATGCCTTCCACGCCGCCTCGACGTTGCCCATCCGGTCCGGAGCCAGGCCCCGTCGGCGTAGCAGTCCGGCCAGTTCTTCCGGCGAGTCACGCCACGCGATACCCACGCTTCAGCCTTCCCGTTCGGAACCGTAACCATGTCCTACGGTGGGTCCATGGACTGGAAGATCGAACTCATCCCCGTTCCGGTGACCGATGTCGACCGGGCCAAGGCGTTCTACCAGAATGTGGGCTTCAACGCCGACCACGATCACAGGGTGCACGAGGGCCTGCGGTTCGTCCAGCTCACGCCACCCGGCTCGGCCTGCTCCATCGTGATCGGCGAGGGCATCACCGACAAGACTCCCGGCACTCAGGAAATCCAGGTTGTGGTCGCCGACGCCGAGGCGGCGCGCCGGCAACTGCTCGACGCCGGCGTCGATGCCAGCGAGGTCGAGGTACAGCCATGGGGCAGCTTCGTCTACTTCGGCGATCCTGACGGCAACAGGTGGTCGCTGCAGGCGATCGAATCACGCCCCAACGGCTGATCGATGGCCCACGACAGCCCTGGCAATGCCTTGACGTACTGCTGACTGTGCGTTGATCTGCCAAGATCAGTGCACGTTCGTCCGCCCATCGCTCGTCATGCAAGGCGACGCGCGGTCTTGCCGACGTGCGGGGCGTTTGCCAGCTTCCAACCCCGTTACGGATGATCGTCGGCCGCTGCCCGTGAATCCTCTCCAGCGCCGCCGCCAAGGTCACCGCTCGCGACTGGGGGTAGTGGCCGAACCCGTTGCGGAGCCCGGGGCAGCAGGACCTGACCGCTGTATCCGGGGCCCAGGACGATGGCCGGCGCGTTGGTGGGCGGGGCGCCGACGACGCTGCTCTCCACCGCCGGTATCGCCGGAGCGAAGTCCGGCCCGCCCAGGTCGCCGGCGTCCGCCGCGTCACCGTCGCCCATGATCACTCCTTCTTGGGTGGGCTCCGCGCGTGCCAGGGTCCGATGCACCCTGGCGCCAGTCTGACTCCGTCGCGGAAGATATCTTGTCTTCCACTATATTAGGCGGATGAGTTCCCGGGCTATGACAGAGCCAGCCTTCTTCATCCTCACCGTGCTGCTCGACGCTCCGCGTCACGGCTACGGGATCGTCGCAGACGTGGCGGAACTGTCGCGGGGCCGCGTGCAGCTGAAGATTGGCTCCTTGTACGGGGTCCTGGACCGACTCGTCGGTGACGGCCTGGTCGAACTGGACCGCGAGGAGGCATGGCAAGGACGGTTACGCCGGTACTACCGGGTGACCGAGCGGGGCCGCCAGGCCCTCGAAGCGGAGGCGCAACGGCTGGCCGCCAACGCGCGCCTCGCCTCCACCCGCTTGCGCGACCAGCGGAACCCGATCACGGGGACGCCGTCGTGAGTCGGCTGGAGGAGCGCTACCGGTTCGTTCTCCGGCTGCTGCCCGCCGCCTACCGGCAGGAATGGGAAGACGACATGGTCGCCGCCTTCCTGGACAGCATGGACACCGGCGACTCCGAGACCACCGCGTATGTCACGGACTACGGCCGGCCGAGCCTGTCCGAGGTCGCCAGCATCGTCTCCCTCGCCGTTCGGTTGCGACTCGGCGGGGCTGACGCGCCACCCCGCTCGTTCGCCTGGGGGCAAGCCGTGCGCCTGGCGACCCTGATGGCGATGCTGGCGCACGCGGTCATGGTCACCGCCAGCATCGCCGTCACGCTGTGGCTCTCCCGGAAGATCGCCTGGTTGCCGGCCCCTGAACTGGAATGGCCACTCAGCCCGTCGTCGAACATCTGGCACACCGCGTGGAATCTCGCCGACTACGCGTGGTTGCCGGCCTACGTCGCGCTCGTCCTCGGACACCGGCGGGTGGCCCAAGCGGTCGCCCTGCTCGCCATCGTGCCTCCGGCCATCACCACCGCCGTGGAACAAGGCGTCGGTGACGTACCGCTGTCCGTGACGCCCTGGGCGATGCGATTCGTCGACGTGCTCCTGCTACTCGCGATGGCGGCTTTTCACCACGGCGCCCCACCGGTGCCGCGCCGCCCCTGGCTCCTCGCGCTGCCGATCGGCTTCTTCCTCGTCCCTGTGCCGCTGTTCACCATCCAGGCGGCGAGACCGGCGCTGAGGCTGCTGGACTGGCCGGGCCTGTCCTGCGCGGTGGTCACTGTCGCCATGGTGGTCCACCTGGCCGGTCGAGTGTCCAGCCGCCCATCTCGGAGGCTGCCATGGTCACTGGCGCTCACCCTGCTCGCCGTGACCGCGCTCGCCCTGCGAACCGCAACCCTGCCCGACTACAGCAACCAGGCGCAGCGGACAACACTCGCCACGATTGCCGCCGTAGAGGTTGTCGCCGTGCTGGCGGTGGGCGTACCGCTCGCCGTACTGGCCATCCGAGCACTGCGCCGACTTCCACCGATCCCCACCGTCGCCCCAAGACCCACCACACCGACGTAGGAACTCGTCCGTCGGGGCGACTGTGACCCTCGGTAACGCCACCCCAGCCGAGCCCTGCGGTCGCGTCCACCTGCGGATGAACGGCGTCGGTGGGGAATTCGGTGGCGAGGCCGCGGTGGCGGGGCCGAGGATGAGCGGGTGATCGAGACGTACCCGACGAAGACAGTCCCCGTCGCCGCGGCCGCCGCCGCAGGGCGACAGCGGACCGCGTCCGGTCGCGTCCCGATCCGCCACCGACCATCGTGACCGGCGCGTTCCTGGCCGGCCTGGTCGCCGGCTACGGCGTCGCCATCCCGGTCGGCGCGATCGCGGTCCTCGTCCTCGGGCTCAGCGCCCGTACGTCGTTCCGGGTCGGTGCTGCCGCCGCGTTCGGGGTGGCCACCGCCGACGGGCTCTACGCCGCCGTGGCGGCCCTCGGCGGGGCCGCCGTCGCCGGGCTGATCGCCCAGGTCGCCGGGCCGCTGCGGCTGGCCGCCGCACTGGTGCTGCTCGTCCTCGCCGGCCACGGCGCCGGGCGCGCGCTGCGGCCCCGCGCCGCGAGCGGGGCCGCCGGCGTCCGCCGGGGCATGGACACCCCGGTGCGCGCCTTCGCCGGGGTGCTCGCGTTGACCCTGCTGAACCCCGCGACGGTGGTCTACTTCGCCGCGCTCGTGCTGGGCCGCACTGATCGCGCCGGGTCGGATCCGCTCGCCGCCGGCCTCTTCGTGCTCGGCGCGTTCGTCGCCTCGGCGAGCTGGCAGTTGTTGATCGCCGGCGGGGGCTCCCTGGTCGGCCGGGTGCTCACCGGCCCGCGCGGTCGGCTCGTGACCGCGCTGCTCTCCAGCGCCATCATCGCCGCCCTGGCCGTGGCGATGCTGCTGTCCGGCTAGCCGGGCCACCCACCCACGGCGGCCAGCCGGCGTCGTCGTGCCGTAGGTTCGGGCGTATGAGCAGCCGACCCGCAGCCGGAGGCGGCCGGTGGGTGGAGGTGGACCCGGTCCGGGTGGCCCGCTGGGTGGAGGGCTTCGCCGACCGGCACGGCCCGTCCACCGCCACCGCCGAGGCGTACGGGCTGCTGCTCACCGCCGCGGACGGCGCGACCGCCGAGCTGCACGCCCCGCCCGGCGCGCCCGCCGCCCCCGACCTGCCCGGCTTCGTGGCCGCCGCCGCCGCGCCCCGCCGCATCGGTCTGCTGCTCGCCCGCAAGGGCGCGGTGGCCCTCGGCGTGGCGGCGGGGGAGAAGCTGGTCGTCTCCAAGGTGGACACCCGCTACGTGCAGGGGCGCACCGCCGCCGGGGGCTGGTCGCAGCAGCGCTTCGCCCGGCGGCGCGACAACCAGGCGAAGGCGGCGTTGGGCGACGCCGCCGACCTGGCCGTACGGCTGCTGCTGCCGGAGGCGGCGTCGTTGCGCGCGGTGGTCTGCGGCGGCGACCGGCGGGCGGTGGACACCGTGCTGGCCGACCGGCGCCTCGCCCCGCTGGCGGCGCTGCGCGCGGAGCGGCTGCTGGACGTGCCCGAGCCCCGGCACGCGGTGCTCGTCGGCGCGATCGCGGCGGCCCGGGCGGTCCGCATCCTGGTGCGCGATCCCGCCCCGTCCTGACCCGGCGCACTAGGCTGGGCGCGACGGTCGGGGAGGGAGCCAGGATGGCGGAGACGGCGGCGGCCGACGTCGCCGTGGTCAGGGTCGTCGATGCCCACGACGACGCGGTCGGGGTCGTCGACCCCCACGACGACGCGGTCGGGGAGAGCCTGGGTGACCGGATCCGACGGCTGCGCCTGGCCCGTGGCCTGACCCAGCAGCAGGTCGTCGGCTCCCGTTACACCCGCGCCTACCTGGGCGCCGTGGAGGCGGGTGCCCGGATGCCCGGTCCCGATGCGCTGGCCCACTTCGCCGACCGCCTCGGGCTGGCGGTGGACGACCTGCGCCACGGCCGGCCGGCGAACGCCGCCGCCCAGCTCGCCGCCGAGTTGGCGGCGGCCCGCCGGGACCTCTCCGCCGGGCGGTTGGACGCCGCCGAACGGGCGTTGACCGGGATACGTCGCCGCGCGGAGCGCTACCGGCTGCCCGAGCTGGCCGGTTGGGCCGGATACCAGCTGGCGGAGGCCCAACTGCACCGGGGGCGCACCGAGGACGCGGCTGCCCGGTACGACGAGCTGGCCGGGGACCTGCCCGACGACTGCCCGGCGCTGCGCGCGGCGGTGCTGGCCCGGCAGGCGTACTGCCTGCTCGTCGCCGGGGACGCGCCGCGGGCGGTGGCGATCCTGGAGGGCGGCCTGCGAGCCCTGCGGACGACGCCGCCGGTGGACGCCGACGCCGAGCTGCGGTTGACCAACGCGTTGATGTACACGTTCCTGGAGCTGAGCTGGCGGGAGCGGGCCCGGCGGTTGGAGCGGGAGGTGACGCCCCTGCTCACCCGGGTGACCAACCGGGAGTGGGTGGCGCAGTTCCACGCCGTCGCCGGGCAGTTGCGGCGCGACGGCGAGCTGGACGAGGCGGACCGGCACCTGCGGGAGGCCGTCCGCCGCTACACCGAGCTGGGGCTCACCCGGGAGATCGGCCTGTGTCACTGGGCCCGTGGCTACGTGCTGCTGCGGGCCGGGCGGCCGGGGGAGGCGGGTACGCAGCTGCGGCGCGCCCGGGAGACGTTGGGCGACGTCGGGGCGGTGCTCGACCACGCCGGTGCGACGCTGGAGCTGGCCGAGGCGCGCCGGCGCGAGGGCGCGCTGGCCGAGGCGGCCGAGCTGGCCGAGGAGGCGGCCGGGGCGGCGACCGCCAGCGACCACCGCGAGATCATGGCCGAGGCCGACCGGGTACGCGGGCTGGTGCGGGCCGCCCAGGGCGACGGCGAGCAGGCACGGCGGCTGCTGCTGCGGGCGGTCGACCGGTACGAGCGGGCCGGCCTGATGGGCGACGTGGTGATCACCTGCCGTCACCTGGCGGAGCTGCTGCTGGCGCGGGCGGAGCGGGACGAGGCGGCGGCGGTGCTGCGCCGCGGCCTGCGTGCGGCGGAGCGGCTGTCATGAGCCGGCCGGAGCCGGACGGGACGGGCGCGGTGGCGAGCGGGCTGGGCGCGCGGGTGCAGCGGCTGCGCGCGCAACGGGGGCTGACGCAGCGCGCCCTGGCCGAGCCCCGCTACACCGCGGCCTTCGTCTCCGCCGTGGAGAGCGGTCGCCGGGTGCCCTCGGCCGACGCCGTCGCCCACTTCGCCGAGCGGCTCGGCGTCACGCCCTCGGACCTGACCACGGGCCGCTCGCCGGCCGAGGTGGTGCGCCTGGGCCTGCGCCTGGCCGAGGCCGACCTGGCCGGCGGCGTCGACGAGACGGCCGCCGTCTGCCGCGAGGTGGCCGACGCCGCCGCCGACCTGGCGGAGCCGGTGCTGGAGGCCCGGGCCCGGCTCGGCCTGGCGGGTGTGGCGCTGCGCTGCGACGAACCCCGTACCGCCTCGGTCCAGCTCGACCGGGCGGAGGCCCTCCTGGCGGGGGCGGCGCCGCACGTGCGGGCCGAGGTGGCGGTCGGCCGCGCCGGGCTGGCGCACCACGACGGTGACCCGCGCTACGCCCGATACCTGCTGACCGAGGCCCGCGACGCGCTGGTGCGCGACGGGTACCCGGACCCGTCGGTCCTGCTGGTCCTGCACGCCGAGCTGGTGCGCTGCCACGTCGCCCTCGGCGACGAGGGGGCGGCGGCGGAGGCCGCCACCCAGGCCCTTGCCCTGGCGGTGCTTCCCGCCCCGGCCCGGGTCGCCGGCCTGCACCTGGGCGTCGCGGCCTCGCTGCTCGCGTCGGGGCGGACGGCGGAGGCCGCCGTCGCCGCCGAGCAGGCCCGCCAGGCGGCCCGGCAGGTCGCCCTGCGGTGGCTGCTGGCGTGCTGTCACCGGGCCCGGGGACAGGGTCGGCGGGGAGCCGGCGACCTGGCCGGCGCGCTGGCCGACCTGGCGGAGGCGCACGCAATGCTGACGGACGCCGGGCAGCCGGCGCTGGCCAGCGAGGTGGGGGTGGAGCTGGCGGAGGTCTACCACGCGCTGGGCCAGCCGGGGCGGGCCGGGGCGCTGTTGCGCGACGCCGACGACCTGGGCGGCGACCCGGTGGTGGCGGCACGCGCGGAGCGGGTGCGTGGTCTGCTGCGCGACGACGCCGGCGACCGGGCCGGTGCCGAGCGGCACCTGCGGGCGGCGCTCGCCGGCTACCGGGCGGCCGGGCGGCGCCGGGAGTTGGCGGCGGCGGTTCTGCTGCTGGCCGACCTGGTGCAGGGGTGGGGCCGCCCCGACGACGCGCTCGCTCTGCTCCGCGAGGGGCTGCACCAGGTGGAACAGCTCGGTGAGCGGGTCGCCGTGCCGCGCGCCACGGCCTGAGCCCCCGGCGACGGGTACGCCGCCGGGGGCCCCGGCCGGGCCGTCGGGTCGGCCCGCCCGTGCACCGGTCACCCGTCCGCCGTGCCCCGGCGGGCGACCGGTGCGTGCCCGTGCGTCAGTCCCGGGCCCAGAGCGCCGGCGCGTTCGGCGGCTCCCAGCCGGGCTGGGCGGTGTGCGCCTGCTGACAGCGGTAACCGGCACCGCCGTAGGTGACCCGGGCCCCGACCGGGTACGCCGTGCCGGCCGCCCAGGTGCCGCCGGGGGCGCTGCCGGTCGGGGTGGGGATGGGGCCCGAGGTCACGTTGAGGACGAAGTCGAAACTCGCCTCCCGGACGCCGTTGACCGTGCGTACCGTCATCAGCAGCGCGGGGTCGAAGAGCGTGTCCGTGCTGTTGCGGGGCTCGCCCGGGAAGTACAGCTGGGTGGTGAGCGCCGGCCGGTTCGGTGCCTGCGCCTTGACGTGGAGGTGCCGCGTCCGCCCGGGATAGAGGCCCGGCACGATGGTGCTGAGTCGGTACGCGCCCGACGCGTCGGTGAACTGGTGGCCGCGTAGCCGGTAGCCGACGTTGTCGTAGCCGCCGTTGGCGTCGGCCTGCCAGAAGTCCAGCAGGACGTCGGGCAGGGGCCGGCAGTCCAGCCCGAAGACGTACCCGGTGACGGTGAGTCGGGTGCCGACCGTACCGGCCTCGACGAGCGACGAGCGGCGCGGCGAGTTCGGCTTGAAGTAGGGACCCTCCATCTGCGGTGGCGTCGGGTCGTCGCCGTCGTCGCAGTACGGGGTGAGGGGCGGCGCCGACGCGGGGTCGGCGGTCCTCGCGCCCACCGCCCGCGCGGCGCCGGCGACGAGGAACGGGGCGGGCAGGGCGAGCGCCGCCGCCCGCAGCACGCTCTTGCGTGTCACGCCGCTGTGGGGATGGGCACCGGCTGGCTCCCGTGCGCCGCTGGCTGCACCGTTCATGAGCGTTCCTCCTGCTGGAAGGGCGGGTGTCGGGCCCGGCCGGCCCGGTAGGTCCCTGGCCCACCCGGGCCGGTTCGGGCCGGCGACCCGACGCTATTGACGGACGTCGGGGTGCGTCGATGTGTCAGCCGGCGGGATCGTGGTGTTTTCCGCCGTGCCGGCGGAACGCCCCGGGGGAGTCGCCGGCCTCCCGGCGGAAGAACCGGCAGAAGTAGGCGGGGTCGGCGAAGCCGAGCCGGTCGGCGATCGCGGCCACGGTGAGGTCGGTGCGGGTCAGCAGGCGCTTCGCCTCCAGGACCCGGGCCCGGCGGATCAGCCGGGCGGGGGTGGCGCCGGTGGCCAGCGGGACCGCGTCGTTGAGGTGGCGCACCGACACGCCGATGCGGCGGGCGTACGCGCGGGGAGGCTCGCCGACGAGGTCCGGTTCGCCGAGCAGCTCCTCGAAGCGGCGGGCGATCGCGGCGGCGCGCCGGTTGCGGGTGTCCGGCCCGGACGGCGGGCCGGGCGGCGGGCCCGTGGGCCGGGACCGGCGCACCTCGGTGAGCAGGAGGTGCAGGTAGGCGCGCAGGGTACTCGTCCGCCCGGGCCCACCCCGGCGGTACTCGGCCGTCGCCCACCGCATCAGGGCGGCGATCCGCCTCGCCTGCGCGTCGTCGCGCGGGCGCCAGGAGCGGTGCGCCGAGCGGCGCAGCGCGTCGCGGTCGGCCGGGAAGGTCAGCAGGAACTCGGCGGCGCAGAGCAGCACGTGCCCGCGCAGGTCGCGCTGGTCCTGCCAGTGGTGCACCTGGCCGGGCGTGACGACGAACAGGTGCGGCGGTCGGACGGGGTGGGCGTCGAGGTCGATGACGTGGGTGGCCCGCCCGTGGGTCACGTACACCAGCTCGTAGAAGGCGTGCCGGTGTGGAAAGTCGGCGCGGGAGAGCGGGCCGATCTCCTCGAAGGAGCCGACGGCGAAGGGCAGCTCGTCCGGGGCGGGCACCGCCAGGTCGTGCCGGGGCAGCGCCGGGCCGGGCGCGGCGGCCGGTGCCGGGGAGGGGGCGGCGGGTCGTGCGGGGACGGTCCGGGTCCGGCGGTCGTACGGGCGCGGCGGGGACACGGGCGGCTCCGTTCGCAGTGGAGGGACGGTCGGCGATCGATCGCCGGCTGTATTGACGGCATCGGATGTCTAACCTACGGTGAGGGCAACACAGTTAACAACATTTGTTGTTCAGTCTGTAGCGCATCGGCGTGATTCCGCCATCCGGCACTCGCGTGCCTGATCAGGCGGGCCTCGTTCGACCCTCCACATCGTTCTGACCGCGAGGAGACCCCCCATGCTCCGACGACCAGCCACCGTGGCGGCAACTACCCTGAGTGCTGCCGCTCTGGTGCTGACCATGGCCCTGGCCACCCAGGCCGGCGCCGACACCACCCCCGCCTCCGCCGCCCCGGGCGCCGGCCCCGAGGGCGTCGCGCCCGAGATGTTCGCCGCCCTGCAACGGGACCTTCGGCTGACCCCGGCCCAGGCCCGCGCCCGCCTCGAGGTGGACGAGCACGCCAGCCGGGTGCAGCAGGTGCTGGCCGCCGACCTCGGCGCGGGCTACGGCGGCACCTGGGTCGCCGACGGGGGAGCCGCCGTGGCGGTCGGCGTCACCCGCGCCGCCGATGCCGCACGGGTCCGCGCCCTCGGCGCGGTCCCCGTTCCCGTCACGTACGGCGAGGACGCCCTCGACGGCGCGGTCGACCGGCTGAACCGTCGGGCCGCCGCCGCGCCGCCCACCGTCGTCGGCTGGTACGCCGACCTACCTGGCAACTCCGTCGTGCTGCTGGCCCGCGACGGCGGCACCCCCGCGGCCCGCGCCTTCGCCGCCGCCGCGGGGGTGCCGGCCGGCGCGGTGCGGGTCCAGGCCAGCACCGAGAACCCGAGGCCGTACGCCGACGTGATCGGCGGCAACGCCTACTACACCGGCAGCAGCCGCTGCTCGGTCGGGTTCTCCGTCGACGGGGGCTTCGTCACCGCCGGGCACTGCGGCCGGACCGGCGCCCGTACCTCCCAGCCGGGCGGCACCGTACGCGGCTCCACCTTCCCCGGCCGCGACTACGCCTGGGTGCAGGTGGACGCCGGGAACACCCCGCGCGGACTGGTGAACGACTACCGGGGCGGAACGGTCCCGGTGGCGGGCAGCGTCGAGGCCGCCGTGGGGGCGGCGGTCTGCCGGTCCGGCTCCACCACCGGCTGGCGCTGCGGCACCATCCAGCAGAAGAACGCCTCGGTGACCTACCCGGAGGGCACCGTCACCGGGCTGACCCGCAGCAACGCCTGCGCCGAGCCGGGCGACTCCGGCGGCTCGTGGATCTCCGGCAACCAGGCGCAGGGAGTCACCTCGGGCGGCTCCGGCAACTGCACCAGCGGCGGGACGATGTACTTCCAGCCGGTCAACGCGATCCTGGCCGCGTACGGGCTGACCCTGGTCACCGCCGGCGGTCCCGGGCCGACCCCCACGCCCACGTCGACGGGCAACCCGCCCGGCGGCACGACCTGGCAGGTCGGCACCGGGTACGCCGCCGGCGCGACGGTGACCTACGCGGGCGTCTCCTACCGCTGCCTCCAGGGGCACACCGCCCAGCCGGGCTGGGAGCCGCCGAACGTGCCGGCGCTCTGGCAGCGGGTCTGACCACCGCCGCCCAGTACGCGTACGCCACGGGTCCGGTCACCGACCGGGCCCGTGGCGTCGTCCGTCAGGACGGTGTCCTGCGTGCTCAGAGGCTGCCGCGGAAGGTGTCGCAGGACTTCGGGTCGCCGGTGTCGTAGCCCCGGGTGAACCACTCCTTGCGCTGGGCGGAGGAGCCGTGGGTGAACTCGTCCGGGTTCACCGGCCGGTCGGCCCGCTTCGAGATGGCGTCGTCGCCGATCTTCTCGGCGGCGTCGACGGCCTGCTGGATGTCCTGCTCACTGATGCTGGTGAAGATCTTCTGGCCGCTCGCGTCGGCGGTGCCGGTGGCGTTCTTCGCCCACGCGCCGGCGTAGCAGTCGGCCTGCAACTCCAGCTTCACCGAGAGCTGGTTGGCGTTGTCCGGGTCGCGCTGCTGCTGGCGGCGCATCTCGGCCTCCGTGCCGAGCAGGTCCTGCACGTGGTGGCCGTACTCGTGGGCGAGCACGTACGGCTGGGCGAACTCGCCGGAGGCGCCGAGCTGCTGGGCGAGCACCTGGTAGAAGGTGAGGTCGATGTAGACCTGGTCGTCGGCGGGGCAGTAGAACGGGCCGACGCCGGAGTCGGCCTGCCCGCAGGCGGTGTTGACGCCCTGGCTGAAGAACACCGTCTTCGACGGGCGGTACTGCTCGCCGAACGCCTCGGGCAGGGCCTTCTGCCAGTACGCCTGGATCGAGTTGACGTAGAGCGTGTTGCGGCAGTCGAGCTGCTGGAGCGCGTCCTCGGCCGCGCACTTCTGCTCCAGTGACGAGTTGTCGCCCTGCGGCTCGTCGCCGCCGCTGGTGGCCGCGTTCAGGCCGAAGCCGCCGCCGACGAGCGCGACGAGCACGGCGATGACGATGCCGACGATGCCGCCCCGGCCGCCACCGATCGGGATGGGTATGCCGCCCAGCCCGCCGCCTCCGCCGGATCCTCGCCGGTCATCCACCTGGCTGGTGTCGACCCGCGCGTTCTCGTTCAGCTCCATGTCTACCCCGATCACCGATTTGATCCGTTTTGGTGGTTGCGGTACCGGACCGGGTCCGGACGGCGATTCGGTACCCGATGATCTTGATCGGTAATCCGGCGGGGTGGTCCGGCGGCGCCCGGTACACTTGGGCCCGTGCTGCTCTGCGAAGGCTGAACCGCCCCGCGCCGACGGGCCTCGTGCCCGCCGGCGCTTTCGCGTGCCCTGAGTCAGCCCTTCCAGACCCCGAGAGCGAGTCCTTCGACATGATCACTGCCACCGGCCTGGAGCTGCGCGCCGGCGCCCGGATCCTGCTGTCCGACACCACGCTGCGGGTGCAGCCGGGTGACCGGATCGGCCTGGTCGGCCGCAACGGCGCAGGCAAGACCACCACGCTGAAGGTGCTCGCCGGCGAGGGCCAGCCGTACGCCGGTCAGATCGATCGCCGCAGCGCCATCGGTTACCTCCCGCAGGACCCCCGCACCGGCGACCTGGAGGTCACCGGCCGCGACCGGGTGCTCTCCGCCCGGGGCCTGGACGTGCTGATGGCCCAGATGAAGGAAATCGAGGCCAAGCTCGCCGACGACGCCGACGACCGGCTGGTCCGCCGCTACGGCGCGCTGGAGGACCAGTTCGCCTCCCTCGGCGGGTACGCGGCCGAGGCCGAGGCCGCCCGGATCTGCGCCAACCTCGGCCTGCCGGACCGGGCGCTGGCCCAGACCATCGGCACGCTCTCCGGCGGTCAGCGCCGCCGCATCGAGCTGGCCCGGATCCTGTTCCGCGACGCGGGCGAGAACGGCGGCGGCATCCTGCTGCTCGACGAGCCGACCAACCACCTCGACGCCGACTCGATCACCTGGCTGCGCAGCTTCCTCGCCAACCACAAGGGCGGCCTGATCGTGATCTCCCACGACGGCTCGCTGCTGGAGTCGGTGGTCAACAAGGTGTGGTTCCTCGACGCCACCCGCTCCGTGGTCGACGTCTACAACCTGGGCTGGAAGGCGTACCTGGAGGCCCGCGAGACCGACGAGCGGCGCCGCCGCCGGGAGCGGGCCAACGCCGAGAAGAAGGCCGGCGCGCTGATGGCGCAGGCCGACAAGATGCGGGCCAAGGCCACCAAGACCGTCGCCGCACAGAACATGGCCCGCCGGGCCGAGAAGCTCATCTCCGGCCTGGAGGAGGTACGCGTCTCCGACCGGGTGGCGAAGGTGCGCTTCCCGAACCCGGCCCCCTGCGGCAAGACCCCGCTCACCGCGACGGGCCTGTCGAAGTCGTACGGCTCGCTGGAGATCTTCACCGACGTGAACGTGGCGGTCGACCGGGGCTCCCGGGTGGCCATCCTGGGGCTCAACGGCGCCGGCAAGACCACCCTGCTGCGGATGCTCGGTGGCCTGCTGGAGCCGGACACCGGCGAGGTGCACGCTGGTCACGGCCTGCGGCTCGGCTACTACGCGCAGGAGCACGAGACGCTCGACGTGGACCGTACCGTGCTGGAGCACATGCGCAGCGCCGCCATCGAGCAGACCGACACCGACCTGCGCAAGATCCTCGGCGCGTTCCTGTTCTCCGGCGACGACGTGGACAAGCCGGCCGGGGTGCTCTCCGGCGGCGAGAAGACCCGGCTCGCGCTGGCCACCCTGGTCTGCTCCGGGGCGAACGTGCTGCTGCTCGACGAGCCGACGAACAACCTCGACCCGGTCAGCCGGGAGCAGGTGCTCGACGCCATCGCCCGCTACCCGGGGGCGATCGTGCTGGTCACCCACGACCCCGGCGCGGTGATGGCGCTGAAGCCCGACCGCGCCATCCTGCTTCCCGACGGCGACGAGGACGCCTGGAGCGACGACCTCCTCGAACTCGTCGAACTGGCCTGACCGCCCCACCCCACCCGGCCCTGGCCCCACCCCGCCCGGCCCCGGCCCACCCGGCCCCGGCCTGGCCCTGGCCCGTTGATCATGAAGTTGTTGCCCTCCGCCCCGGCGTGTCGCGACAACAACTTCATGATCGACCAGGAGGGAGCCAGGCGGGGCGACCAGGAGGGAGTCCGGGCGGGGCGACCAGGCGGGGAAATTAGCTGGGGTGCCCTGGGTGGGGCGGCCCCGGTGGGGTGGGTGGGTTGCGGTGGGTGTGGGTGGGCGTGCAGTCAGCGCAGGAGGCCGAGCAGGTGGGGCAGGACGCCCGAGGTGGCCAGGATGACCACGCCGATGGCGATGAAGACCGCCGGGACGAGCCAGTGGCCCGCGCGTCCGACGAGCCGCGTCACCCGGGGGTGCCCGCCCAGCCACGCCCCGGCGGCGCACCACAGCGCGACGAGCACCACGAAGACCAGCAGGAAGACCGCGCCGTCGGCCGGGCCGAGTGCCCGGAACACCGGTACGTAGACGGCGATGTTGTCGGCGCCGTTGGCGATCGTCACCCCGGCCACGCCGAGCGTCGAGCCGACCACGGCCGGGGCGTCGTCGGCGTCGTCACGCAGCAGCGCGCGGACGCCGAGGGCGACCGGCAGCAGGCCGAGCAGCCCGGTCCACGGCTCGGGCACCACCAGCAGCCCGGCCGCGACCACCGTGCTGGCCAGCGCGAGCGCGCCGATGCCCAGGTACTGCCCGGCGACGATCTGCCAGGTGCGAGGCCGGCCGGTGGTGCGGGCGGCGACGAAGAACAGGGTCAGGACGACGATGTCGTCGACGTTGGTGGCGGCGAACACCACGGCGGCGCCAGCCGCGGTGCCCCACAGGTCGATCACGACAGCAGGGTACGGCGCGGTCACCCGTCACGCCCCGCGCGGAGGGGCGGGCGGGCCCCGGGTGGCGTCGGGAGCATCACGCTATCGGGAAGCTGACATTGCATAGCGTGTCGGTTGGCGAAGAGTTGATATCTGGCGCATGATCGTTCGAGGCGGTCTAATAGGTGGGACCGTATCCGAACCGCACAGTCTGGGACGTGAGGACACAGCATGGCAGCCACTGGCACAGCCACCAGCACTGAGAAGGGTCGCCGGATCGTCGGAGCCGAGCGTCAGACGCTCGCCAAGGACCTGGTAAAGCGGTACACCTCGGGTGAGAGCATCCGCGCGCTCGCGGCCTCGACCGGCCGTTCCTACGGGTTCATCCACCGGGTGCTCACCGAGTCCGGGGTTCAGCTGCGGCAGCGTGGCGGCGCCCGACGCCGCAAGAAGGCGTGACCCGCCCACCAGCGTCGTCCATCAGCGCCGCTCCCCGGATCGCTCGGTGACCGCCGAGACGACCGGGGTCCGGCTGGAATGCGACGGGCCGGTCGCGACGGTCACGTTGTGCCGGCCCGACGTGCTCAACGCGCAGACCCCGGCGATGTGGCGCGCGATGAGCGACTTCTCGCGGGACCTCCCCGGCGACGTCCGGGTCGTGGTCGTACGCGGCGAGGGGCGGGCGTTCTCCGCCGGCCTCGACCTGTCGGTCGCCGGTGCCTCCGGTCCCGGGTCGTTCGCCGAGCTGGCCACCCTGCCCGAGCAGGAGTGTGCCGACCGGATCGCGGAATACCAGGGCGGCTTCACCTGGCTGCACCGCCCCGACGTCGTCTCCGTCGCCGCCGTGCAGGGGCACGCGATCGGCGCCGGCTTCCAGCTGGCGCTCGCCTGCGACCTGCGCGTGCTCGCCGAGGACGCGAAGCTCTCCATGGCCGAGGTGACACTCGGTCTGGTCCCGGACCTCGCCGGCACCGGCCGCCTGGTCGACCTGGTCGGCTACAGCCGTGCCCTGGAGATCTGCGCGACCGGCCGGCGGATGGACGCCGCCGAGGCGGACCGGATCGGCCTGGCCACCCTGGTGGTGCCCAACGCCGAGCTGGACGCCGCGGTGCGTGACCTGACCGCCGGGCTGCTGGCCAACGACCGCAACGCGGTGGTGGAGATCAAGGCCCTGCTGGCCGGCGCGACCGCTCGGTCCGCCGTCGACCAGCAGCGGGCCGAGCGGGAGGCGCAGACCCGCCGGCTGCGTGACCTCGCCGGGCGGGGAGAGTAAGCCGTAAGGACCGTTCGGGAAGATCAGGGTTACGGCCGAGGTTGTCAGAGTCGTCGGGAGAATTGACCTGACGGTGCGGTCAGCCCGACGACCCGGAGGTGAACGTGTCCCACTCGATGTCGGGCGGCGGCATGACCGGTTGGAGCATGCTCCGGTCGATGCGCAACCGCGACGAGATCTCCACCCACCGACTCAAGCGCGGGGTGGCCCGCAGGATCGTGGCCTTCGCCGGGCCCTACCGCCGCGACATCGTCGTCTTCCTGGTCACGGTGGTGCTGGCCGCCGTCATCGGCGTCGCCACCCCGGTGCTCGCCGGCGACGTCATCGACACGATCACCCGGGGCGGCGCCGACGCCGGCAGCGCGGTGGTCCGGCTGGCCCTCGTCATCGCCGGGCTCGCGGTGTTCGACGCGCTGCTCTCCCTCGCCCAGCGGTGGTACTCGGCCCGCATCGGCGAGGGCATCATCCTCGACCTGCGCACCCGGGTCTACGACCACGTCCAGCGGATGCCGCTGCAGTTCTTCACCCGCACCCAGACCGGTGCGCTGGTCAGCCGGCTCAACAACGACGTGCTCGGCGCGCAGCGGGCGTTCACCTCGACGCTGTCCGGGGTGGTCAGCAACGTCATCCAGCTCGTGCTCACCGCCGCGGTGATGTTCACCCTCTCCTGGCAGATCACCGCGCTCTCCCTGGTGCTGCTGCCGGTCTTCATCATCCCGGCCCGCCGGGTCGGCAAGCGGCTCGCCGAGATCACCCGCGAGTCCTACAACCTCGACGCGAAGATGAACGCGACGATGACCGAGCGGTTCGGCGTCTCGGGCGCGTTGCTGGTCAAGCTCTTCGGCCAGCCCGAGGTGGAGGCGCGCCGGTTCGCCGGGCGGGCCGAGCGGGTCCGCGACATCGGCATCCAGTCCGCGATGTACTCGCGGACCTTCTTCGTGGCGATGCTGCTGGTCGCCTCGCTGGCCCAGGCGCTCACCTACGGGCTCGGCGGCTGGCTGGCGGTCACCGGCAACGTCAGCGCCGGCACCGTGGTGACCCTCGCCCTGCTGCTCACCCGCCTCTACGGCCCGCTGACCGCGCTGTCCAACGTCCGGGTCGACGTGATGAGCGCGCTGGTCTCCTTCGACCGGGTCTTCGAGGTGCTCGACCTGAAGCCGACGATCGAGGAGCGGCCCGACGCGGTGGCGGTGCCCTGGGCCAGCGGCCGGGTCGAGTTCCGCGACGTCCGGTTCCGCTACCCCAGCGCCGCCGAGATCTCGCTCGCCAGCCTGGAGGAGGTCGCCGCCCTCGACCGTACGATCAACGAGCCCGTGCTCAAGGGCGTCTCGTTCGCGGTCGAGCCGGGGCAGATGGTGGCGCTGGTCGGCCCCTCCGGCGCCGGCAAGTCGACGCTGTCCATGCTGATCTCCCGCATCTACGACGTCACCGACGGGCAGGTGCTGGTCGGCGGGGTCGACGTCCGCGACGCCACCCTCGCCTCGCTGCGCGACGAGATCGGCGTGGTCACCCAGGATTCGCACCTGTTCCACGAGACCATCGCCGAGAACCTGCGCTACGCCAAGCCGGACGCCACCGACGACGAGATCTGGGCGGCCCTGGCCGGGGCGCAGGTCGCCGACCTGGTCCGGTCGCTGCCGGAAGGGCTGGAGACCCTCGTCGGCGAGCGCGGCTACCGCTTCTCCGGCGGGGAGAAGCAGCGCATCGCCATCGCCCGGCTGCTGCTCAAGGCCCCGTCGATCGTGATCCTCGACGAGGCCACGGCGCACCTCGACTCGGAGAGCGAGGCTGCCGTGCAGCGGGCGCTGTCGGTGGCGCTGACCGGGCGTACCGCGCTGGTGATCGCGCACCGGCTCTCGACCGTCCGCGACGCCGACCAGATCCTGGTGCTCGACGACGGGCGGATCGTCGAGCGGGGGCGGCACGAGGAACTGGTCGCCGTGGGCGGGCTCTACGCCGAGCTCTACCGCACCCAGTTCGCGGTCGCCGACTCGCCCACCCCGTACGCCGACGCGACCGGGCCCGAGCCGGTGGCCGTGCCGCCGCTGCGGCCCTACCTCGCCGACGAGGCGCTGCCGCCAGCGGCGGCCAACTGACGCTGCCGCCGCCGCGGCAAACTGGCGCTGCCGCCAGCGGCGGCCAACTGGCGCTGCCGCCAGCTGCGCCAACTTGCCGGCTGCGGTAACCCGCCGGCTGCGGCCAACCGACGTTGCCGCCGACGCCGCAGCCACCTGACGCGCGGCCGATCGACGTCTCAGCCGGTCGCGACCGCCGTCCGCAACTCCCCGAACGCGGCGCCGAGCGTTTCGGGGGTGAAGTGCGCGTTCAGGCCGCTGGGGTTGGGCAGCACCCAGAGCCGGGCGCCGGCCAGCCGCTGCGGCTGCGGCCCGAAGGCGGCCTTCGGCCGGGCGAACCCGATCCGGTACGCGGTCACCCCGACCACGGCCACCCACCGGGGGCGGTACCGCTCCACCTTGCCGGTGAGGATCTCCGCGCCCTCGATCAGCTCGGCCGGGGTCAGCTCGTCGGCCCGGGCGCTGGCCCGCGGGACCATGTTGCTGATGCCCAGCCCGTACCCCGGCAGCTCGTCCTGCTCGCTGGGATGCAGCAGCCGGGGCGTGAACCCGCCCCGGTGCAGCGCGGGCCAGAACCGGTTGCCCGGCCGGGCGAAGTGCCACCCGGTCGCGGCCGACCACAGGCCCGGATTGATGCCCACGAAGAGCACGTCCAAGCCGGGGGCGATGACGTCGGGGATGGTGCGCTCCGCCGCCGCGGCGAGTTCCTCCCGCGTCGGCCGCGGATACCGCTCGGCCGCCCGCGCCACCCGCGTCCCTCGCCGGAGCGGCGATCCGGCGGACGATCCATCGGCGGAGGGACCGGCGGACGAGCCGTCGGCGGGCGGACCGGCGGACGAGTCGTCGGCGGGCGGACCGGCGGACGAGTCGTCGGCGGGGGGACCGGCGGACGAGCCGTCGGTGGGTGGGGCCATCACAGGCTCCGCAGCACGCCGCCGTCGACCGGCACGGTTACCCCCGTGAGGTAGCTCGCCGCGGGGGAGAGCACGAACGCGGCCACCCGGCCGAACTCGTCCGGCGCGCCGATGCGGCGCAGCGGGATGGCAGCCTCGGCCTCCGCGCGGGCCCGATCGGGGTCGCCGGTGGCGGCGAAGAGCTCCACGTTGCGGTCGGTCATGATCCGCCCGGGCAGCAGGCCGACCACCCGCACGCCCCGGGGCCCGTACTCGTCGGCGACGTCCTTGGCCATGCCCACCAGGCCGGGCCGCAGGCCGTTGGAGATGCCCAGGCCGGGTACCGGCCCGCGCGCCGAGGTCGACAGGACCAGCCCGACCGCCCCGCCCCCGCCTGCGGCCAGGTTCTCGGCGACGGTACGGACCATCCGGACGGTGCCGAGGAAGACCGTCTCGAAGGAGCGGCGCCACTGCTCGTCGGTGACCGAGGCGGCGCTGCCCGGCGGCGGCCCGCCGACCGAGACCAGCGCCCCGTCGAGCCGTCCGAAGTGCTCCCGGGCCGCCGCCACCAGGCGCTCCGGCGTCTGCGCGTCGGCCAGGTCGGCGGTCAGCCCGACCGCATGCTCCGGCCCGCCGAGGCGGTGCGCGGCGGCGGCCACCGCGTCGGCGTCGCGGGCGGAGAGCACCACCCGGGCACCGTCGGCGACGAGACACTGCGCGGTGGCGAAGCCCAGCCCTCGGGAGGCGCCGGTGAGTACGTACACCCGATCGGTCAGTCCGAGATCCATACCGTCGATCCTGCCGCACCCGGCCGGATCCGCCAGCGGGGCCCTCGGGCCGGCGGGCGCCCAGCGGCGGGCGGTCCGGCGGCGGGCGCGCAGTGGCGGGTGGTCCGGCGGCGGGGCGGTTCAGCTGCGGGCGGGACGCAGCAGGCGTACCCGACCGGCGAGCTGGACCGCGACGGCCCCGCCGGCGCGCCCCCACGCCGGCAGCCGGCGCGGGCGCGGCGGGGTGTGCCCGTCGTAGCGGTGGGCGGCCTCGCGCGCGGCCAGCTCCTCCGCGCCGAGTGGCGGCAGCGCGCCCCGGTCGCGCAGGTCGCGGGCCAGATCCCAGCCGTCGCGCAGCGAGCCCCCGGTCGGCCGCCCCGCCGCCCAGCGGGCGAAGGTCTCCGGCCACCGGGGAGCTAGACCGGCGGCGAGCAGCGGCCAGTGCCGGGCCACCTGCCCGGCGCGCTTGCGCAGCAGCGCGGTCCCGGCGGCGGCGAGCGCCGCCGGGTCGAAGCCCGCCGGCACCGGGCCGCCGGCGACCAGCGCCGCCACCAGCGCCGCCTGCCGCTCGGCCAGGTCGCCGCTCACGTCACCACCGGGAAGCCGGACACGGCGGCGAGGGTGTCCAACTCGGCGCGGAGCACCGGGGCGGGCGGATAGTGCCCGTCGCGTTCCAGCAGGAACGCCGGCGGTCGGCGGCGGGCGCACAGCTCGCGGATCAGGTCGAGCACCGCCGGGGGAACCGGATCGGTGTGCGTGTCGTGGTAGTAGCCGCCGTGCTCGGCGCCGCCCGCCACGTGCACGTAGGAGACCCGCTCCAGCGGCAGCCGGTCGAGCAGCGCCAGCGGGTCGGCGCCCCGGTTGCGGGCGTTGGCGTACACGTTGGCGATGTCCAGCAGCAGGAACGCGCCGGTGCGGTCCAGGATCTCGGTGAGGAAGTCGGCCTCGTCCAGCTCGTCGTCGGGCCAGTCGAACAGGGCCGCGATCGGTTCCAGCGCGAGCGGCACCGGCAGCGCGGCCTGCGCCCGGGCGACGTTGGCGCAGACCGCGTCGACCGCCTCCCGGCTGCGGGGCAGCGGCAGCAGGTGACCGGCCTCGACGCCGCCCGCCCGGACGAAGGCGATGTGCTCGCTGACCAGCGGCGCCCCGACCAGCTCCGCCACCGCGCCCAGGTGGGCGACGCGCGCCGGGTCGACCGGCTCCGCGCCGCCGAGGGAGAGGCGCACGCCGTGCGGTACGACCGTCACGCCGCGCTCGCGCAGCGCGTCCAGCCCGGCGGGCGGTGGCCCGGTCGCGGCGACGCTCTCCGCGACAACCTCGACGAAGCGCAGCCCGGGCAGGTCGGCGACGAACCCGGCGATCTCCGGCCGCCAGCCGATGCCGACACCGGCCGGGCCGGTCATCCGCCGCACCCGCCTCCGCCGCAACCCCCGCCGCCGCCGCACGAGCTGCCCCCGCTGCACGAGCTGCCGCCGCCGCATCCGCCGCCGGTCGAGGAGGCGCCGGAGCCGCTGATCGCCTGGCGCTGGATCTCGGCCTGGCTGGCGAAGCCGGGGTCCATGGCGTAGAGCGACGCGGTGCCGAACAGCGCGACCCCCATCGCGGCGCCCGCCGCGCCGTAGGTGGCGTAGGCGGGGGCCGAGGCGGGCGCGAGGTAGGTGTGCTGACGGCGCAGGCCGCGCAGGGCCTGGGTGGCGGCGCGGGTGCGCCACGGCACCCGGTACAGGAGGACGGCCACGACGATCAGCGGAAGCTGGCTCAGCACGAGCCAACCCACGGGACGGTCGTTGCCCAGGCCGGCGAAGATGCGCAGCACGCCGACCAGCAGCAGGGCGGTGAGCAGGAACGCGCCCCGGCGCAGCGCGGCCCGGCGGGCCGGCGCGAGCGCGAGTCCGCGCTGCTCCAGGCTCGTCCGGAGCTGGTCGAGGGCCCGGACCACCCACTCGTCGCGGGCCAGTTCCCGGGTGGTGGCGTTCCGGCCGGCCGCGAAGTGGATGGCCTGGTCCAGCGGCGTGATCCCGGCCGGCAGCGCACCGCCGGTGGTGAGCCGCCGGTCCGGGCGTACGCCGATAGCCCCGCTGCTGCGCAGCCCGCCGAGCGAGGTCCAGATCGCCAACTGCTGCCCGCCGTTGAGGTAGGCGACCTGCTGCGGGCCGAGCTGACCCACGTCGCCAATCTGCGGCCCGGCGAGGACCGAGAGCCGGTGGACGACCGTGCCGACGATGATCACGACGGCTGCGAGGAGATAGACCGCGAGGAAGGCGGGACCGGAGATGCCCCAGGTGTCACCAGGTGCGGCGAGGACGGTCATGTGCTGCTCCTGTCGGGCGAGGGGGATCGCGACCCAATTGTGGAGCAGGCCCGCCAGGACGGATCCACCGCGTGGACCGAGTTACCGGACCGATACGCAGTGGTGCGAGGGCGGCCGGTCAGCGGCGGCGGACGGCCTCCTCGACCAGGTCGAGCACCGGGCCGAGGTCGCCGGCGGGGCGGCCCATCGCCAGGTGCAGCACCAGGCCGTCGTAGGCGAGTTCGAGGAACTGGGCCAGCACGTCGATCGGCACGTCCTCGCGGAGCACGCCCGCCTCCCGCTGCCGGGCCAGCCGGTCGCGGGTCGCCTCGGCGATCGCCGCCGACCGTTCCGCCCACCGCCTGGCGAACGCCGGGTCGGTCCGGAGCCGCCGGGACACCTCCAGTTGACTGCCCAGCCAGCCGGTGGTGTCGGGGGAGACCGCACCGGCCAGGAGATCCCGCATGACCTGGACCAGGCCGTTGCGTGCCACCGTCTCCACCATGGCCGCGGCGTCGTCCTCGGCCACCGCCAGGAAGAGCGAGTCCTTGTCGCGGAAGTGGTGGAAGATCGCGCCCCGGGACAGCCGGGTGGCCTCCTCCAGCCTGCGGACGGTGGCGCCCTCGTAGCCGTGCCGGGCGAAACAGGCCCGCGCGGCGGCGAGGATCTCCTGCCGGCGCGCGTCGAGCTGGTCCTGACTTACTCTGGGCACGGGTCGATCGTGACAGCTCGCCCTCCGCCATGCAAACCGTACGTACGGCTTGGTTTGGCCGTGCGCATGATCATCCAAGGTCGGCGCGCCGGTCTAGGATCGGCCCGTGATGCCACTTCCCACCGCCGTCGCGGTCCCCGCCGCACCGCTGACCGTCGCGGCCGTGCAGGCCGAGCCCGTCCCCGGCGACGTGGCCGGCAACGCCGCGAGCGCCGCCCGGCTGGTCCGCCAGGCCACGGAGCGGGGCGCCCGGGTGGCCGTGCTGCCCGAGCTCTTCCTGCCCGCGTACCACCTGCCGACGCTCGCGGCCGATCCGGCCGGCACCGACGTCGCGGCCGACGCGGCGGCCGGGGTGGGCGACCCGCGGCTGGACCCGCTGCGCGAGGCGGCCCGCGACGGCGACGCCGCCGTGGTGGTCGGCGCCGCCGTCCGGCACCCGGACGGCCGGCGGACGATCTCCGCCCTGCTGGTCGACCGCTCCGGCGAGGTCCGCGTCGGCTACGACAAGCAGCAGCTGTGGAGTGGCGAGCGGGAGCTGTTCGTCGCCGGTGACCGGGGTACCACCCTGCTCGTCGACGACTGGCGGCTCGGGCTCGGCATCTGCTACGACGGCTGCTTCCCCGAGCACGGCCGGGCCGCGGCGGCCGACGGGGCGCACGGCTACCTCTGCCCGAGCGGCTACCTGGCCGGCTCCGAGCACCGCCGCGACCTCTACTACGCCGCCCGCGCGCTGGACAACACGATGTACGTGGTGTTCGCCAACCTCGTCGGCGGCACCGACCCGTGGCGGTTCAACGGCGGCGCGGCGGTCTACGACCCGGAGGGCCGGCCGCTGGCCCGGGGCGCGGACGTTGGCGAGGCCGTGCTGGTCGTCGCGCTCGCCCCGGAGGCCCTCGCCGCGACCCGGGCGGCCCACTGCATGCTGCTCGACCGCCTGCCCCACCAGGGCGGCACCCGAACGGCGCTGCCGGCCTGACGGGCGCGGGGGGAGCCGGCACTGTCGCCGGGCGGTCGTGCTCCCGTAAGGTGCCCGAGTGCCGCTGCTCCTGCTGGACCTGGACAACACGCTGCTCGACCGGGCCGGTCCGTTCCGCGCCTGGGGGGAGCGTTTCCTGGCCGGTGTCGGCGCGCCGCCAACCGACATCGACTGGCTGCTGTCCATCGACGCCGACGGGCTGACCGACCGGTGGGACGTGGCCGACGCCGTGCGTGACCGCTACGGGCTGCGGATCCCGTCCATCGACCTGGTCGAGGAGTTGCACGACGGCGTGGTGGCCAACATCCGGCTCGATCCGCTGGTCGCCTGCGCGCTGCGGATCGCCGACGGGGCCGGCTGGACGCCCGTGGTGGTCAGCAACGGCGGGGTACGCCAGCAGGAGGCCATGATCCGGCGTACCGGGCTGGACCGCTTCGTCGCCGACTGGGTCATCTCCGAGGAGGTCGGCGTCAGCAAGCCCAACCCGAGGATCTTCGCGCTGGCCGCCCGGCGGGTACGGCTGCCCCTGCGCGGCGCCTGGGTGGTCGGCGACGGCCCGGAGGCGGACATCGGCGGTGCCGCCGCCGTGGGCCTGCCCAGCGTCTGGCTGCACCGGGGGCGGAGCTGGGTCGACGACCGGTTCGCCCCCACCCGCACGGCGGACGGTCTGATCGCCGCCGTCGCGACGGTGCTCGCCGCCTGACGGGGAAGCGCCACCCGCCGCCCGGTGAGCCGGGGCGGTGGTTGGCCAAGGGGCCTCCGCCCCGGCGGGGGCGCCGGCCCTGGGCGGGGTTGGCGTAATTCGGTTGACCGGGGCGGCGTCGGGCCGCGAGCATGGTCGGCGCATCGTGCAACCGGGTCCGCGCCCGGTCGAGGAGAGGGGGTCGGTCATGGCCGTCTTCGCAGGTCACTACCACCTGCCCCCATCAGCCTCGAGTAAGGGATCACCACCGCAGTGCGCGATCACGACCTTCCGGCGCGCGAGCGCCGTACCCGCGGCAAGCGCCGCTTCGACGACGACGAACAGCTCTTCCTGAAGCGGGGCCGGGCCGCCGAGCCCGCCCTCGCCGATCCCGACGCCGAGCCCGACCCCGACACGGGGGAGTGCTGGTCGTCCTGGGACGACGCCGTGCACGGCCCGCAGCCCCACCCCGAGTGGCTGGTCACCGAACTGGCCGCCAAGGACACCGAACTCGGGATGCTCAAGACCGGCAAGGAGGCGGACGTCCACCTGGTCCGCCGGGCGGTGCCCGGCACCGACCGGTCCTGCCTGCTGGCGGCCAAGCGCTATCGGGACCCCCAGCACCGCCTCTTCCACCGCGACGCCGGTTACCTGGAGGGCCGCCGGGTCCGCCGGTCCAGGGAGAACCGGGCGATGGCCGGCCGTACCGCCTTCGGGCGACAGATGATCGCCGGGCAGTGGGCGGCGGCCGAGTTCGCCGCGCTGGCCCGGCTCTGGGAGGTCGGCGCCCGCCACGGCACGATCACCGTCCCCTACCCGGTGCAGTTGCGCGGCACGGAGCTGATGCTGGAGTTCCTCGGTGACCAGGAGGAGGGGCTGGCCGCGCCCCGGCTGGCCCAGCTGCGGCCGGAGGCGGGGGAGCTGCGCGAGCTGTGGGGGCAGCTCGTCGACGCCCTCGTGGTGCTCGCCCGCGCCGGCCTCGCGCACGGCGACCTGTCGCCGTACAACCTGCTGGTGCACGCGGGGCGGCTGGTGCTCATCGACCTGCCGCAGGTGGTCGACGTGGTGGCCAACCCGCAGGGGCCGGAGTTCCTGGCCCGCGACGTGCGGGTGGTCGCCACCTGGTTCGCGGCCCGGGGCCTGCCCGCGGCGGACGCCGACCCGGCCGCGCTGAGCGCGCTGCTGCTGCGGGAGGCGGGGATCCGCTGACCGCGACCTCCCGGGTGGCCAGGCACCGGCCACCCGGGACCCGGGTCACTGGAGGTAGCGCTCGACCGCCGGCTTGGGGCGCGTCCCCTGGGCGTCCGGGTCGCCGTGGGTCTCCCGGGCGGCGCGTCGCCGACGCAGCAGGTCCCAGCACTGGTCGAGGGACTCCTCCAGCTCGCGCAGCCGGGTGCGGGCGTCGTCGTCCGTGCCCGACTCGCCGGCCTGCGCGTCGGCGCGCAACCGGTGCTCCTCGTCGACCAGTTCCGAGATCCGGTTCAGGATGGTCTTGTCGTCCATGCCCTGAGCCTGGCACAGGCCGCGCGGGCGCGCCCGGGTTCACCGCCGCCCGCCCCCGCCGCTGCGGTAGGTTGCCCAGCCATGGTCCCCACCGTCCGGGCCGCCGGCCCCTCCGACCTGACGCCGGTCGCCGACCTGCTCCGCGCCGCCCGGTCCCACCTGGTGGTCACGCCGGAGCTGCTCGCCTGGCAGGCGACCGGCAAGCCGGCCGAGCGCTTCGGGATGCTCGTCGCCGAGGCGGACGACGGGATCGCCGGCGTCGCCCGGACGGGGCTGCTGTACGAGAGCACCGAGCCGGGGCTCGGCTTCGTCAACCTGGTCGTGCGCCCCGAGGGGCGGGGGCGGGGCGTCGGGTCGGCGCTGCTCGCCGCCGCCGAGGAGCGGCTCGCCGGGCTGGGGGTGCGCCAGGCGTACGCGCGGGTCGTCGACGAGCCGGCGCCGCTCGCCTTCGCCGAGCGGCGCGGCTACCGGGCCGGCCGGCGCAGCGTGATCCTGGGCCTGGACCTGGCGGCGGCGCTGCCGGCTGCGCCCGACCCGCCGGCCGGGGTGCGGCTGGGTACGGCCGCGGACCTGGTCGACCCGCGTCCGCTGTACGAGGCGGACCTGGCCGCCGCAGCCGACGAGCCGGGCGGCGTCGGGAGGGACGAGACCGACTTTTCCGACTGGCGGGCCGCGTACTGGGACCGGCCGGACCTGGACCGGGCGCTGAGCACGGTGGCGACGGCCGACGGTGCGGTGGTGGCGTTCAGCCTCGCGCTGACCGACGGCCGGGACCGCTACCTGTCGGGGATGACGGGCACCCGCAGCGGGTGGCGGGGCCGGGGCCTCGCCCGGTCGGTCAAGCACGCGTCGCTGCGGGCGGCCCGGTCGGCGGGCTTCCGGTGGGCGTCCACGATCAACGACGCCGGCAACGACGCGATGCGGGCGGTCAACGCGTGGTTCGGGTACCGGCCGGTGGCCGCCGAGTGGCGCCACCTGCGCACCCTTCCAAAGTGACACCCGACACGAAATCCTTCATGGACGAGCATTCCCATGAGCAAAATTCTCATTCGACGGCTAGCGGAGTCTCGACGGGTGATGGCATGCTTCCCGAATCGTGACGCAAGGCAGCCGTTCGCATGACGGTCCGTCACAACGGAGCGTGACCGACGGGAGGAGCCACGGGTGCGGGATGCCATTGCTGAACGGGGTGCCGACGACTCACGAGGTCGCCCGGCGCGGTTCGCGCCACTGTGGAGGATGCTGCCGGGCCTGCTGCGCGACCCGCTGGGCCAGCTCGTCGCGATGGCGGACGACGCCCCGGGCGAGGTCCTGCGGCTCAACCTCGGGACGATCCGCCCCTACCTGGTCACCGAACCCACCCACGTGCAGCACGTGCTGCGGGACAACGCGGCCAACTACACCCGTGGCGGCCGGAGCATGCTGTGGCGGCCGGTACGACGACTCACCGGCGACGGCATCATGTCCGACGGACCGGAGTGGCAGGCCAGCCGCGGGCGGATGCAGCCGCACTTCACCGCCAAGCGCATCGACTCCCTGGTGGACTCCATGAGCCAGGCCGTCAGCGAGGCCGTCGACGAGTTCGACGAGCCGGCCCGCACCGGCCGGTGGCTGGACGCCGGCGCCGAGCTGGGCCGGGTCATCTGCCGGGCGATCAGCAGCGTCTTCTTCGCCGACCGGGTGAGCCTCGCCGACCAGCTGCGGATCGTGGCCGCCCAGGACACCATCGTGACGGCGCTGCGGGCCCGCCTGCTCCTGCCCTTCGTGCCCGACGCCGTACCGGTGCCGGGCGACCGCGCCCTGCGCCGCGCCATCGGCGTCGTCGACGACATCATGCTGCCCCTGGTGCGGGCCGAGCGGGCCCACCCGCGCGACGGCGACGACCTGCTCGCCGCCCTGGCGAACGCCCGCGACGACGACGGCCGCCCGCTCGGGGAGCGACGGGTCCGCGACGACGTGGTGTCCATGTTCGCCACCGCGACGGAGACGACGTACGCCGTACTGACCTGGCTGTGGCCGATCCTGGACGCCAACCCCGAGGTGGCCGGCCGGCTCTACGCCGAGCTGGACGAGGTGGTGGGCGCGGACCGGGTGATCAGCCGGGAGCAGCTGCTCGCCCTCACCTACACCCGGTCGGTGGTCGACGAGCTGCTGCGCATGTACCCCGCCGGGTGGCTGGTGCCCCGCACGGCGGTGGCGGACGACGTCATCGGCGGCGCCAGGATCAGAGCCGGCAGCATCGTCGCCGTCAGCTCCTACGTCACCCAACGGCTGGCCCGGTACTGGGACCGCCCGGACACCTTCGATCCCGACCGGTTCCGGGGCGACCAGCCGCGGCGGGAGCACCGGTACGCGTACTTCCCGTTCGGCGGCGGCCCGCACCAGTGCCTCGGCATGTACCTGTTCAACCTGGAGGCTCCGCTGGTGGTCGCGACGATCCTCAGCCGGTACCGTTTCCGGCTGCGCGACGCCGGGATGCCGCCCAAGCAGTTGGCGGCGACCCTGCGTCCGGGCCGGCCGGTGGTCATGGCGCTGACCCCGGTCCACGAGCGGAGGCCGGCGTGACCGCGGTGACGCCCGACCGGTCGCGCGACGCGACGCCGGGCGGGCGTGACGAGATGCGGGACGCGCGGGAGCAGGGCCGGATCTGCGGCCTGGCGGTACGCGGCCAACGCGACCTCCAGGCGTCGGCCGCGGCGCACCCCGAGCTGTTTCCCGCCGACCCGTTCGACACCATGCTGTTCGCCAACATCTCGCTGGCCATCGCCTTCGGCGCCCCGTGGTGCACGGCCGGGCAACTGCGCGCCGCGAACCGGACCGTGCTGTGGGGCTTCGCCCTCGACTGGCTGATCGACCACCGGGCGCGCTCCCGCGACGAGGTCGACGACCTCGTCACGCGCTGCCACGCGGTGGCCGCCGGGGAGCCGCCCGCCGCCGACGACCACCTCGGCGGCTACCTGGCCGCGCTCCAGGGTGAGCTGGCGACGTCCGACGCCTTCGCGGCGCACCGTCCGCTGTGGCGGGACCGGGTGGACGCGACGGTGCGGGCGATGGCCCTCGAGTGGGAGTGGAAGGCGGCGTGGCGGCCCGGGGACCGGGCGTCCCTGCCGAGCCTCGACGCGTACCTGGACAACGCCGACAACCACGCCTGCACGATCGTCAACGTCGCGCACTGGCTCTACACCGGCGACGAGGCCACCCTCTCCCGGCTGGACGAGCTGGTCGCGGTCAGCGACCAGGTGCAGCGCGCCCTGCGCCTCGTGAACGACCTCGGCACCTACGAGCGGGACCTGCGCTGGGGCGACCTGAACGCGCTGCTGCTGGTCGAGGACCGCGCCGAGGTGGAGCAGCGGCTCGCCGCGCTGGTCGACACCTGCCACCGGATGCTGGAGCCACTGCGGGAGACCTGCCCGCGCGAGGCGGACTACCTGGCCCGGCAGGTCGGCTTCAGCAGCGGCTTCTACCAGCTGGCCGACTTCTGGGGCATGTCGTGACGGCGGCCCCGGTCGCCGTCCGGGACATGGGGGGCGCCGCGCTCGCCGTCGCCGGTCGTGAACTGGTGGCGGCGATGCTGGCCGCCCCCGACGGCACGGTCTCGCCCTCGGTCTACGAGACCGGTCGGCTGGTCAGCGACGCCCCCTGGCTGCCGGGGCACGCCGAGCGGCTGCGTCACCTGCTGGCCGCCCAGCGCGCCGACGGCGGGTGGGGGGCGCCGGGCGCGTACGGCCTGGTGCCGACCCTGAGCGCGGTGGAGGCGCTGCTGAGCGCCCTGCGCACGCCGGGGCGCGCCCGCCCACGGGAGGCGCACCGGCTCTCGACGGCCGCGGACCGGGGCGTCGCGGTGCTGCGGGACCGGCTGCTGGTCGCCGCCGAGCCCGTGCCGGACATGCCGGGCGTCGACCTCATCGTGCCCGCCCTGATCGACCGCATCGACGCGCTCCTCGACGGCGCGGCGGCACCCGGGCGGCCGGTGCCCGCGCTGCCGATGCCGCACGGCATGACCCGGCACCGGGCCGAGGCGGTCGGGCGGCTCCTCGCCGCGCGCGGGCCCGTACCGGAGAAGCTGTGGCACGCCTTCGAGGTGCTCGACGGGCGGGCGCGGGCGGACCTGCCGGCCCGGCCCGTGTCCGGCGCCGTCGGGGCCTCGCCCGCCGCCACCGCGGCCTGGCTGGGCGATCCCGCCCGTCCCGGCGCGGACCGGAGCGCGTTCGACTACCTGACCGGGGCCGTGGCGCGGGGCGGCGGGCCCGTGCCGTGCACGACACCCATCGCCGTGTTCGAGCGGGCCTGGGTGCTCAGCGGGCTGGCCCGGGCCGGCGCGGCGGCGGACGTCCCCGCCGAGCTGACCGGCAGCCTGGCCGCCGCGCTCGGACCCACCGGCGCGGCCACCTCGCCCGGCCTCCCGACGGACGCCGACACCACGGCCGTCACCCTCTTCGCGCTGGCCCGGCTCGGCCGCCCCGTCACGCCCGACAGCCTCCTGGCGTACGACACGGGCACGCACTTCTGCACCTGGCAGGGCGAGGACGGCGCGTCGGTCACCACGAACGCCCACGTCCTGGAGGCGCTCGGCTGGCATGCCCGGCACCGTCCGGGCCGCCCGTACGCCGACGTGGCGCGGCGGGTGGCCGGCTGGCTGGTGGACGGTCAGCTCGCCGACGGCAGCTGGACGGACCGCTGGCACGCCTCGCCGTACTACGCGACGGCCAGCGTCGCGGCGAGCCTGGCCGAGTACGCGTCCGACACCACCGGCGGCCGGCTCGACCGGGCGGCCGACTGGGTGCGCGACACCCAGCGCGACGACGGCTCGTGGGGGCTGTGGACGGGCACGCCGGAGGAGACCGCGTACGCCCTCCAGGTGCTGCTCGGCACGGGGCGACCGCCCCGGCCGGGCCTCGCCACCGCCGTGCGCCGCGCGCTCGCCTACCTCGACGACCACCGCGACGGTGACGGTGACGGCGTTCCACTGTGGCATGACAAGGATCTCTACCACCCGGTGCTCATCGTGCGGGCCGCCATGCTCGCGGCGCGGCACCTGGCGCGGCTGAGCGGCCACGCAGGACGGTGAGCCCTACGACCCGGTGCCCGCGATGACGCACCGGTCATGATCAGCACTGCTTGAGTGATCGTCGGGACACTGCTACCGTGCGCCGGGTCGGTCGAAGCGCCATGCGGAAACCGCCGATCGGATGAATCAGACTCCCCGCCAGGGATGGTTTCAAATGGGTTCCCGCAGCTCCAATCTGCGCCGGAAAGTCGTGGCTCTGCTGGCCTCACTCGTTGCGCTGTGGGCGTTCGCCGCGTGGGTGACCCTCCGGGAGGGCGTCAGTCTCCTCTGGGTACAGGTGCTCGACGCCCAGGTCGCCCAGCCGGGTGAGCCGCTGGTGCTGGAGTTGCAGGCGGAACGCCGGGCGTCCGCGGCGTATCTGGGCGGTTCGGGCGCGGCCGAGCGGGAGCAGCTCGACGCGCAGTGGCGGCGGACCGAGGGCGTCGCCGACGACTTCCGCAAGTCCGTCAGCAGCTGGCGGGTGGACCTGGCGGCCGACGAGAGCCAGCGGCAGATCGACACGGTCGTCAGCGGGCTGGACCGGCTCACCGCCGTACGCGAGTCCATCCGCGACCGCCAGGTGGACCGCGCCGCCGCCACCCGCGAGTACACCGAACTCATCGACTCGGTGCTGCGGATGTACGGGTCGCTGGGCAACCTGGACGACGAGCAGTTCACGCGGGAGACCGCGGCGCTGATCCAGCTCGTCCGGATCCGCGAACTCATGTCGCAGGAGGACGCCCTCGTCACCGGCGCCCTGGCCGCCGGCCGGATGACGCCCGAGGAGACCGCCGCCTTCGCCCGCGCCACCGGCGCCCAGCGCTACCTGGACAGCCAGGTCCGTACCGACCTGTCGAGCGGCGACCGGGCCCGTTACGAGGCACTGGTCGGCGGCGAGGCGTACACCGCGTTCCGGTCCCTGGAGGACCGCGTCGTGCAGGGACGGGCGGGCGGCGCGCCACCCGTGTCGGCGGCGGAGTGGCGCGCGGCGGCCGACGTGGTGGTCGGCGAGCAGCAGCGCTTCATCATCGAGGCCGGTGACGCGCTCGTGGAGCGGGCCGCGCCGATCGCCGTCGGCGTCGTCCTGCGGCTGGTGCTGGCCGCCGGTCTGGGCCTGCTCGCCGTCGTCGCCTCGATCGTCGTGTCGATCACCACCGCGCGGGCCCTGGTGCAGCAGTTGGAGCGGCTGCGCGAGGCCGCCATCCGGCTGGCCAACGAGCGGCTGCCCAGCGTCGTCGAGCGGCTCGGCCACGGCGAGGAGGTCGACATCGCCAAGGAGGCGCCTCCGCTCGAGTTCGGCGACGACGAGATCGGGCAGGTGGGCAAGGCGTTCAACGCCGTGCAGGAGACCGCCATCCGCACCGCCGTCGAGCAGGCCGACCTGCGCCGCAACGTGCGCGAGGTCTTCCTCAGCCTGGCCCGGCGCACCCAGGCGCTGGTGCACCGCCAGCTCACCCTGCTCGACGCCATGGAGCGTCGCGAGCACGACGCCGAGGAGCTGGAGGACCTGTTCCGGGTCGACCACCTCGCCACCCGGATGCGGCGCAACGCGGAGAACCTCATCGTGCTCTCCGGCTCCACCCCGGGCCGCGCCTGGCGGCGCAACGTGCCGATGGTCGACGTCGTCCGGGGCGCGGTCGCCGAGGTCGAGGACTACACCCGGGTCAATGTGCTGCCCCTCGGCGCGGTCTCGCTCACCGGCCGCGCGGTCGGCGACGTCATCCACCTGCTCGCCGAGCTGATCGAGAACGGGCTGTCGTTCTCCCCGCCGCACACCTCGGTGGAGGTGCGCGGGCAGCAGGTGGCCAACGGCTTCGCCATCGAGATCGAGGACCGCGGCCTGGGCATGAGCGAGGAGGACCTCGCCGCCGCGAACCACCGGATCGTCGACCAGTCCGAGCTGAACCTGGCCAACGCCTCCCGCCTCGGGCTCTACGTGGTCAGCCGGCTGACCGAGCGGCACGGCGTGCGGGTGCAGCTCAAGGAGTCCGCGTACGGCGGCACCACCGCCGTCGTGCTGATCCCGGCCGAGCTGGTCACCGCCGACGACGAGGACCCGAGCACCTCCGGCGGGTTCCCGGCCGGCCTGCCCGCCGGCGTCCCGGTGGCCGGCGCGTCCGGCCAGGCGCCGCCCGCCGCCGAGCCGCCGCTGGCCGCCGCCCCGGTGGCCCTGGCCGAGCCGCTCGCGTCCCGCCCCCGCCCGGCGCCGGACGCCGACGCCCCCGCCACGGGCGACGCCGACGGTGGCGCCCTGCCGACCCGGTCGCGCGGCCGGAGCCTGCCGACGACGGGCCCGGCCCTCGACGCGGGGCTGCCCGTGCGCCCCCGTGGCGGCTCCGAGCAGTACGCCCTGGACGGCCCGACCTTCCCGACGGGCCTGCCGGTGGCCGCCCGGCCCGCGCCGGCGGAGGCGCCCGACACGACGGGGGTCCCCGCACCGGAGGCGGACACCGGCTCCACGACGACGGGCGGTCCGGCGCCGACGGCCCGCCAGGTGACGGCGCGTACCGACTCGGGCCTGCCGGTCCGGATCCGGCAGGCCAGCATCGTGCCGGAACTCCGCGACGATCCGGCCGCCGACGGGGACGACGACGGGGACGAGGATATGGCGCGCCCGCCGGAGCAGGTACGCCGGATGATGAGCTCCTACCAGACCGGCACCCGGCGGGGCCGTACCGACGCCGCCCGGCTGCTCGGTGGAGCGGGCGACAGCCGAACCGAGGCCGGCGAGGAACCCGACGCCGGCGACGACCTGCAAGCGACCTGACCGGCGCCGTCGCGGTGCGGGGGATCCCCGCGCCGCAGCGGGCAGCCGAGACGAGCACGGCGACAACAGCCGGGGGAGAAGAGGACGACGAGTGGCGCAGAAGACGGCTTCGAGTGCCGACCTGACGTGGTTGCTGGATGATCTGGTCGGCCGGGTGAAGCAGGCCGACCACGCGGTCGCGCTCTCGACGGACGGCCTGTTGATGGCCGCCTCGCGAGGGCTGGGCCGGGACGACGCCGAGCACCTGGCGGCCATGGCGGCCGGCATCCAGAGCCTGGCCCGGGGCGCGGGCAAGCGCTTCGGCGGCGGGCAGGTGCAGCAGACCATCATCGAGATGCAGTCGTCGTTCCTGTTCGTCACGGCGGCCGGGCGCAACGCCTGCCTGGCCGTGCTCGCCAGCGAGGACGCCGACGTCGGCCTGATCGCCTACGAGATGGCGATGCTGGTCACCCGCGTCGGCAAGTACGTGGCGTCGCCCTCGCGGACCGGCGAGCAGCAGACCGGCGAGAAGTAGCCGCGATGACGGTGCAGGGGGAGTCCTCGGAGCACCAGTGGGTCGACGACCATGCCGGCCCGGTCGTGCGCCCGTACGCGATGACGCGTGGCCGGGCCCGGCCGGTCACCGGCACGTTCGACCTGATCTCCCTGGTGACGGCGACCCGTGCGGACGTGATCCCGGAGGTCGGGCTGGGCCCGGAGCACCTGGCGATAGTCGGGCTCTGCCAGCGGATCCAGTCCGTCGCCGAGATCGCCGCCCACCTGGACCTGCCGGTGGGCACCATCCGGGTCCTGCTCGGTGACCTCGCGGCCCGCAGCCTGGTGCAGGTACGCGAACCGCACACCACAGCCGGCCTTCCCGACAACAGCGTTTTCGAGGCGGTAATCAATGGACTACGGGCACTCTGAGCGGCCGGCGGGAGCGACGCCACTGCCCACCGCGATCAAGATCCTCGTCGCGGGTGGCTTCGGCGTGGGCAAGACCACCATGGTCGGTGCGGTCAGTGAGACGCGCCCGCTGCGTACGGAGGAGGTGTTGACCGAGTCCGGTGTCGGCATCGACGACCTCTCCGGGGTGGAGAGCAAGACGACCACCACCGTGGCGATGGACTTCGGCCGCATCACCATCAGCGACGACCTGGTGCTCTACCTCTTCGGCACCCCGGGCCAGGACCGGTTCTGGTTCGTCTGGGACGAGTTGGCGCTCGGTGCGCTCGGCGCGGTGGTGCTGGCCGACACCCGGCGGCTGGCCGACTGCTTCCCCTCCATCGACTACTTCGAGGGCAGGGGCACGCCGTTCGTGGTGGCGGTCAACTGCTTCGAGGGAAGCCGGCAGTACCGGCTCGACGAGGTGCAGGCGGCGCTCAACCTCGACCCGGGGGTGCCGGTGCTGCTCTGCGACGCACGGCAGCGGGAGTCCAGCAAGGAGGTGCTCATCACGCTGATGGAGCACGCCATGAAGACCCGCGAGGCCCGCCGCCGCGCCGCCGCCACCGACTGACCGGTCCACCACCACTGCACCACTGCACCGCTGCCGCTGCCGCGGCTTTCCGCTGGCACGTGGCTGCCGCGCGTCGCTGCCTGCTGCTCGCGTCGCTGCTTGCTTCCGCGCGTCGCTGTCCGGTGCCCGCTGCCTGCTGCCCGCTGCCTGCTGCCTGCTGCGTCGTGTCCCTCGACGCGCGGACAAGATCTTGGCGAGAAAGGGCCCCTCCGGGGGCACTTCCGTACCAGGATCTCCGGGCGTGCACGGGTGCGGCGCACCCATGGGTCGCCAGCTCGTGTCGTTGGTGCCGGGTGCGCGGTGGTGGGTTGGTCGCGGCGCCGGCCCCACCCACAGCTGACCCGCCGGCACCGAAGGCATGCGTGAAAGGAAGGGCCCCTTGTTAACGCTATGCGTTAACAAGGGGCCCTTCCTTTCACGTCAGACGTCAGTTGGCGATCATGCGACGCAGCACGTACTGCAGGATGCCGCCGTGCCGGTAGTAGTCCGCCTCGCCCGGGGTGTCGATCCGGACCACCGCGTCGAACTCGACGCCGGTGTCGGTGCTGACCTTGACCGTACGCGGGGTCTCGCCGTCGTTCAGCGCGGTGACGCCGGCGATGGAGAACGTCTCCGTGCCGGTGAGGCCGAGCGACTCGGCGGTCTCGCCGGCCGGGAACTGCAGCGGGAGCACGCCCATGCCGATCAGGTTCGAGCGGTGGATCCGCTCGTACGACTCGGCGATGACCGCCCTGACGCCGAGCAGCATGGTGCCCTTGGCCGCCCAGTCGCGCGACGAGCCGGAGCCGTACTCCTTGCCGGCCAGCACGACCAGCGGGATGCCCGCCTCCTGGTAGGCCACCGAGGCGTCGTAGATCGAGGTCTGCTCGCCGGTCAGGTGGTTGACCGTGAAGCCGCCTTCAGGGAGCGCAGCTCCCGCATCGGAACCGGCGCCCGGGATCCGCAGTTGATTGCGCAGCCGGATGTTGGCGAAGGTGCCCCGGATCATCACCTCGTGGTTGCCCCGGCGCGAGCCGTACGAGTTGAACTCGTGCCGCGGCACGCCGTGCTCGGCGAGGTACGTCCCCGCGGGCGAGTCGGCCTTGATGGAACCGGCCGGCGAGATGTGGTCGGTGGTCACCGAGTCGCCCAGCTTGGCCAGCACCCGCGCGCCGGCGATGTCGACGACCGCCTTCGGCTCCCGCTCCATGCCCTCGAAGTACGGGGGCTTGCGGACGTAGGTGGACTCGTCCGCCCAGGCGAACGTGTCGCCGGTCGGGGTGGGCAGCGACTGCCAGCGCTCGTCACCGGCGAAGACGTCGGAGTACGCGGCGCTGAAGCCGGTGGCGCCGATCGCCGAGGCGATGACGTCCTGGATCTCGGCGCTGTTGGGCCAGATGTCCCGCAGGAACACCGGGTTGCCCTCGCCGTCCTCGCCGATCGGCTCGTTGGCCAGGTCGATGTCCATCGTGCCGGCCAGCGCGTACGCGACCACCAGCGGCGGGGACGCCAGGTAGTTCATCTTGACGTCCGGGTTGATCCGGCCCTCGAAGTTGCGGTTGCCGGAGAGCACGGAGACGACCGCCAGGTCGGCCTCGTTGACCGCGGCCGAGACCTCCTCCGGCAGCGGGCCGGAGTTGCCGATGCAGGTGGTGCAGCCGTAGCCGACCAGGTGGAAGCCGAGCTTCTCCAGGTAGGGCGTGAGGCCGGCCCGCTCGTAGTAGTCCATGACGACCTTGGAACCCGGGGCCAGGGTGGTCTTCACCCACGGCTTGCGGGTCAGGCCCTTGTCGACCGCGTTGCGGGCCAGCAGGGCCGCGCCGATCATCACCTGCGGGTTGGAGGTGTTGGTGCAGGAGGTGATGGCCGCGATCACCACGGCGCCGTGGTCCAGCTCGTACTCGACGCCGTCGGCGCCGGTGACCCGGATCGGGTTGCTGGCCCGCCCGCCGGAGCCGACCGCCGCCGTCTCCAGGTCGCGCGGCGCGTCGGCCGGGTCGCTGACCCCGTTGGCCGGGGAGTCGCTGGCCGGGAAGGACTCGGCGCTCGCCTCGTCGGCGTGGCCCTGCACGCCGAACGGCTTCTCCTGCTGCGGCACGCCCGACTTGCGGCCACGGTCGCCGCCGGTCTCGTCGGCGGCCACGTAGTCGGTCAGCGCCGAACGGAACAGCGTCTTGGCGTTGCCCAGCGGGACCCGGTCCTGCGGGCGCTTCGGGCCGGCCAGGGACGGCTCGATGGTGCCGAGGTCCAGCTCCAGGCGCTCCGAGTACTCCGGCTCGGCGTCCGGGTCGTGCCAGAGGCCCTGCTCCTTGGCGTACGCCTCGACGAGCGCGACCTGCGTGGCGTCGCGACCGGTCAGCTCCAGGTAGCGGACGGTCTCGGCGTCGATCGGGAAGATCGCGACGGTGGAGCCGTACTCCGGGGACATGTTGCCGATGGTGGCCCGGTTGGCCAGCGGCACGGCGCTCACGCCCGGCCCGTAGAACTCGACGAACTTGCCCACCACGCCGTGCTTGCGCAGCATCTCGGTGATGGTGAGCACCAGGTCGGTGGCGGTGGTGCCGGCCGGCATCTCGCCGGAGAGCTTGAAGCCCACCACGCGCGGGATCAGCATGCTGACCGGCTGGCCGAGCATCGCGGCCTCGGCCTCGATGCCGCCGACGCCCCAGCCGAGCACGCCCAGGCCGTTGACCATCGTCGTGTGCGAGTCGGTGCCGACGACCGTGTCCGGGTACGCCTGGCCGTTGCGCTCCATGATCGTACGGGCCAGGTACTCGATGTTGACCTGGTGCACGATGCCCGTGCCCGGGGGGACGACCTTGAACTCGTTGAACGCGGTCTGGCCCCAGCGCAGGAACTGGTAGCGCTCCTTGTTGCGCTCGTACTCCAGCTCGACGTTGCGCTGGAAGGCGTCCTCGCGACCGAACAGGTCGGCGATGACGGAGTGGTCGATGACCAGCTCGGCCGGGGCGAGCGGGTTCACCTTGGTGGCGTCGCCGCCCAGGTCCCGTACCGCCTCGCGCATGGTGGCCAGGTCGACCACGCAGGGCACGCCGGTGAAGTCCTGCATGAGCACCCGCGCCGGGGTGAACTGGATCTCGACGCTCGGGTCGGCGTCGGATTCCCAGGCGCCGAGCTGCCGGATGTGGTCGGCGGTGATGTTCGCGCCGTCCTCGGTCCGGAGCAGGTTCTCCAGGAGGATCTTCAGGCTGTAGGGGAGCCGTTCGTGGCCCTCCACCTTGCTGATCTTGAAAATCTCGTAGCTCGCGTCTCCGACGCGTAGCTGGGTCTTCGCACCGAAGGTGTCGAGGCTCGCCACGTCGTACTCCTTCACACCAGCGACCGTGAGTAGTCCTGAGCAGTCTGTCGCACCGGTCGGGGTGCCGCCGTGGTTAGGGGACACTTACCGCCGATCTCGTCGTCAACAAAACCGTACGTCCGTCTTGCTAACTTCGCAACCTCGTGCCATCGTTCGGGACGAGGAGGTGTCACCATGATCCATCACGTTCAGCTCGCCTGCCCACGCGGCTCCGAGGAGGCGTCGCGGGCCTTCTACGTCGGGGTGCTCGGGATGACCGAGAAGCCCAAACCGCCCGCGCTCGCGGCCCGTGGCGGCTGCTGGTTCACCGGCCACGGCGCGGAACTGCACCTGGGCGTGGAGGACGACTTCCGCCCCGCCCGCAAGGCCCACCCCGGCCTGCTGTGGCCGGACCTGGACGCGCTCGCCGCCCGGCTGGTCGCCGCCGGGTACCCGGTGAGCTGGGGCGACGACGAACTGCCCGGGCTGCGCCGCTTCCACTCCCAGGACGCGCACGGCAACCGGCTGGAGTTCCTCGCCCCGATCGACTGACCACCAGCGAGTTGCTCGCGCTGGTCGGCTGCTCTGCCGGTGGACGGTGGAGTCTGCTCGCCTCGGTCTGTGACCCGTCGGGGTGGGCAACACAGGCCGGCCGCCGTGGGTGCCCTCGGGCTCTGGCTGCGGCTCGGCCCCGACTGCCGCCTTGGGCCTCGGCTTCGGCTCGGCCCTGGAGAGCGTGAAGACGACGAAAGGGCCGGCCCCTTGTGGGGGCCGGCCCTTGTCGTTGGGTGCGCGGTGGTGCGTGTCGTTGCTGGGTCAGGCGGTGTAGCCGCGGGTGGCGATCCAGTCGGCGAGGTTGTCGACGCTCATGCGGTAGGAGGCCTGGTTGGGGTTGG
>NZ_SLVT01000024.1:0-120809 GCF_004345505.1 Micromonospora sp. CNZ303 | reverse complement strand
GAGATCGGTGCCGCGTGCGTGGCCGGCATCCTGAGCCTGGAGGATGCGGCGAAGGCCGTGGCGCTGCGCTCGCGGGCGCTGACGGTGCTGCGGGGGACCGGCACGATGGCCTCGGTCGACCTGTCGGCCGGGGCGGTCGCCGAGCGGCTCGGGGAGTTCCCCGGCGTGGGTGTCGCGGCGGTGAACGGCCCGTCCACGGTCGTGGTGTCGGGTCCGCCGCAGCCGGTGGCCGACCTGGTGCAGGCGTGCCAGGCCGACGGGGTGCGGGCGCGGTTGATCCCGGTGGACTACGCGTCGCACTCGGCCGCCGTGCAGGAGGTCGCCGAGCAGCTTCGCGCCGACCTGGCCGACGTGACCCCGCAGCAGGGCCACACCCGGCTCGTCTCCACGCTCACCGGGGACTGGGTCGACCCGATGTCGATGACCGCCGGCTACTGGTACGACAACCTGCGGCAGACCGTGCAGTTCGAGGCGGCCGTGCGGGTGGCCGTCGAGGCGGGTCACACGACGTTCGTGGAGATCAGCCCGCATCCGGTGTTGACGATGCCGGTGACGGCGATCCTGGATGACGCCGGCGCGAGCGGGTACACGCTGGGCAGCCTGCGCCGGGGTGACGACGACGCGACGCGGCTGCTGACGAACCTCGCCACCGCCCACACGATCGGCCTGCCCGTAGACCTGAGCACGGTCCTCGCCGGGACCGACGTCGTGGCGCTGCCCACGTACGCCTTCGACCGGAGCCGCTTCTGGCCGACCGCGGTGACCGGGCAGGGCGACGCCGAGGAGACCCCGAGCGGCGTCGACTCCGCGTTCTGGGCGGCCGTCGAAGCCGAGGACCTGGCCGCGCTCGCGGAACTCACCGAGCAGGAGGCGGCGGAGTCCCTGGAACGGCTGGGCGCCGCCCTGCCGGTGCTCGCCTCCTGGCGGCGGCAGCAGCGCAACCGGTCCAGCCTCGACGACCTGCGGTACCGCAGCGTCTGGCAGCCGTACACCGGGACACCGGTCAGCTTCCTGCCCGGCGCCTGGTGGGTCGTCGCCGACGAGCGGCACCCGGAGGAGGGCGAGGCCGCGGTGGTCGAGCTGACCCGCCGGGGCGCCGACGTCCGACTGGTGCTGGTGCCGGAGAACCTGACCGACCGGGCCGCCCTCACCGCGCACCTGAGCGGTGCCGTCCGCACCCCCGACGGCGTACCGGCTCCGGTGGACGGGGTGCTGTCACTGCTCGCCCTCGCCGACGGCGCGGTCGACGACACCCAGCCGGTGCCGCCCTTCCTCGCCCGCTCGCTGGCGCTGATCCAGACGCTCGGGGACCTCGACGTCGCCGCGCCGCTGTGGTGCGTCACCCGGGGCGCCGCCGGCACCACCCGCAGCGGCACGCCCGGCCGGCCGGAGCAGTCGCTGCTCTGGGGCCTCGGCCGGGTCGTGGCCCTCGAACACCCCGAGCGGTGGGGCGGCCTGGTCGACGTACCGGCCACCCTGGACGACCACGGCTGGGACCTGCTCTGCGCCGCGCTTGCCGGCCTCGACGGCGAGGACCAGCTCGCGGTCGACGGCGCCACCATCCTCGTCCGCCGGCTGGTGCGGGCGCCCGGCGGTGAGGCGGCCACCGACGAGGCCGGCTACCCGGGCACGACCCTGGTCACCGGCGGCACCGGCGCGCTCGGCGCGGAGGTGGCCCGCTGGCTGGCCGCCCGGGGCGCCGAGCACCTGATGCTGGTGAGCCGTCGCGGCGCGGACGCCCCCGGCGTCGCCGAACTCGTCCGCGAGCTGACCGGGGCGGGCACCCGGGTGACCGTCGCGGCCTGCGACGTGGCCGACCGGGCGGCGCTGGCGAAGCTGCTCGACGAGGTACCCGCCGACGCGCCGCTGACCAGCGTGGTGCACGCGGCCGGCGTCCTGGAGGACGGGGTACTCGACGGGCTCACCGCCGACCGCCTCGCCACCGTCCTGCGACCCAAGGTGCTCGGCGCCCTGCACCTGCACGAGCTGACCGTCGGGCGGGAACTGCGCGCGTTCGTGCTGTTCTCCGCGCTGGCCGGTCAGCTCGGCGCCGCCGGTCAGGGCAGCTACGCCGCCGCCAACGCCTACCTCGACGCCCTCGCCGAGCAGCGGCACCGGCAGGGCCTGCCGGCCACCTCGGTCGCCTGGGGCCCCTGGGCGGCCGGCGGGATGGCCGCCACCGACCAGGCCGTGGAGGAGCGCCGCCGCCGCACCGGCGTGGCGCGCCTCGACACCGAGGCCGCGCTCACGGCGCTCGCGCAGTGCGTCGCGCGGAGCGAGCCGGCGACGATGGTGGCCGGCATCGACTGGGCCCGCTACGTGCCCGGGTTCGTCGCCGTGCGGCCCAGCCCGCTCATCGCGGGCGTGGCCGAGGCGCGGCGGGCCGTCGCCGAGCGGGCCGAGGACACCGGCGTCTCCGCGGAGTCCCTGGCCGCCCTGCTCGCCGGGCAGACCGACGCCGAACGACGCAAGACCCTGCTGGAGCTGGTACGCGGGCAGGCCGCCGCGGTGCTCGGCCACGCCTCGATGGACGCCGTCGAGCCGGACCGGGCGTTCCGCGAACTCGGCTTCGACTCGCTGACCGCCGTGGAGCTGCGCAACCGGCTCACCGCGGCGACCGGCGTCCGGCTGCCCGCCACGGTCGTCTTCGACTACCCGACCGCCGCAGGGCTGGCCGAGTACGTGCGGGCCGCGATCGTCGACGGCGGCGTGGTCGGGGTCGCACCGGTCTTCGGTGAGCTGGACAGGTTGGAAGCGGCGCTCTCCGGCTCGGCGCCGGACCGCAGCGCCCGAATTCGGATCACCGAGCGGCTGCGGGCGCTGCTGGCCTCCCTCAACGAGGCCGACGCGCCGGCGGACGGCGACACCGTCGCCGAGAAGCTCCAGGACGCGACGCCGGACGAGGTCTTCGACTTCATCGACCGCGAGCTGGGGATGTCCTGACGTGATCGCTGCTGCGACGACGGGTCAACACAAGGAGTGCGCGGTCCATGGCTGACGAGGCGAAGCTTCTCGACTACCTCAAGCGGGTCACCGCTGACCTGCACCAGGTGCGCCAGCGCCTGCGCGAGGTGGAGGCCGGTGAACAGGAACCGGTCGCCATCGTCTCCATGAGCTGCCGCTTCCCCGGCGGGGTGCGGTCGCCCGAGGACCTGTGGGAGGTCGTCGCGTCCGGCCGGGACGTGGTCTCCGACTTCCCGGAGGACCGCGGCTGGGACCTCGGGTCGCTCTACGACAGCGACCCCGAGCAGAGCGGCACCTCGTACACGCGGCAGGGCGGCTTCGTCCACGACCTGGCCGACTTCGACCCGGGCTTCTTCGCGATCTCCCCCCGGGAGGCGCTGGCGATGGACCCGCAGCAGCGCTGGCTGCTGGAGACCTCGTGGGAGGCCCTGGAGCGGGCCGGCATCGACCCGCACTCGCTGAAGGGCAGCCGCACCGGCGTCTTCGCCGGCAGCACCGGCCAGGACTACGGCACCGTGCTGATGGGTGCCGCGCAGGGCCTCGAAGGGCACCTGATGACCGGCAACGCCGGCAGCGTGGTGTCCGGCCGGATCGCCTACACCTTCGGGTTGGAGGGGCCGGCGGTCACCATCGACACCGCCTGCTCGTCGTCCCTGGTCGCCCTGCACCTGGCGGGCCAGGCGCTGCGGCAGCGGGAGTGCACCCTGGCCATCGTCGCCGGGGTCACCGCCATGTGCACCCCGGCCGCCTTCGTCGAGTTCTCCCGGCAGCGCGGCCTCGCCGCCGACGGCCGGTGCAAGGCGTTCGCCGCCGCCGCCGACGGGACCGGCTGGTCCGAGGGCGTCGGCGTCCTGGTGCTGGAGCGGCTGTCGGACGCACAGCGCAACGGCCACCCGATCCTCGCCGTGGTGCGGGGCAGCGCGGTCAACCAGGACGGCGCCTCCAACGGCCTCAGCGCCCCGAACGGGCCGTCGCAGCAGCGGGTGATCCAGCAGGCCCTGGCCAACGCCGGCCTCGCCGCCGGTGGCGTGGACGTGGTGGAGGCGCACGGCACCGGCACCCGGCTCGGCGACCCGATCGAGGCGCAGGCGCTGCTCGCCACGTACGGGCAGGACCGGGGGGACTCGGCGCCGCTGCTGCTCGGGTCGGTGAAGTCGAACATCGGTCACGCCCAGGCCGCCGCCGGGGTCGCCGGTGTGATCAAGATGGTGATGGCGATGCGGCACGGCGTCGTGCCGCCCACCCTGCACGTGGACGAGCCGACGCCCGAGGTCGACTGGTCGGCCGGCGAGGTGTCGCTGGTGACCGAGGCGACGCCGTGGCCGGCGGTGGGCCGCCCGCGCCGCTCGGCGGTCTCCTCGTTCGGGGTGTCCGGCACCAACGCGCACACCATCCTGGAGCAGGCCCCGGCGCCCCAGCAGCCCCCGTCGGCCGCCGCCGCGCCGGTGGTCGAGCGGCCGGTCGTGCCGGTGCCGGTGTCGGCCCGGGACGCGGCCGGCCTCGCCGCGCAGGCGGGCCGCTGGGCCGCCCGGATCGCCGCCGACGAGACCCTGCGGCCGGTGGACGTGGCGTTCTCGTCGGTCACCTCCCGCTCCACCCTGGACCACCGGGCCGTGGTCTCCGCGACCGGCCGCGACGACCTGCTGGCCGGGCTACGCGCCCTCGCCGCCGGGGAGCCGTCGGGCGCGGTCGTCACGGGCCAGGCCGGCGGCCGGGGCCCGCTGGCGGTGCTCTTCTCCGGCCAGGGCGCGCAGCGCGCCGGCATGGGCCGGGAGTTGTACGCCGAGTTCCCGGTCTTCGCGACCGCGTTGGACGAGGTGTGCGTGTACCTCGACGCGTTGCTGCCGCGCCCGTTGAAGGAGGTGCTGTTCGCTGCCGAGGGTTCGGCCGAGGCGGAGTTGCTGGACCAGACCGTGTTCACCCAGGCCGGGCTGTTCGCGGTCGAGGTGGCGCTGTTCCGGCTCGTGGGGTCGTACGGTGTGGTGCCGGACTTCGTGGGTGGGCACTCGATCGGTGAGGTCGCGGCCGCGCACGTGGCGGGGGTGTTGTCCCTGGCGGATGCGGCGGCGCTGGTGGCGGCGCGGGGTCGGTTGATGCAGGCGCTGCCCACGGGCGGAGGGATGCTGGCCGTCGCGGCCACCGAGGCCGACGTCCTCGCCACCCTCGACGGCCTCGCCGACGTGGGGATCGCGGCCGTCAACGGGCCCACCTCGGTCGTGGTCTCCGGTGCGGTCGACACCCTTGACGAGGTGGAGCGGCTCTGGCGGGAGCGGGGCGCGCGCACGCGTCGGCTGGCGGTCAGTCACGCGTTCCACAGCCCGTTGATGGAGCCGATGCTTGCCGAGTTCCGGGCGGTCCTGGCCGGGTTGACGTTCTCCGCGCCGGCGTTGCCGGTGGTGTCGAACGTGACCGGCGCGCTCGCCGACGCCGACGAGATCCGCACGGCCGACTACTGGGTGCGCCACGTCCGGCAGGCCGTCCGCTACGCCGACGGGGTCGCCGCGCTGCGGGCCGCCGGCGTGGACACGTTCCTGGAGATCGGGCCGCAGAGCGTACTGACCGCGATGGCGGCGGACATCCTGCCCGGCGACGACGGCGTGCTGGCCGTCGCCGTGCAGCGCAAGGACCGGCCCGCCGTGCACGGGCTGCTAACCGGGCTGGCCGAGCTGCACGCGCACGGGGTGGCCGTCGACTGGCAGCCGTGGTTCGCCGACACCGGCGCGCGGCGGGTGGACCTGCCCACGTACGCGTTCCAGCACCAGCGCTACTGGCCCGAGGCGGGCGCCGGGTGGACCGGCGACGTCACCGCGTTCGGCCTGCGGCCCGCGCAACACCCCCTGCTCGGGGCCGCCGTCGGCGTCGCGCACGCCGAGGGCTTCCTGTTCACGGGCCGGCTGGCCCGGCGTACCCACCCGTGGATCTCCGACCACGTCGTCTTCGACACCGTGCTGCTGCCCGGCACGGGCTTCGTCGAACTCGCCCTCCAGGCGGGCGCGCACGTCGGCGCGGACCACGTCCGCGAACTCACCCTGGAGTCGCCGCTCATCCTGCCGGAGACCGGGGGCGTCGACATCCAGCTCTGGATCGGCCCGGCGGACGAGACCGGCTGCCGGTCCGTGTCGCTGCACTCCGCCCAGGACGACGAGCCGGCCGAGGGCGAGCGGCCCTGGACCCGCAACGCCAGCGGCGTGCTGGCCAGCGGCCCGGCCGTGCCGAGCGGCCCCGCCGGCTGGTCCGACCTGACCACCTGGCCCCCGCCGGGCGCGACCGAGGTCGGCACCGACGACCTCTACCTGAACCTCGCCGCCCAGGGCTACGACTACGGCCCGTCCTTCATCGCCCTGCGCTCCGCCTGGCGGCGCGGCGACGACCTCTTCGCCGAGCTTGCGCTGCCCGAGGCCCCCGCCGCCGAGGCCGGCGGGTACGGCCTGCACCCGGCCCTGCTCGACGCGGCGCTGCACACCCTCGGCCTGACCACGCCGGCCGGGGAGCCGTCCGGGGCGGACATGCCCCCGGGGTACGGCCGGCTGCCGTTCTCCTGGAACGACGTCGCCCTGCACGGCGCCGGCGCCGCGGCGGCCCGCGTCCGGGTCTCGCACACCGGCCCCGACAGCATCTCGCTGCTGCTCACCGACGTCACCGGCGCGCCCGTCATCTCCGTCGGCTCCCTGGTCCTGCGGCCGGTCTCCGCCGACCAGCTCCGCACCGCCTCCGGCGGCGGCGCCGAGTCGCTGTTCCGGGTCGAGTGGGCCCCGCTCGCGCTGCCCGCCGGCCCGTCCACCGTCGACTGGGCGGTCATCGGCGACGCGGCGGCGCTCACCGACGCGGTCGCCGCCACCGGCACGACCGTGGCGGCGTACGCCGACCTGACCGCCCTGGCCACGGCGATGGACGACGGGACGGACGCACCCGGCGTGCTGGTCGTGCCGTTCCTCGACCCGCCCGCGTCGGCGGACGTGCCCGGGGCCGTCGCCGAGGTGACCCACCGCGCCCTCGCCGTGCTCCAGCAGTTCCTCGCCGACGACCGCTACGCGGCCTCCCGGCTGGTGGTGCTGACCTCGGGTGCGGTCGCCACCGAATGGGACACCGACCTGACCGACCTGGCCGGCGCCGCCGTGATCGGCCTGCTCCGCTCCGCCCAGTCGGAGAACCCCGACCGGTTCGTGCTGGTCGACGTCGACGACATCGCCGGCTGCGCCGCCGCGCTCGTCCCGGCCGTCGCCACCGACGAGCCGCAGGTCGTGATCCGCGCGGGCGTCGCCGCCGGCGCCCGGCTCACCCGGGTCCCCGCCCCGAGCGAGCCGCCGGCCGCCCCGTTCGACTCCGACGGCACCGTCCTGATCACCGGCGCCACCGGCACCCTCGGCCAGCTCATGAGCCGGCACCTGGTGGACACGTACGGCGTCCGGCACCTGATCCTCACCAGCCGGCGCGGCCGCGCCGCCGGAGGCGTCGCGGAGCTCTGCGCCGAGTTGGAGGCGCGCGGCGTGAGCGTCACCGTCGCCGCCTGCGACGTCGCCGACCGCGCCGCCGTGGCCGAACTGCTGGCCGGCATCCCGGCGGAGCACCCGCTGACCGCCGTCATCCACGCCGCCGGCGTCCGCGACGACGGCGTCATCTCCTCGCTCACCCCCGAGCGGATGGACGGCGTGCTGCGGCCCAAGGTCGACGCCGCGTGGCACCTGCACGAGCTGACCGCCGACCTCGGCCTGAAGGCGTTCGTCTCGTACTCCTCGCTCGCCGCCACCGCCGGCGGCCCGGGCCAGGGCAACTACGCCGCCGCCAACGCGTTCCTCGACGGGCTGGCCCAGCACCGCAAGGCGCGCGGCCTCGCCGCCCTCACCCTCGCCTGGGGGCTCTGGGCCGACCGCAGCGGCATGACCACCGAGCTGGACGACGTCCACCTCAACCGGATCTCCCGCTCCGGCGTCGCCGCCATGGAGGCCGAGGAGGGGCTCGCCCTCTTCGACGCGGCCTGCCGCACCACCGACGCCGCGCTGGTCCCGGCCCGGCTGGACCTCGCCGCGATGAAGGTGCAGTTCGCCGGCGGGAGCATCCCGCCGCTGTACCGGGCGCTGATCCGCATGCCCGCGCGCGCCGCCGCGGCCACCACCGGCGCGTCGCTCGTGCAGCAGCTCGCCGGGCTCGGCGACGCCGAGCGGGCCGCCGCGCTGGTCGAGATCGTCCGGGGCCAGGCCGCCGCCGTGCTCGGCTACCCCGACCCGGCGGCCATCGAGCCGCGCCGGGCGTTCAGCGAGTTCGGCTTCGACTCGCTCACCGCCGTCGAGATGCGCAACCGGCTCAACAACGCGTTCGGGATGCGGCTGCCGGCCACCCTCGTCTTCGACTACCCGACCCCGCACGACCTGGCGGCCTTCCTGGGTACGGAGATCGCCGGCACCCCGGTCCCCGTGCGACCCACGACGACCGCCGTGCCGGTCGGCGACGACGAGCCTCTCGCGATCATCGGCATGGCCTGCCGGCTGCCCGGCGGCGTGTGGTCGCCCGACGACCTGTGGCGGCTGGTGGTCGACGGCGTCGACGCGATCAGTGACCTGCCGACCGACCGGGGCTGGGACCTCGACAGCCTCTACAGCCCCGACCCCGACGCCCCCGGCACCTTCTACGCCCGCGGCGGCGGCTTCCTCAGCGGCGTCGACCGCTTCGACCCCGGCTTCTTCGGCATCTCGCCCCGCGAGGCCCTGGCCATGGACCCGCAGCAGCGGCTGCTGCTGGAGACCACCTGGGAGTCCTTCGAGTCCGCCGGCATCGACCCGACCGACGTACGGGGCAGCAGCACCGGCGTCTTCGTCGGCACCAGCGGCCAGGACTACGGCTCGCTGCTCGCGTACTCGCCGGAGGCCGCCGAGGGCTACATGCTGACCGGGATGACCAGCAGCGTCATCTCGGGACGGGTGGCGTACACGTTCGGGCTGGAGGGGCCGGCGGTGTCGCTGGACACCGCCTGCTCCTCGTCGCTGGTCGCGCTGCACTGGGCCGGTCAGGCGCTGCGGCGCGGCGAGTGCGACATGGCCCTCGCCGGCGGCGTCATGGTGATGGCCACCCCGACCGCGTTCGTCGAGTTCTCCCGGCAGCGCGGCCTCGCGGCCGACGGCCGGTGCAAGTCGTTCGCCGCGTCCGCCGACGGCACCGGCTGGTCCGAGGGCGTCGGCATGCTGCTCGTGCAGCGGCTCTCCGACGCCCGCCGCCAGGGTCGCACCGTGTACGCGGTGGTGCGCGGCTCCGCGATCAACCAGGACGGCGCCTCCAACGGGCTGACCGCCCCGAACGGACCCTCGCAGCAGCGGGTGATCCGGCAGGCCCTCGCGTCGGCACGACTCACGACCGCCGACGTGGACGTGGTCGAGGCGCACGGCACGGGCACCACCCTCGGCGACCCGATCGAGGCGCAGGCCCTGCTCGCCACGTACGGGCGGGAGCGGCCCGCCGACCGGCCGCTGCTGCTCGGTTCGATCAAGTCGAACATCGGCCACGCCCAGGCCGCCGCCGGTGTCGCCGGCGTGATCAAGATGGTGCAGGCCATCCGGCACGGCCTCGTCCCGGCGACGCTGCACGTGGACGAGCCGTCGCCGCACATCGACTGGACCTCCGGGGCGGTGGAGCTGGCGACGGAGTCGCGGCCGTGGCCGGCCGTGGACCGGCCGCGCCGGGCGGCGGTGTCGTCGTTCGGCATCTCCGGCACCAACGCCCACGTGATCATCGAGCAGGCCGACGAGCCGCAGGCCGTGGCTCCGGCCGAGCCCGGCCCCGGGCTCGTGACCGCCGACGCGGTGCTGTGGTCGCTGTCGGGGCGGTCGAAGGGCGCCCTGACCGGCCAGGCGGCCCGCCTGGCGGAGTACGTGCGCGAGCGCGGCGACATCGACGCGGCGGCGGTGGGCTGGTCCCTCGCCGCCACCCGGTCGACGTTCGACCAGCGGGGAGCCGTCGTCGGGTCGAGCCTGGAGGAGCTGCTGGCGGGGCTGGACGCCCTGGTGTCGGGGACGCCGGCCGGCAACGTCGTCGCCGGCACCGCCACGCCCCACGGCGCGGGCCCGGTGTTCGTGTTCCCCGGCCAGGGTGCGCAGTCGGCGCGGATGGCGGCCGGCCTGGTGGGTCGTACGCCGGTGTTCGACGCCAGGTTGGCCGAGTGCCAGCGGGCCCTCGCCCCGTACCTGGACGTGGACCTGGTGTCGGTGTTGACCGGTGACGACGAGTCGTGGTTGGGGCGGGTCGAGGTCGTGCAGCCGGTGCTGTGGGCTGTCGGCATGGCCCTGGCGGCGGTGTGGCAGCACGCCGGGGTCACCCCGGCTGCGGTGGTCGGCCACTCGCAGGGTGAGATCGGTGCGGCCTGCGTGGCCGGGATCCTCAGCATCGAGGATGCGGCGAAGGCCGTGGCGCTGCGCTCGCGGGCGCTGACGGTGCTGCGGGGCACGGGCACGATGGCCTCGGTCGACCTGTCGGCCGGTTCGGTGGCCGAGCGGCTGTCGGCGTTCCCGGGTGTCGGGGTGGCGGCCGTCAACGGCCCGTCCACCGTCGTGGTGTCGGGTCCGCCGCAGCCGGTGGCCGACCTGGTGGAGTCCTGCCAGGCCGACGGGGTGCGCGCCCGGCTGATTCCCGTGGACTACGCCTCCCACTCGGCCGCCGTGCAGGAGGTCGCCGAGCAGCTTCGCGCGGACCTGGCGGACATCACCCCCCAGGCCGGTCACACCCGGCTCGTCTCGACGTTGACGGGGGACTGGGTCGACCCGATGTCGATGGACGCCGCCTACTGGTACGACAACCTGCGGCAGACCGTGCAGTTCGACGCCGCCGTGCGCGTGGCCGTCGCCGCCGGGCACACGACGTTCGTGGAGATCTCGCCGCATCCGGTGTTGACGATGCCGGTGACGGCGATCCTCGACGACGCCGGCGCGAGCGGGTACACGCTGGGCAGCCTGCGCCGGGGTGACGACGACGCGACGCGGCTGCTGACGAACCTCGCCACCGCCCACACGATCGGCCTGCCCGTAGACCTGAGCACGGTCCTCGCCCGCACTGACGTCGTCGCGCTGCCCACGTACGCCTTCGACCACCAGCGGTACTGGGTCGAGCCGCCGCTGCACCGGGCGCAGGACGTCAGCTCCGCCGGCCTCCAGGACGCCGGGCACCCGCTGCTCAGCGCCACGCTGACCTTCCCCGACAGCGAGCGGATGGTCTTCACCGGGCGGCTGTCGGTGCGTACCCACCCGTGGCTCGGCGAGCACCGGGTGATGGACAACATCCTGCTGCCCGGCACCGCCTTCGTCGAGCTGGCCACGTACGCCGGTGAGCAGGCCGGCTGCCCGACGGTGGAGGAGCTGACCCTGCTCGCCCCGCTCGTCCTGCCCGAACTCGGCGCGCTCCAGGTGCAGCTGATGGTCGGCGACCGGGACGACGACGGGCGGCGTACCGTCCAGCTCTACTCCCGGCCCTACCGGGACGGCTCCGACGAGATCCTGGCCGACGTCGCCTGGACCTGCCACGCCACCGGACTGCTCGGTCCGCAGCCGGCCGACGCCGCGCCCGCCTTCGACCTGGGGGTGTGGCCGCCGCCCGGCGCGACGCGCGTCGAGGCCGACGACTTCTACTCCGGCATCGAGGCGACCGTCTTCGGGTACGGCCCGGCGTTCCGTGGCCTGCGCGCCGCGTGGACCCGTGACGACGAGGTCTTCGCCGAGGTCGAACTGCCCGCCGACCACCACGCCGAGGCCGGCCGCTTCGGGGTGCACCCGGCGCTGCTGGACGGCGCGTTGCAGGCCATGTCGATCGGCGGCTTCCTCGGCCGGATGGGCGACGGCGCCGACGCCACCGTGCCCCGCCTGCCGTTCGCCTGGACCGGGGTGTCGCTGCTCGCCGCCGGGGCGACCGCCCTGCGCGTACGCGTCGCCGCCGCCGGCGAGGTCGGCGTCTCCTTCCAGGTGGCCGACGCCACCGGCGCCCCGGTACTGCACGTCGACTCGCTGATCATGCGCCGGGTCTCCGGCGACTCGCTCGGCGCGGCCCGCTCCGGCCGGCACGAGTCGCTGTTCCAGGTGGACTGGCCGGCGCTGCCGGTGCCCACCGGTCCCGTGCCGGCCGCCACCCGCTGGGTGGCGCTGGGCGACGACCTGGCGCTCAGCGCCGCCTGCGAGGCGGCCGGTGCCCGGGTGCGTACCGACGTCGGCCTCGACTCGCTGGGCGACCTGCTCGCCGGGGGTGAGCCGGCGCCCGAGGCGGTGATCGTGCCGATCGGCGACGCCGGGGACCCGACGGACCCGGCGCTGGCCCGGCAGGCGCGGGCCACCACGCACCGTACCCTCGCCGCGTTGCGGACCTGGCTCGCCGACGACCGGTTCGCCGAGTCCCGGCTGGTGCTGGTCACCCGCGACGCGGTCGCGGCAGGCGAGCAGCAGGTGGTCAACCTGCGCCAGGCCCCGGTCTGGGGTCTGCTGCGCACCGCCCAGCTCGAACACCCGGGCCGGTGCCAGCTCGTCGACCTCGACGACACCCCGGACAGCGCCGCCGTGCTGGCCGCCGCGATCGCCTCCGGCGAGCCGCAGGTCGCCGTGCGGGCCGGGCAGGTGCGCACGCCACGGCTCGGGCGGGTCCCGGCCGGCGTGGAGCCGCTGCCCGGCGGCATCGACCCGGACGGCACCGTGCTGATCACCGGCGGCACGGGCGTGCTGGGCCGCATCCTGGCCCGCCACCTCGCCACCACCCACGGCGTACGGCACCTGCTGCTGGCCGGGCGGCGCGGCGCGGCGGCCGAGGGGATCGACGACCTCCTCACCGAACTCGCCGGCGCCGGTACGGAGGTGACCGTCGCGGCCTGCGACGCCGCCGACCCCGACGCCCTGTCGGCGCTGCTGGCCGGGGTGCCCGCGGCGCACCCGCTCACCGCCGTGGTGCACGCCGCCGGCGTCCTCGACGACGGCGTGCTGGAGTCGATGACCCCCGAACGGGTGGACGCGGTCGCCGTGCCGAAGATCGACGCGGCGTGGCACCTGCACCGCCTCACGGCCGACGCGAACCTCGCGGCCTTCGTCCTCTTCTCCTCGGCGGCGGCCACCCTGGGCAGCGCCGGCCAGTCCAACTACGCGGCGTCGAACGCCTTCCTCGACGCCCTCGCGGCGCACCGCCGGGCCCGCGGGCTCGCCGGCATCTCGCTCGCGTGGGGCCTCTGGGAGCAGGCCAGCGGCATGACCGGCCACCTCGGCGACGACGACGTGCGGCGGATGGCCGAGCAGGGCGCCGCCGGCCTCGCCACCGAGCAGGCGCTGAACCTCTTCGACGCCGCGTGGCGGCTCGACGCGGCGGCCGTCGTGCCGATGCGCCTGGACGTCGGGACGCTGCGCGGGCAGGCCGAGGCCGGCACCCTCGCGCCGATGCTCCGGGCCCTGGTCCGGGTGCCGCTACGGCGCTCCGTCGACGCCACCGGCGCCCGCTCCGGCGGGGTGCAGCTCAGCCAGCGGCTCGCCGGCCTGGCCGGCCCGGAGCGGCTCAAGGTGGTGCTCGACGTGGTGCGGGCGAACATCGCCGCCGTCCTCGGCCACGCCGGTGCCGACGCCGTCGACCCGAACCGGCTCTTCACCGACCTGGGCTTCGACTCGCTCACCGCCGTCGACCTGCGCAACCGGCTCAACGGCCTGTCCGGGCTGCGGCTGCCGGCGACGCTGGTCTTCGACTACCCGACGCCGACCGCGCTCGCCGAGAAGCTGACCAGCGAGATCGCCGCCGACGCGGCGCCCTCCACGCAGCCCCTCTTCCAGGGCATCGACACGGTGGAGAGCCTGCTCAACGCCATCCCGCTCGATCCGGCGGCCCGGGCCCGGTTCACCGCCCGGATGCAGGACCTGCTCGCCAAGGCGTCCGACCTGGCGGCCGGACCCGCCGCCGAACCGGACCGGCCCGACCTCGACTCGGCCAGCGACGACGAGATCTTCGACTTCATCAGCAAAGAGTTTGGAATCTCCTGAGATGACCAACCTTCCAATCGAGGCAGGTGCCCCCCGATGAGCGATGACAAGCTGCGGTACTTCCTCAAGCGGGTCACCGCCGACCTGCACGAGACCAAGCGCAAGCTGCAGACCGTCGAGGCGCGCGACCAGGAACCCCTGGCCATCGTCTCGATGAGCTGCCGCTTCCCCGGTGGCGTCCGGTCGCCGGAGGACCTGTGGGAGCTTGTCGCCGACGGCCGGGACGCGCTCACCGAGTTCCCCGACGACCGGGGGTGGGACCTGGAGTCGCTCTACGACCCCGACCCCAACAAGCCGGGCAAGAGCTACACGCGCATCGGCGGGTTCCTCGACGGCGCCGGTGACTTCGACCCGTCCCTGTTCGGGATCTCGCCGCGTGAGGCCCTCGCCATGGACCCGCAGCAGCGGCTGCTGCTGGAGACGTCCTGGGAGGCCATCGAGCGGGCCGGCATCGACCCGCTGTCGCTGCGCGGCAGCTCCACCGGTGTCTTCGTCGGGCTGAGCACCTCGAACTACGGCATGGGTCTGCCGAACGTGCCCGAGGGCGTCGACATGTACATCGGCACCGGCAACACCACGAGCGTCGCGTCCGGCCGGATCTCGTTCACCCTCGGCCTCAACGGCCCCGCCGTCACCGTCGACACCGCCTGCTCCTCCTCGCTGGTGGCCCTGCACCTCGCCGTGAACGCGCTGCGCCGCGGTGAGTGCGACCTGGCCATCGCCGGCGGCGTCACCGTCATGGTCACCCCCGGCGTCTTCGTCGTCTTCTCCCGGCAGCGCGGCATGTCCGTCGACGGCCGGTGCAGGGCCTTCGCGGCCGGCGCGGACGGCACCGGCTGGGGCGAGGGCGGCGGCGTGCTCGTCGTGGAGCGGCTGGCCGACGCCGAGCGCAACGGCCACCCGATCCTCGCCGTGATCCGCGGCAGCGCCCTCAACCAGGACGGCGCGTCCAACGGGCTCACCGCCCCGAACGGCCCCTCCCAGCAGCGGGTCATCCGGCAGGCCCTCGCCAACGCCCGGCTCGGCACCGCCGACGTCGACATGGTCGAGGCGCACGGCACCGGCACCACCCTCGGCGACCCCATCGAGGCGCAGGCGCTCATCGCCACGTACGGGCAGGACCGGCCCGCCGACCGGCCGCTGTGGCTGGGCTCGGTCAAGTCGAACATCGGCCACACCCAGAGCGCCGCCGGCGTCGCCGGGCTGGTCAAGATGGTGATGGCGCTGCGCAACGGCGTCATGCCGGAGACCCTGCACGTCGACGAGCCCTCCCCGCACGTGGACTGGACCGCCGGGGCGGTCTCCCTGCTCACCGAGTCCAAGCCGTGGCCGGAGCTGGACCGCCCCCGCCGTGGCGGCGTCTCCTCGTTCGGCGTGAGCGGCACCAACGCCCACGTGATCCTGGAGGAGTACCGGCCGCGCGTCGCCGAACCGGCGTCCGTGGACGGCGTCGAGGCCGTCGAGGCCACCGCCGTCGAGCCCGCGCGACGCCCCGGCCTGGTCGGCTCGGACGTGACCCTCTGGCCGGTGTCGGCCCGGTCGCGCTCCGCCCTCGCCGGGCAGGCCGCCCGGCTCGCGCGGCACGTGCGCGAGCACGGCGACCTCGCCCCGGCGGCGGTCGGCTGGTCGCTGGCCACCACCCGCTCGACGTTCGACCACCGCGCCGCCGTGGTCGGCCTCGGCACCGACGAGCTGCTCGCCGGGCTGGACGCCCTCGCCGCCGGCCACCCGGGCGGCAACCTCGTCACCGGTACGGTCACCAGCGCCGGCGCCGGCCCCGTCTTCGTCTTCCCGGGCCAGGGTGCGCAGTCGGCGCGGATGGCCGCCGGCCTCGTCGGGCGTACGCCGGTGTTCGACGCGAAGCTGGCCGAGTGCCAGCGGGCCCTCGCCCCGTACCTGGACGTGGACCTCGTCTCGGTGCTGACCGGCGACGACGAGTCGTGGCTGGAGCGGGTCGAGGTCGTGCAGCCCGTGCTGTGGGCCGTCGGCATCGCCCTCGCGGCCGTGTGGCGCGCGGCGGGCGTCGTCCCGGACGCCGTCGTCGGCCACTCGCAGGGCGAGATCGGCGCGGCGTGCGTGGCGGGCATCCTGACCCTGGACGACGCCGCGAGGACCGTGGCGCTGCGCTCCCGCGCCCTGGCGGTGCTGCGCGGCACCGGCACGATGGCGTCGGTGGACCTGTCGGCCGACGCGGTCGCCGAGCGCCTGCCGGCGTTCCCGGGCGTCGGTGTCGCGGCGGTCAACGGCCCGTCCACCGTCGTGGTCTCCGGCCCGCCGCAGCCCGTCGCCGACCTCGTCGCGGCGTGCCAGGCCGAGGGCCTGCGCGCCCGGCTCATCCCGGTGGACTACGCCTCCCACTCCGAAGCCGTGCAGCAGGTCGCCGAGCAGCTGCGCGCGGACCTGGCCGACGTCACCCCGCAGGCCGGCCACACCCGCCTGGTCTCCACGCTCACCGGGGACTGGGTCGACCCGGCCTCGATGACCGCGGACTACTGGTACGACAACCTGCGCCGCACCGTGCGGTTCGACGCGGCGGTCCGAACGGCGATCGCCGCCGGGCACACCACGTTCGTCGAGATCAGCCCGCACCCCGTGCTGACGATGCCGGTCACGGCGATCCTCGACGACACCGGCGTCACCGGCCACACCCTGGGCAGCCTGCGCCGCGGCGACGACGACGCGACCCGGCTGCTGACCAACCTCGCCACCGCGTACGCCATCGGCCTGCCCGTCGACCTCGCGAACGTCCTCGCCGAGACCGAGGTGGCGCCGCTGCCCACGTACGCCTTCGACCACCAGCGGTTCTGGCTGGACGGCAGCGGCGGCCCCGACCTGCAGAGCCTGCTCCAGGGCGCGGCCGGCGGCGACCCCAGCGACACGAGCTTCTGGGCGGCCGTGGAACGCGGGGACGTCACCGCCCTCGCCGAGACCATCGCCACCGAGGACACCCCGGCCCACGAGGTCCTCGACGCGCTGCTGCCGGCCCTGCCGCTGCTCACCTCCTGGCGTCGGCAGCGGCGCCGCCAGTCCGACATCGACAGCTGGCGCTACCAGGACACCTGGAAGCCGCTGCCCGGCGTCGCCAACCGGGGCATGAGCGGCACCTGGGTCGTCGTCCTGCCCACCGGCGACATCATCGAGCCCTGGCAGGACGCCTGCGTCGAGGCGTTCGCGGCGGCCGGCGCGACGCTCGTCCCGGTGCCCGTCTCCACTCCCGACGTCGACCGCGACCAGTTCGGCAAGCTGCTCCAGGAGGCGCTCGCCGCCGCGCCGGGTGGCGACGACGCCGCCGCCGAGGTGACCGGCGTGGTCTCGCTGCTCGCCTTCGACGAGCTGGCCCACCCGCTGCACCCGTCCGTGCCCGGCGGCTTCGCCGCCACCGTCGCGCTCTTCCAGGCCCTGGGCGACCTCGGCCTGCGCGCCCCGATGTGGAGCGTCACCTCCGGCGCCGCGTCCGTCGGCATGGCCGACCTGCTGCGCTCCCCGGTGCAGTCGCTGGTCTGGGGCTTCGGCCGGGTCGCCGCGCTGGAGCACCCGCAGCGCTGGGGCGGTCTCGTGGACCTGCCGGAGGCAGTCGACGAGCGCTGCGCCGACCTGCTGGTCGCGGCCCTCACCGGAGCCGGGGAGGAGGACCAGATCGCGGTACGCCCCGGCGGCCTGCTCGCCCGCCGGCTCACCCGGGTCCCGCTCGGCGAGAGCCAGCCCGCGAACCCGTGGCAGCCGTACGGCACGGCGCTGGTCACCGGCGGCACCGGCGCGCTCGGTGGGCACGCCGCCCGCTGGCTGGCCCGCAGCGGCGTGGAGAACATCGTGGTCGTCAGCCGGCGGGGCATGGCCGCGCCGGGCGCGCAGCAGCTCGTCGACGACCTCACCGAGCTGGGCGCCCAGGCCACCGTCGTCGAGTGCGACGCCTCCGACCGGGACGCGCTGGCCGACCTGATCGACGCGATCCCCGTCGAGTACCCGCTCACCACGGTCGTGCACGCCTCCGCCGTGCTCGACGACGCCATGATCAACGACATCCGGCCGGAGCAGATCGAGCGGGTGCTCCAGGCCAAGGTCGACGTCGCGTACAACCTGCACGAGCTGACCCTCGACCACGAGCTGTCGGCGTTCATCATGTTCTCGTCCTTCGCCGGCAGCGTGGCCAGCTCCGGCGTCGGCAACTACGCCCCGAGCAACGCGTTCCTCGACGCCCTCGCCCAGCACCGGCGTGGCCTCGGCCTGACCGCCACCTCCATCGCCTGGGGGGCGTGGGCCGGCGGCGGCATGGCCGACGGGCCGCTCGGCGAGCTGCTGCACCGCCACGGCGTACCCGAGATGACCCCCGACGCGGCCATCGCCGCGCTGCACCAGGCCGTGGACCACGGCGAGGCGTTCCTGACCATCGCCGACATCGCCTGGGAACGGTTCTCCGTCGCCTTCACCGCCACCCGGCCCGGCCCGCTGATCAGCGACCTGCCGGACGTGCGGCGGCTCGCCGCGGCCGAGCAGGTGGCCAGCGTGGAGGCCGGCGACGGCCCGGAGACGTTGCAGGACCGGCTCGCCGGCCTGCCCGCCGCCGAGCGGCTCGCCGTGCTGCTCGGCCTGGTCCGCAGCCAGGTCGCCGCCGTGCTCAACTACCCGTCCGCCGAGTCGGTGGACGAGCACCGGGCGTTCCGGGAGCTGGGCTTCGACTCCGTCACCGCCGTCGAGCTGCGCAACCGGCTCGGCTCGGCCACCGGCGTGGCCCTGCCGGTCACCCTGGTCTTCGACTACCCGACCCCGACGACCCTGGCGGAGTACCTCTTCGCCGAGGTCGCCCACGACGACGTGGTCACCCCGACCGCCCTCCTCGACGATCTGGACCGGATCGCCGACAGCCTCGACGTGGTGGCGCGGGACGAGGCGGCCCGGGTGCGGGCCACCGTACGCCTTCAGGCGATGCTGTCCCGGCTCGCCCAGGACAGCGGTGGCGCCGACATCGGCCGGCACCTCGACGACGCCACCGACGACGAGTTGTTCGCGATGGTCGACAAGGACCTCGGCATCTCCTGACCTTCCAGCTCCAGCTCTCTCCCGTCCCTTTCGAGGAAGCGGCACTCCGATGGCCAACGAAGACAAGCTCCGCGACTACCTCAAGCGGGTCATGGCTGATCTCCACGACACCCGCCGCCGGCTCAGTGAGGCACAGTCCCAGGAACTGGAGCCGGTGGCGATCGTGGCGATGAGCTGCCGGTTGCCGGGCGGGGTGCGCAACCCCGACGACCTGTGGGAGCTGTTGCGGGACGGCCGGGACGCGGTCACGCCCTTCCCCGACGACCGGGGCTGGGACCTGGAGCGCCTCTACCACCCCGACCCCGACCACCCGGGCACCTCGTACGCCCGGGAGGGCGGGTTCGTCGACGGGGCCGGGGACTTCGACTCCGCCTTCTTCGGCATCTCGCCCCGCGAGGCGCTGACCATGGACCCCCAGCAGCGGTTGCTGCTGGAGACGTCCTGGGAGGCGGTCGAGGCGGCCGGGATCGACCCGGCCTCGCTGCGCGGCAGCCGGACCGGGGTGTTCGTCGGGACCAACGGGCAGGACTACGGGACCCTGCTGATGATGTCGCCGGACGGCGACGAGGGGCACTCGATGACCGGGGGCGCGGCGGCCGTTGCGTCGGGCCGGGTGTCGTACACCCTCGGGCTCGAAGGGCCGGCCGTCTCCATCGACACGGCCTGCTCGTCGTCGCTGGTGGCACTGCACCTCGCGGTGCAGGCGCTGCGGGCGGGGGAGTGCGACCTGGCGCTGGCCGGCGGGGTGACCGTGATGGCCACCCCGGGCCTCTACATCGGATCCAGCCGGCAGCGCGCCCTCTCCACCGACGGGCGGTGCCGGTCGTTCGCCGCCAGCGCCGACGGCGCCGGGTTCTCCGAGGGCGTCGGCTGGCTGCTGGTCGAGCGGCTGTCGGACGCCCGCCGCAACGGCCACCACGTCCTCGCGGTGGTCCGCGGCACGGCCGTCAACCAGGACGGCGCGTCGAACGGGCTGACCGCCCCGAACGGGCCGGCGCAGCAGCGGGTGATCAGCCAGGCCCTCGCCTCCGCCCGGCTCTCCACCGCCGACGTCGACGTCGTGGAGGCGCACGGCACCGGCACCAAGCTGGGCGACCCGATCGAGGCGCAGGCGCTCATCGCCACGTACGGGCAGGACCGTGGGGACGCCCCGCCGCTGCTGCTCGGCTCGGTGAAGTCGAACATCGGCCACGCCCAGGCCGCCGCCGGCGTGGCCGGGGTGATCAAGCTGGTGCTCGCCATCCGGCACGGCGTCGTCCCGGCGACGCTGCACGTCGACGCCCCGTCCCCGCACATCGACTGGACGGCCGGCGCGGTGGAACTGGCCACCGAGGCCCGGCCGTGGCCCGAGACGGGCCGGGCGCGGCGGGGCGCCGTCTCCTCGTTCGGCATCTCCGGCACCAACGCCCACGTGATCATCGAGCAGCCGGACGAGTCGGCCGAGGAGCGCCGCGCCGACTCCGCCCCCGGGCTGGTCGCGGCCGACGCGCTCCTCTGGCCGGTGTCGGCCCGGTCGAAGGCCGCCCTGGCCGGGCAGGCCGCCCGGCTCGCGTCGCACCTGCGGCAGCGCGACGGGCTGGAGCCGGCCGCGGTGGGCTGGTCCCTGGCGGCCACCCGGTCGACGTTCGACCACCGCGCCGCCGTGGTCGGCTCGACCGCCGACGAGCTGCTGGCGGGGCTGGACGCGGTCGCGGCCGGCCTGCCCGCCGGGAACGTGGTCAGCGGTGTGGCGTCGGGCCCCGGCGCGGGCCCGGTGTTCGTCTTCCCCGGTCAGGGCGCGCAGTCGGCGCGGATGGCCGCCGGCCTGGTCGGCCGGACGCCGGTGTTCGACGCGAAGCTGGCCGAGTGCCAGCGGGCCCTCGACCCGTACCTCGCCGTCGACGTGGTGTCGGTGCTGACCGGCGACGACGAGTCGTGGCTGGAGCGGGTCGAGGTCGTGCAGCCGGTGCTGTGGGCCGTCGGTATGGCCCTCGCCGCGGTGTGGCAGCACGCCGGGGTGACCCCGGCTGCGGTGATCGGCCACTCGCAGGGCGAGATCGGCGCGGCCTGCGTGGCCGGCATCCTCAGCCTGGAGGACGCCGCGAAGGCGGTGGCGCTGCGCTCCCGCGCCCTGACCGTGCTGCGCGGCACCGGCACGATGGCGTCGGTGGACCTGTCGGCCGACGCGGTCGCCGAGCGGCTGCCGGCCTTCCCGGGCGTCGGGGTGGCGGCGGTCAACGGCCCGTCCACCGTCGTGGTCTCCGGCCCGCCGCAGCACGTCGCCGACCTGGTGCAGGCGTGCCAGGCCGAGGGGGTCCGGGCCCGGTTGATCCCCGTGGACTACGCGTCGCACTCGCCCGCCGTGCAGGAGGTCGCCGAGCAGCTGCGCGCGGACCTGGCCGACGTGACGCCGCAGGTCGGCCACACCCGCCTGGTCTCCACGCTCACCGGGGACTGGGCCGACCCGATCTCCATGGGCGCGGACTACTGGTACGACAACCTGCGCCAGACGGTGCTCTTCGACACGGCGGTGCGGGTGGCCGTCGCCGCCGGGCACACCACCTTCGTGGAGATCAGCCCGCACCCGGTGCTGACGATGCCGGTCACGGCGATCCTCGACGACACCGGCGTCACCGGTAACACCCTGGGCAGCCTGCGCCGCGACGACGACGACGCGACCCGGCTGCTGACCAACCTCGCCGCGGCGCACGCCATCGGCCTGCCCGTCGACCTGACGAGGGTCCTGCCCGCCGCGCCCACCGTCGACCTGCCCACGTACGCCTTCGACCACCACCGGTACTGGCCCGCCCCGCCGGCCTTCCTCGCCGCGCCCGACGGCGAGCCGGACCTCGACCGGTGGCGCTACCGGGTCACCTGGCAGGCCGTGCCCGACCTGCCGCTGACCTGGCTCGCCGGCACCTGGCTCGTCCCGGTGCCCGCGGCGCTGGCCGGGGACCCCCTGGTCGCCGACGTGCTGTCGGCGCTCGGCAACTTCGGCGCGGACGTCGTACCCGTGGAACTGGACGCCACCGACGACCCGGCGGCGCTGGCCGAACCGCTGCGCGCCGCGCTCGCCGGCCCGGACGGACCCGTCGCCGTGCTCTCCCTGCTGGGCCTGGACGAGCGGGCGCACCCGGAGCACCCGGCGACCTCGCTGGCCGTCTCGGGCACCGCCCTGCTGGTGCAGGCGCTCGGGGCGCTCGGCGTCGAGGCGCCGCTGTGGTGCGCGACCCGGGGAGCCGTCGCGGTCAGCGCCGACGACCCGGCCCCGAGCCCCGTCGCCGCCGCCGTCTGGGGGCTCGGCCGCGCGGTCGCCCTCGAACACCCCGCCCGCTGGGGCGGCCTGCTCGACCTGCCGCACACCCTCGACGCGCAGGCCGGCGCCCTGCTCTGCGCGGCGCTCGGCGCCAGCGGCGAGGACCCGTTCGGCGGTGACGCCGACCAGTTCGGCGACGACGACGGCGCGGAGCAGTTCGGCGGCGACGAGGACCAGCTCGCCGTGCGCGGGTCCGGGGTCTTCGTCCGCCGGCTCACCCGGCTCACCGAACCCGAGCCGACCGCGTCCGGCGACGCCGTCGACGACACCTGGCGGCTGCGCGGCACCGTGCTGATCACCGGCGGCACCGGCGGGCTGGGCGGGCACCTGGCCCGCTGGGCGGCCCGCTCCGGCGCCGCGCACGTCCTGCTGGCCAGCCGGCGCGGCCCGGACGCCCCGGGCGCCGCCGAACTGGAGGCGGAGCTGACCGACCTCGGCGTACGGGTCACCGTGGCCCGCTGCGACGTCGCCGACCGGGCGCAGGTGGCCGACCTGCTGGCCGCCGTACCCGCCGACGCCCCGGTGACCGCCGTGCTGCACACCGCCGCCGTCCTCGACGACGGGATCGTCGACACCGTCACCCCGCAGCGCCTGCACACCGTCGCCGCGCCCAAGTGCGCCGCCGCCGTCCACCTGGACGAGCTGACGCGGGACCTCGACCTGGACGCCTTCGTGCTCTTCTCCTCGGTCGCCGGCACCACCGGCAACGCCGGGCAGGGCGCGTACGGGGCGGCGAACGCGTTCCTCGACGCCCTCGCCGAGCGGCGCCGGGCCGAGGGCCTGCCCGCCCTCTCGGTGGCCTGGGGCGCGTGGAGCGGGGCCGGTCTGCCCGCCGACAACGAACGCGCCCAGCAGCGACTGCGCCGGGGCGGGATGCTCGGCATGGACCCGGACCTGGCCGTCGAGGCCCTCGCCCGGGCGCTGCGGCGCGGCGAGACCACGACCCTGATCGCCGACATCGACTGGGCCCGCTTCGCCCCCGCGTTCACCCTGGTCCGGCCCAGCCCGCTGATCGGCGACCTCGAAGAGGTGCGCGAGGCGACGCGGCCGGCCCCGCAGGAGGCCGCCGAGGAGGCGACGGACGTACCGTCGGCCCTGGCGCGGCGGCTCGCCGGGCTCGCCGCGGCGGAGCGCGCCGCGACGCTGCTGGAGCTGGTCCGCCAGTGCGCGGCGACCGCGCTCGGCTACGGCGCGGCCGACGACATCCCGGCCACCCTGCCCTTCCGCGACCTCGGCCTGGACTCGCTGACCGCCGTGGACATGCGCAACTTCCTGGCCACCGCCACCGACCTGCGGCTGCCCGCGACGCTCGCCTTCGACTACCCGAACCCGACGGCGCTCGCCGCGCACCTCGACGAACTGCTCACCGGGGCCGCCCCGGACGTGGCCACCCCCGCCCCGGCCGCGCCGGCCGACGACGACGAGCCGATCGCCATCGTGGCGATGAGCTGCCGCCTGCCCGGCGGGGCGGACACCCCGGAGCAGCTGTGGCAGCTCCTCGCCGCCGGCGGCGACGCGATCGGCGAGTTCCCCACCGACCGGGGCTGGGACCTCGGCCGGCTCTTCGACTCCGACCCGGAGAAGGAGGGCACCAGCTACGCCCGCGAGGGCGGATTCGTCAGCGGGGCCGCCGACTTCGACGCCGGTTTCTTCGGCATCAGCCCCCGCGAGGCCCTGGCCATGGACCCGCAGCAGCGGCTCCTGCTGGAGGCGTCCTGGGAGGCGATCGAGCGGGCCGGGATCGACCCGCACGCGCTGCGCGGCAGCCCCACCGGCGTCTTCGTCGGCACCAACTACCAGGACTACCGGAACCTGATGTTCAGCGCCGAGGGCGCCGAGGGGCACCTGATGACCGGCAACGCCGGCAGCGTGCTCTCCGGCCGGGTGTCGTACACCCTCGGGCTGGAGGGGCCCGCCGTCTCGGTGGACACCGCCTGCTCGTCGTCGCTGGTCGCGCTGCACTGGGCCTGCCAGGCGCTGCGCCGCTCGGAGTGCTCCCTCGCCCTCGTCGGCGGCGTCACCGTCATGTCCACCCCCGGGGTGTTCGTCGGCTTCAGCCGGCAGCGGGGCCTCGCCCCGGACAGCCGGGTCAAGGCGTTCGCCTCCGCCGCCGACGGCACCAGCTGGGGCGAGGGCCTCGGCCTGCTGCTCGTCGAGCGGCTCTCCGACGCCCGCCGCAACGGCCACCCCGTGCTCGCCGTGATCCGGGGCAGCGCCGTCAACCAGGACGGCGCCTCCAACGGCCTGACCGCCCCGAACGGGCCGTCGCAGCAGCGGGTGATCCGGCAGGCGCTCGCCAACGCCGGCCTCACCCCGGCCGACGTGGACGCCGTCGAGGCGCACGGCACCGGCACCAAGCTCGGCGACCCGATCGAGGCGCAGGCCCTGCTCGCCACGTACGGTCAGCGGCCCGCCGACCAGCCGCTCTGGCTCGGCTCGATCAAGTCCAACATCGGGCACACGCAGGCCGCCGCCGGCGTCGCCGGGATCATCAAGATGGTGCTGGCGCTGCGGCACGGCTACCTGCCGCAGACCCTGCACGTCGACGAGCCCACCGACCAGGTGGACTGGTCCGTCGGCGCGGTCGAGCTGCTCGGCGAGGGCCGCCCGTGGCCGGTCACCGACCACCCGCGCCGCGCGGCCGTCTCCTCGTTCGGCATCAGCGGCACCAACGCGCACACCATCCTGGAGCAGGCCCCGGAGCCGTCCGTCGTCGAGCCGCCGACGGGGGAGCCGGCCGGGCTGCCGGTGGTGCCGGTGTTGCTGTCGGGACGTACGGCGGTCGCGCTGGCCGCCCAGGCGGACCGCTGGGCCGAGCAGCTCACCGGGCTGGAGGCCCCCCGGACGGTCGACGTGGGCTGGTCGTCGGCGGTCTCCCGGGCCACCCTGGAGCACCGGGCCGTCGTGCTGGCCACCGACCGGATCGCGCTGGGCGCCGGGCTGCGCGCCCTCGGCTCCGGCGAGGACTCGCCGCTGGTGGTCACCGGCGTGGCCGCGTCCCGGCCGAAGGTGGCGTACCTGTTCTCCGGGCAGGGGGCGCAGCGGGCCGGGATGGGTCGCGAGCTGGCCGAGGCGTTCCCGGTCTTCGCCGCCGCGCTCGACGAGGCCTGCGGCGCACTCGACCCGCACCTGCCCCGCCCGCTGAAGCCGCTGCTCTTCGCCGAGCCCGACACCCCCGAGGCCGAGGCGCTGGACCGGACCGAGTTCACCCAGCCGGCGCTCTTCGCCGTGGAGGTGGCTCTGTTCCGGCTGTTCGAGGCGTGGGGGGTGCGCCCCGACGCGGTCGCCGGGCACTCCATCGGCGAGTTCGCCGCCGCCCACGCCGCCGGGGTGCTCTCCCTGGCCGACGCCGCCGAGCTGGTCGCCGCCCGGGGCCGGCTGATGCAGGCGCTGCCGGCCGGCGGGGCGATGCTCGCCATCGCCGCCACCGAGGCCGAGGTGACCGCCGGGCTCGGCGACCGCGCCGACCGGGTCTCCGTCGCCGCCGTCAACGGTCCCGCCGCCGTGGTGGTGTCCGGGGCCGGCGACGCCGTCGAGGAGCTGGCCGCCGAGTGGACCGCGCGGGGCGTCCGGATCCGGCGGCTGGCGGTCAGCCACGCGTTCCACAGCCCGCTGATGGAACCGGTGCTCGACGACCTCGCCGCCGTCGCCGGACGGCTGCGGTACCAGGACCCGACCATCCCGATGATCTCCACCGTCACCGGCGCGCCGGTCGACGCGGCGGAGATCGGCACGCCGGAGTACTGGGTGCGGCACGCCCGCGACGCCGTGCGCTTCGCCGACGCCGTCGCGGCGCTGCGGGAGCGCAACGTCACCGGCTACGTCGAGATCGGCCCGGACGGGGTGCTCACCGCCCTCGCCCAGGCAGTCCTGGCGGAGGACGCCCCGACCGGCGGCCGGGCCCCGCTGGTCGTGCCCGCCCTGCGCCGGGACCGCCCCGAGCCGACCACCCTGCTGCGGGCGGTCGCCGCGCTGCACACCCACGGCGTCTCCCCGGACTGGTTCGCCCTCTACGCGGGCACCGGCGCGCAGCGCGTCGACCTGCCCACCTACACGTTCGACCGGCAGCGCTACTGGCCGGAGCCGCCGCCGTGGGCCAGCCTGGCGGCCGAGGACGACCGCACCGACGTCGAGCGCCGCTTCTGGGCGGCCGTCGAGGCCGAGGACCTCGAGGCGCTGGCCCGCGACCTGGACGTCGACCACGACCAGCCGTTCGGGACGGTGCTGCCCGCGCTCTCCGCATGGCGGCGGCGCGGCCGGGAACGGTCCCTGGTCGACGGCAGCCGGTACCAGGTCGTCTGGGAGCCCATCGAGGAGACCCCGCAGGAGCAGGACCCCGGCCGCTGGCTGGTGCTGCTGCCCGCCGACCGGGCCGACGACCCCGACCTGAACTCCTGCACCTGGGCCCTTGGCACGGACGTGACCATCGTGCCCGTGGACACCGGCGCCGACCCCGACGAGCTGTGCGGCGGGTTCGCCGACGTGCTCACCGAGGCACTCGGCGAGGACGGGGGGCCGCTGTCGATCCTCTCCTTCCTCGGCCTGGACGACGCCCCGCACGCCGAGCACCCGACGCTGCCGCGTGGCCTCGCCGCGACCGTGCACCTGCTCCAGCAGCTCGTCGACCTCGACGCCCCGGCCCGGCTCTGGTCCGTCACCCAGGGTGCGGTCGGGGTCGGCGACGGCGACGTCCCGGCCAACCCGCGGCAGGCGATGCTGTGGGGCCTGGGCCGGGTGGCCGCGCTGGAGCAGCCCACCCGCTGGGCCGGTCTGGTCGACCTGCCCACCGACCTCGAGCCCTGGACGGCGATGCGGCTCGGCGGCATCCTCACCGGCGGCGGCGTGGAGGACCAACTCGCCGTCCGCGAGTCCGGGGTGCTGGTGCGGCGGCTCGTCCCGGCCGTCACCGACGGGGATCCCGCGCCGTGGCAGCCCCGGGGCACGGTGCTGATCACCGGCGGCACCGGCGCGCTCGGCGGGCACGTGGCCCGCTGGGTGGCCGGCGCCGGCGCGGAACGGGTCGTGCTGACCAGCCGGCGGGGCACCGACACCCCCGGCGCCGCCGAGCTGCTCGCCGAGCTGACCGGCCTCGGGGTGGACTGCCGGGTCGCCCGCTGCGACGCCGCCGACCGGAACGCGGTGGCCGAGCTCCTGGCCGACCTCGGGCGGGAGGGACCGCCGCTGCGCGCGGTGGTGCACGCCGCGGGGGTCAGCGAGGTGGTGCCGCTGGCCGACACCACCCTGGAGGACCTGGCGTACGTCATCGCCCCGAAGCTGTCCGGCGCCGAGCACCTCGACGAGCTGCTCGACGGCGTCGACCTGGACGCGTTCGTGCTCTTCTCGTCCATCTCGGCGGTGTGGGGCAGCGGCGGGCAGGGCGCGTACGCGGCCGGCAACGCCTACCTCGACGCCCTCGCCGAGCGGCGCCGCGGCCGGGGCCTGGCGGCCACCTCCGTCGCCTGGGGGCCGTGGACCGAGTCCGGCATGTACACCGAGGGGGCGGCGGAGCAGCTGCGCCGCCGTGGCCTGCGGGTGATGCCGCCCGGCGTGGCGATGGCGGGGCTGCGGCACGCCCTGGCCGCCGGGGACACCTGCGTCACCGTCGCCGACGTCGACTGGGCCACCTTCGCGCCGCTGTTCACCTCGCTGCGGCCCAGCCCGCTGCTGGCCGACCTGCCGGCCGTACGCGAGCTGGCCGTCACCCCCGCCGACGCGCCGGACGCCTCCGCGCCCGTCGCCCGGGACCTGCTCGCCGAGCTGCGGGCGCTGCCCGGCGACGAGCGGCGGGCCGCGCTGCTGGAGATGGTGCGCGTCGACGCGGCGAAGGTGCTCGGCCACTCCTCCGGCGACGTGATCGAGACGGACCGTGGCTTCCTGGACCTCGGCTTCGACTCGCTCACCGCCGTGGAGCTGCGCAACCTGCTCACCGCGGCCACCGGGCACGACCTGCCCACCACGGTCGTCTTCGACTACCCGACCCCGGCCGGCCTGGCCGACCACCTGTACGAGGAGCTCTTCGCCGACGGCGACGGGGAGTTCGGCGAGGACGGCGACGAGGAGTCGGTCCGCCGGGCCCTCGCCGCGATCCCGCTGGACGAGCTGCGCCGGACGGGTCTGCTCGACCAGCTGCTCCAGCTGGCCCGCACGAGCGCCGGTCCGCCGGCCGTGGCGTCCGCCGCCCCGGCCGCGCCCGAGGCGCAGATCCACGAACTCGACGTCGCAGGTCTGGTCCGGATGGCCCTGGAAGGCTCCGACTCGTGACCCGGCCGGCCCTGAGGAGCCCCCGATGAGTGTTTCACTGGACGAGGTCGTCGGCGCGCTGCGCGCGTCCCTGCTCGACAACCAGAAGCTCAAGCAGCAGAACCAGCAGCTCACCGCCGCGCTCAGCGAGCCGGTGGCGATCATCGGTATGAGCTGCCGGTTCCCCGGCGGCGTCGGGTCGCCGGAGCAGTTGTGGGACCTGGTGGCCGCCGGCACCGACGCGATGTCGGCGTTCCCCGACGACCGGGGCTGGGACCTGGGGGCGCTCTACGACCCCGATCCCGACCCGGACAGCCGGGGCACGTCGTACGTGCGCGAGGGCGGGTTCCTCTACTCCGCCGGGGACTTCGACCCCGCCTTCTTCGGCATCAGTCCCCGCGAGGCCCTCGCGATGGACCCGCAGCAGCGGTTGCTGCTGGAGACCGCCTGGGAGGCGTTCGAGCGGGCCGGCATCGACCCGACCACGCTGCGCGGCGCGCCCACCGGCGTGTACGCGGCGACCAGCAGCCAGGGCGACTACGCCGCGCTGCTCACCGGGGTCAGCGGCGGCGTCGAGGGCTACCTCGGCACCGGTAGCGCCGCCGCCGTGGCCAGCGGCCGGATCTCGTACGCCCTGGGACTCGAGGGGCCGGCGGTCACCGTGGACACGGCGTGCAGCTCGTCCCTGGTCGCGTTGCATCTCGCCTGCCAGGCGCTGCGGCTGGGGGAGTGCACCATGGCGCTGGTCGGCGGGGTGTCGGTGATGGCCACCCCGACCGTCTTCGTGGAATTCTCCCGCCAGCGCGGCCTGTCCACCGACGGCCGGTGCAAGTCGTTCGCCGCCGCCGCCGACGGCACCGGCTGGTCCGAGGGGGCCGGCATGCTGCTGGTCGAGCGGCTCTCCGACGCCCGCCGCAACGGCCACCCGGTCCTGGCCGTGGTGCGCGGCAGCGCGGTCAACCAGGACGGGGCGAGCAGCGGGCTGACCGCCCCGAACGGCCCGTCCCAGCGGCGGGTGATCCGGCAGGCCCTGACCAACGCGGGGCTGACCGCCGACCAGGTGGACGTCGTCGAGGCGCACGGCACCGGCACGACGCTGGGCGACCCCATCGAGGCGCAGGCGTTGCTGGCCACGTACGGCAAGGACCGCCGCGCCGACCGGCCGTTGTGGCTGGGGTCGGTGAAGTCGAACATCGGGCACACCCAGGCGGCGGCGGGCGTCGCCGGGGTGATGAAGATGGTCCTGGCGATGCGGCACGGGGTGCTGCCGCCCACCCTGCACGTGGACGAGCCCACCCCGCACGTCGACTGGTCGGCCGGGGCGGTGTCCCTGCTGACCGGGGCGGAGCCGTGGCCGGAGACCGGGCAGCCGCGCCGGGCCGGGGTCTCCGCGTTCGGGATCAGCGGCACCAACGCGCACGTCATCATCGAGCAGGCCGCCGAAGCGGACACCGACGACGCCCGGCCGGCCGGTACGCCCGTCCCGCCGACCCCCTGGATCGTCTCCGCCCGCTCCGCGCCGGCCCTGGCCGGGCAGGCCCGGCGGCTGCTGGACCACCTGTCCGACCGCCCCGACCTGGCCCCGCCCGACGTGGCGTACTCGCTGGTCACCACCCGCGCGGCCCTGCCGCACCGGGCAGCGGTGGTCGGCGAGGACCGCGACGCGCTGCTGGCCGGTCTGCGCGCGGTCGCCGAGGAGCGCAACACCCCCGGCGTGGTACGCGGGGTGGCCCGCCCGGCCGGCAAGGTCGCCTTCCTCTTCACCGGCCAGGGCGCCCAGCGCCTCGGCATGGGCGCCGAGCTGTGCCGCCGGTTCCCGGTGTTCGCCGCCGCCTTCGACGAGGTCGCCGGGGAACTGGACCGGCACCTGAGCCGGCCGCTGCGGGAGGTGGTCTTCGCCGATCCCGACTCGCCCGAGGCGGCGCTGCTGGACCGTACCGAGTTCACCCAGCCGGCACTGTTCGCCTACGAGGTCGCCGCCTACCGGCTGGTCACGGCGTGGGGGCTGCGCCCGCAGCACCTGCTCGGCCACTCGGTCGGCGAGCTGGCCGCGGCGCACGTCGCCGGCGTGCTGTCGCTGGCCGACGCCGCGGCCCTGGTGGCCGCCCGGGGTCGGCTGATGCAGCAGCTGCCGGCCGGCGGGGCGATGCTGGCGGTGCGGGCGTCGGAGGCCGACGTGACCCCGCTGCTCGACGAGCGGGTGTCGCTGGCCGCCGTGAACGGCCCCCGGTCGGTGGTGCTCTCCGGCGACGAGGAGGCCGTGCTCGAGGCCGGTGCGCGGCTCGCCGCCGAGGGCCGGCGGTCCCGCCGGCTACGGGTCAGCCACGCCTTCCACTCGGCCCGGATGGACGCCATGCTGGCCGACTTCCGGGTCGTCGCGGAGAAGGTCACCTGGCATCCGCCGACCCTGCCGGTCGTCTCCGACCGCACCGGCGAGCCGCTCACCGCCGCCCAGGCCACCGACCCGGGCTACTGGGTCGACCACGTCCGGGACACCGTCCGCTTCCACGAGGGCGTCGCCACCCTGGCCGCCGCCGGCGTGGGGACCTTCCTGGAGCTCGGCCCCGACGGCGCCCTGACCGCGCTGGCCCGCGAGTGCCTGCCCGACGTCGAGCCGGCGGCCTTCGTGCCGCTCGGCCGCCGGGACCAGCCCGAGCCGGCCAGCCTGCTCGCCGCGCTCGCCGCCGTCGACCTGCGCGGCGCCGGGGTGGACTGGCCGGCCCTCTTCGCCGGCAGCGACGCCGCGCGCGTCGAGCTGCCCACCTACGCCTTCCACCACGAGCGGTACTGGCCGGATCCGCCCGCCGTCGACCTCCGTCAGCCCGCCGCGCCGAGCGACGACGAGGAGTTCTGGGCCGCCGTGACCCAGGACCGGCCGGCCGCGCTGGCCGCCGCGCTCGGCCTGGACGCCGACCGGCAGGAGGCGCTCGCCGAACTGCTGCCCGCCCTGGCGTCCTACCGGGACCGGCGGCGCCGTGGCTCCGCGCTGGACGGCCTGCGGTACCGCGCCGACTGGGTGCGCGTCGCCGCGCCCTCCGGCACCGCGCCCTCCGGCACCGCGACGACCGGCGGCTGCCTGGTGGTGGTCGGGACGCGGACCGACGCCACGGGCGTGCTGGCCGCACTGCGCGCCGAGGGACTGAACCCGGTGCTCGTGACCGTCAGCGACGACCCGGACGAGATCGCCCGGGCCGTCGCGCACGCCGGCGGCACCCCGTCGGTCGTGGTCTCGCTGCTGGCGGCGGAGGCCACGGGGACGGTCGCGCTGGCCGGGACGGCCGCGCTCGTCCGGGCCCTCGCCGGGGGCAGCGCGCCGGTGTGGACCGTGACCCGGGGCGCGGTGGCCGTCGACGCCGACGATGCCGCGCCCGGCGTCGCCGGCGCGTACCTCTGGGGCCTGGGTCGGGTGCTGGCGTTGGAACAGCCGCGCCTGTGGGGCGGGCTGGTCGACCTGCCGGCGGAGCCGGACGACGCCGCGCTCGCCGCGCTCGCCCGGCTCGTCGCGGCCGGCGGCGACGAGGACCAGCTGGCGGTGCGTTCCGGCGGGGTGTACGCGCGGCGGCTGTCGCGCGCCCCGGCCGGCACCGCCGCCGACGCGGACTGGCGGCCCCGGGGCGGTGTCCTGGTGCACGGGGGCGCGGCGGTGCGCACCCCGCACCTGCTGCGGTGGCTCGCCGACCGCGGCGCCACCCACCTCGTCCTCGCCGGTCCCGGGGCGCCCGCCGGCACGGTCGGCCCGGACGTCGCCGTCACCGTCGTCGACGACCTCGACGGGCTGCCCGAGGCGCTGGACCGGCTGGCCGACGCCGGGACCGTGGTCCGCACCGTCCTGCACGTCGCCGACTCCGACGGGGCCGGCGAACCGGTCGCGGCGCTGGACCCGCGCGACCTGGCCCACGCCGTGGCCGCCCGTACCGCCGGGGTGGAGCTGCTCGACCGGGCCTGCGCCGGCCGGCCGATCGACGAGTTCGTGGTCTTCACCTCCACCGCCGCCGTCTGGGGCAGCGGGGGAGCGGCGATCGCCGCTGCCGCCGGCGCCGGGCTGGAGGCGCTGGCCGCCGGCCGGCGCGCCGCCGGCCACCCGGCCACCGTCGTCGCGTGGGTGCCCTGGGCCGACGAGGTCACCGACCCGGCACAGCTGCGCCGCCGGGGGGTCCGTCCGCTCCCCGCCGAACTGGCCGTGGCCGCGTTGCAGCAGGCCGTGGGCCGCGGCGACGACCAGCTCGCGGTCGCCGACCTCGACTGGCCGGCGTTCGTGCCGGCCTTCACCGCCGTACGGCCCGCACCGCTGCTGCGCGGGGTGCCCGAGGCGGCGGCGGTCGCGGACTCCGACGCCGGCCCCGGTGGCGAGGCGACCGACCCGGCCGGGGCCTTCCGGGACCGGCTGGCCGGCACCCCGGCCGGCGATCGGCTCGGGATCCTGCTGGATCTGGTCCGCGCGCGCGTGGCCACGGTGCTCGGGCACGCCTCGCCCGGGGCGGTCGAGGCCGACCGGGACTTCCTGGAGCTCGGCTTCGACTCGCTGACCGCGCTGGAGCTGCGCGACGCGCTGTGCCAGGAGACCGGGGCGGAGCTGTCGGCCACCCTGCTCTTCGACCATCCGACCCCTACGGCGCTCGCCCGCCACCTGCTCGGTCAGCTCGGCGGCACGGGCGGGGACGGCGCGGACGACGCCGGGGGACCCGCTGCGGAGAGCTCCGGCGGCGGACTGCTCGGCGGGCTGTTCAACCAGCCGAAGGCGCGCGAGGATCCCGCCGGGTACGCCGAGCTCCTGGTCAAGCTCGCGCAGTTCCGACCCAGCTTCAGCGAGCCGGCGCAGCTCACCCGCCCGGCCGGCATCCTGCGGCTGGCCGAGGGCAGCGCCGCGGCGCAGCTGGTGTGCTGCTGCACCATGTCCCTGCTCTCCGGCGCCCACGAGTACGCCCGGCTCGCCGCCGGCTTCCGCGGGGTGCGCAACGTCTGGGCCCTGCCCAACCCCGGGTTCGGCGTGGGCGAGGAGTTGCCCGCCGACCTCGACGCCCTGCTGCGGGTGCACGCCGACACGGTGCTGCGCGCCGTCGGCGCCGGCCCGTTCGTGCTGGCCGGTCACTCGGGTGGCGCGATGGTGGCCAACCTGCTCGCCGGCGAGCTGGAACGCCAGGGCCGCTCGCCGGACGCGGTGGTGCTGATGGACACCTACCCGGCGAACAGCGAGGTGCTCGGCGGATGGGTGCCGCAGCTGCTCGACGGGATGATCGACCGGGAGACCGCGTACACGCCGATGGACGACTGGCGGACGACCGCGTGGGCCGGCTACCTGCCCCTGTTCCTGGACTGGCAGCCGTCCGAGATGGCGGCGCCGACCCTGCTGGTCCGGGCCAGCGAGCCGTTGGGGGAGTGGAACGGCGAGGAGGACGGCTGGCGGTCCCGCTGGCCCTACCCGCACGAGGTGGCGGACGCCGCCGGTGACCACTTCAGCATGGTCGCCGACCGGGGGCCGGAACTCGCCGGCACGCTCCAGCGGTGGCTGGCCGCGCGGGGTCTGTGACCGTTCCCGCCCCTGGCGTGCCCCTAGCGCCCCCTATCGGCGCACACACATCTATCGAACCGACGTTGCAGGACGGAGCATGACGACGTGGACGAGGCAGTGGTGGTCACGGAGCTGGTCAAGCGGTACCAGCCCAACATGCCACCGGCGGTGGACGGGCTGAGTTTCTCCGTCGCCGCCGGTGAGGTCTTCGGCCTGCTCGGGCCGAACGGGGCGGGCAAGACGACGACGATCGGGGTGCTGACCACTCGGGTGCGGGCCACCTCGGGCCGGGCCCGGGTGTGCGGCGCGGACGTGATCGGCGCGCCCGCTGTCGCGCGGCAGTTGCTGGCGGTCGTACCGCAGCGGGTGAACCTGGACCGGGCGCTGACCGTCCGGCAGAACCTGCTGTTCCACGCGGCGTACCACCGCGTGCCCCGGGCGGAGCGCATCCGGCGGGCGGACGAGCTGCTGGACCAGATGGGGCTCAAGGACTTCGCGAACCACCGCACCGACTTCCTGTCCGGCGGCCTCGCCCAGCGCACGATGATCGCCCGCGCGCTGATGCACTCGCCCCGGGTGCTCTTCCTCGACGAGCCGTCCGCGGGCCTCGACCCGCAGTCCCGGCTCTTCGTGCACGACCGGGTCGCCGAGCTGAAGCGGTCCGGGGTGACCGTGGTGGTCACCACGCACGACATGGACGAGGCGGAGAAGCTCTGCGACCGGGTCGGCATCGTCGACCACGGCAAGCTGCTCACCCTGGACACCCCGTCGGCGCTGACCCGTACGCTGCCGGGCAGCAGCACCCTGACCCTCGTGGTGACCCCCGGCGCCCCCGCCGAGCAGGTGCGGGTCGCGCTCGACGCGATCCCGGACGTGGAGCAGGTGGAACACTTCAAGGTGACCGCCCCGGCGCCCGTCGCCGCGCCGGCGTTCCCGGGCATGCCGGCGATGCCGATGCCCGCGCCGGCCCCCGACGCCCCCGTCGACCCGGACGCCCCGCTCTCCTTCCGGGTCTACACCAGCGGCCAGCCGGCCAACGCCATCCCGATGGCGATGAAGATCCTCGCCGACCTGGGCTGCGAGGTCCGTGACCTGAACATCGGCCAGCCCAGCCTGGAAGATGTCTTCATCCACCTGACCGGAAGGGAACTTCGGTGAGCGTCGCCGCCCCCGCCCCCCCGTCCGCGCCGTCGCCGGCCTCGTCGCCGCCGCCGGTGCGCGCGCTGGACCAGTTCGCCACGTTCCGGGCGGTGCTCTCGCGGGACCTGTTCGTCACCGGCCGGGAGCTGGTCGGCTTCCTGCTCCAGGTCTTCATCCAGCCGCTGTTCATGCTGTTGATCTTCGGCAAGGTGCTCAGCGACCTGGGCTACGCCAGCGACGACTTCTCCAACGTGCTGCTGCCCGGCGTCATCGCGCTGAACGCCTTCCTGATCGGCCTGGAGAACACCGCGCTGCCGATGATGATGGACTTCTCCTTCACCCGGGAGATCGAGGACCGCCTCCTGTCGCCCATGGCGATTCCGCTGGTGGCCCTGGAGAAGATCGTCTTCGGTGGCATCCGTGGCCTGATCGCCGGCGTGGTGCTGATCCCGGTCGGCATGCTCATGCTCGGTGTCACCTGGCCCTGGGCGGTCGTGCTCAAGGTGGTCGGGGTGTTGGCGATCGGCGCGCTGGTCGGCGCGGCGGTGGGCCTCGCCTTCGGCACGCTGGTGCCGACGCAGCACATCCAGATCATGTTCACCGTGGTGATGACCCCGATCATGTTCACCGGCGCGACCCAGTTCCCGCTGCTGGGCCTGGACTCGTTGCGCTGGTACCAGGTGATCTGCTCGTTGAATCCGCTCACCTACATCAGCGAGGCGACCCGGTCGCTCGTCGGCCCGCCCGGGGTCGAGTCGCTGCCGCTCTGGCTGTGCATGTGCGTCCTCACCGGGGTCTTCGTGGTGTTCTCGATGATCGGCATGCGCGGCTTCATGCGCCGCGCCGTGGACTAGCCGACAGGATCCGACCCGCCGATGGCCCGAGCCGCACCCGCGGCTCGGGCCATCCGCTATTTACCAGCGCAAATGCAGATCGGGTCACTCCTTCCGGATTTATCAGGAAGAAATTTCACCTGCTCGATGGGCATCGTCATGTCAGCCGTGGCAGGCTGTACGGACGGCGGTGGCTCATCCTTCCGGCTGCTTCGGAGTGGCAACCGTCCCCTCAGGGCTCCGCCGAACGTTGCCGCACCGACGAACGTCGGTGCCGGCCCGGCCGCAGACCGAACGGCTCCACGAACAGCCCGTCGGTGCGGCGTACTCCAGGGTCGGACGGCGCGGGTCGCCGCACAGGCGGAAAGGAGTGACGGACGGTGGACATGACCGGAAACGACCGTGACCGGGCGGTACTCGTCGTCGCCTACAACAGCGCGGGGATGTTCAACCCGCTGCTCAACGTCGCGGGCGAGTTGAAGGCCCGGGGCGTCGGGAACATCTGGTTCGCATCGACCGAGGACCGCCGGGCGGACGTCGAGGGACTGCGCGGGCCGGGCGAGGTCTCGTTCGTCTCGCTCGGCCCGGCCCGGCCGCAGTCGTCACCGGACAGCTGGGACGACGCGACGTACCGGCTGCTGACCACCGGCGACCGGGCTACCAGCTTCGCCCGGTACCTCGACGTCAGCACCGACTACGACCACGTACGTCAGCTCTACCGGCGCTGCCTCCAGGTCATCGACGAGGTCGGGCCGGTGGTGGCCGTGGTCGACAGCCTCGCGAGCTGGGCGATGGACGCGGCGCAGACCCGGCAGCTGCCCTTCGTGGTCAGCATCTCGCTGCCGCCGTCCAACTTCTTCCAGGAGCAGCTGCCGGCGCGCTACCCGGCCCCGTTCTCGGGGCTGCCGGAGCGGATGACGCCCCGGCAGCAGGCGGCCAACCTCGGCTTCCGCAACCGGCTGGTGCGGGCGCTGATGGAGCCGGACCGGCTGCGGCGCAGCCTCGCCGCCGTGGCCGACCGGAAGGCGGCCGGCATCCACAACCCGGAGATGCGCCCGGCCGGCTACGTCGAGGCCGCCGAGGCGCTCATGGCGTACACGGTCTTCGGCTTCGAGTACCCCTTCGCGACCGCCCCGGAGAAGCTGCGGATGCTCGGTCCCGTCGTGCCCCGGGAACTGCCGCCGGCCGACGGCGACGACGAGCTGACCCGGTGGCTCGACGCGCACCCCTCGGTGGTCTACGTCGGCTTCGGCACCATCATGCGACTGTCGCGCGGCCAGGTGGACGCGATCGTCGAGATCACCGACCGGCTCGGGCCCGAACACGCCGTGCTGTGGAAGGTGCCCGCCCGCCAGCAGCACCTCCTCCCGCCGGCGCGGCGGCTGCCGGGCAACCTGCGGGTGGAGGCGTGGGTGCCGTCGCAGCACCGGGTGCTGGCCCACCCGCACGTGCGGGTCTTCTTCAACCACGGCGCCGCCAACGCCATCCACGAGGCCGTCCACTTCGCCGTGCCGCAGCTGGTGATGCCGTTCTGGCTGGACTGCCCCGACGGGGCGGTGCGCGCGGTCGACAGCGGGGTGGCCCTGTCCGTCGAGCGCGCCGACTCGCCGGACGTCGAGGACGTCCTGGCCAAGCTCGCGCGGCTGCTGGGCGAGGAGACGTTCCGGGCGCGGGCGCAGCTGTGGAGCCGGCGGATGCGGCAGGCCGGCGGGGTCACCGCCGCCGCCGACCTCGTGCTCGAACACCGCGACGAGGCGGCGGCCCGTCGTACCGTCGGGCTGGCCGTCGGCTGAACTCCCGGTCGCCGTACGCGTCGTGGGGGCGCGGTGGGCCACACCCACCGCGCCCCCGCGACGTCGGTCAGGACGCGGCGCCCTGGGTCTCGTCGGCCAGCGCCTCCGCGTACGCGACGAGCCGGGACGGCAGGTCGGTGCGCCGCTTGACGTCGAGCTTGCGGTAGACCCGGGTCAGGTGCTGCTCCACCGTGCTCACGGTGATGAAGAGCTTGCTGGAGATCTGCCGGTTGGTGTGCCCCTGGGCGGCCAGCGCGGCGACCCGGCGTTCGGCGTCGCTCAGCCCGTCGTCCGGCTCCTGCAACTCGGCGGCGGCCGGGTACGCCGGCAGCCCGCTGCCCGGCTCCCGGCGGATCAGCCGCTGGGCCAGCACCGATGCGCCGCAGTCCTGGGCGAGCTGGTACGCCCGGCGGACGAGCAGCCGGGCACGGGCGGAGTCCCCGGCACGTTGGAGCGTCTGGCCGGTGTCGCCGAGGGCCCGGACGAGTTCCAGCCGGTCGCCGCTGGACTGGAGCAGGTTGACCGCCTCGGAGAGCAGCTTGCGCCGGTGGTCCTGGGCGGCGGTGGTGGCGAGCAGCCGGAGCGTCCGGCCCCGGGTGCGGTCGTCGACCCCGTGCGGCACCCGCAGCTGCTCCTGGAGAAGCTGCGTGGCCTGCGTCTTGTTGCCGACGCTGAGCTGCACCCGGGCCAGCTCCAGCCGCCACGGCACCAGCCCGGCCGCGTCGATGCCCCAGGCGCGCATCAGCTCGCCGCACCGGCGCAGGTCGGTGGTGGCGGCGTGCGGCCGGCGTACGGCCAGGTGGTGCCGGGCCCGGGCGGCCAGGTAGTGCAGGCCCAGCGGGGTGCGGAACATGCCGGGCGGGACGGGGTGGGCGAGCCACCGTTCGGCCTCGGAGAACCGACCCGACTCGGTCGCGCAGGCGACCAACGTGGCCAGCGGGCCGGCGATGGCCACCCCCCAGGCAGGGGCGGGCATGTCCTCCAGGGCCGCCCGCGCGTGGTGCTCCGCGCCGGGCAGGTCGCCGACGCGCAACGCCGCCTCCGCCCGGACCGCCCGGATGACGGCCCGCCACACCGGGGCGTGCTGGACCACCGGACGGCCGAGCAGCACGTCCCCCCAGACCGCGGCCCGGTCGGACCGACCCGCCCAGAGCAGCGCCAGCAGGGGAGCGGTCAGCAGACCCAGTGCGCCGTCGTCCGTGTGGTGGCGCTGGAGAAGCTGCTCGGCGGTTGCCACGGTGTCGTTGTCCGCGGCCGGCGTCAGCGCGGTGCCGAGCACCGTCACCGCCTGGAGCAGCGGGCTGATCGTGGTCGGCGCGCTCGCCGCCCGGCTCCAGGCGCTCGGGGTCTCCCGCACGGTGGCCAGGTGCTCCGGGTGGGAGAGGGAGACCAGCAGCGGCATCATCCGCAGGCGGCCGGCGGTGCCGGCCGGGCCGTGCTCCTCGTCCGTCGGGAAGGCGCTGACCGCCTCGGTGGCCTCGTCCACCCGCCCCTGCCACAGCAGGTAGGGCACGGCGGACAGGCCCGCGTCGGTGGACCACCCGGCGGCCCGGGCCGTCTCCACCAGCTCGGTCAGCTGCCCGTTCACGGCCAGCGGGTTGAGCTGCCAGCGGGCGTTCACCAGCATCTCGGTGGTGGCGGTGCGCTGCTGCGCGTCCACCGGGGCGCGGGAGACCAGGCGCAGGCACGCGGCGGCCACGTCGGGCCGGCCCGACGCCAGCGCGTGGCCGGCGGCGTCCTGGAGCACCGGCACGCCCCAGGGCGCGCTCGCCGAGCCGGCCGCCACCAGGTGCTCGGCGACCACGCTCGGCTCGGCGCCGTGGTCGTGCAGCACCTCGGCGGCGCGCTGGTGCAGGCCCCGCCGTTCGTCGGCCGACATGTCGCCCAGGATCGACCGCAGGATGCGCGGGTGGCGCAGCTGGTCGCCCTCCATCAGGCCCGAGGTGCGCAGCACCCGTACCGCCGGGGCCGTCGACTCGGGCACCACGTCGAGGAGGTGGCCGAGCAGGTCGGTCGTCGCGGGCCGGTTGAGCACCGCGAGTGCCTGCGCCACCCGGCGCACCCCCGGCTCGTGCCGGTACAGGCAGCCGAGCACCGCCTGGTCGAACGCGTCGCCGACCGGCGGACCGTACTCGTCGTTCGTCTCCGCGCCGGCCTGCTCCTCGAGCAGCGCCCGGGTGAGCAGCGGATTGCCGCCGGTCATGCGGACGCAGCGTTCCGCCGTCCGCCGGGCGTCGGCGTTGTCGGCCTCGCCGCCGACCAGCCGGGCGACCGCGTCGACGGTCAGCGGCGGCAGGCCGATGCGGGAGAAGTGCGGCTGGCTGAGCAGCTCGGCGCGGAACAGCGGGTGCGGCGGGCGCAGCGTCGAGGCCTCCGCGAGCACGACCATGATCCGGGCGTGGCGCAGCCGGCGGGTCACGTAGAGAAGGCAGTGCAGCGAGGCCGGGTCCGCGTGGTGCACGTCGTCGACGACGAGGACCAGGGGGCCGGCGGCGGTCAGGTCGAGCAGGGTGGCGAAGAGACCGTGCAGCAGGGGGGCCCAGGCCCGGTCGCCGTCGGCCGCCTCAGCGCCGGGCTCGGGCAGCGGTACGGCGAAGGTGGCGTCCCGCATCAGCTTCTCGACCCGGGCCGCGGCCTCCGGCGTGAGCCGTGCACTGTGGAACAGCTGCCCGACCACTCCCAGGTGGAGCCCGCGCTCGGCCCGGGAGCCGGCGGCGCTCATCACCTGCCCGCCGGCACCCGCCGCCCACTCGCTGAACGACTCCAGCAGGCTCGTCTTGCCGCTGCCCACGGCGCCGGTGACCAGCGCGACGTGTCCGCGCTGCTGGTCCTCACAAGCCCGGAACGCGCGCCGGAGACGGGTCGTCTGTTCCTCTTGCTGCACCAACACCAACGTGTCAGCCCTTCTCCTACGCGGCGCGGGACCGGGAACCCCGGTGTTGCCGACGCCGCCTCCCCCTTGCCGGACAGCCGCCCCTCCACCCGCGTCTTCCGGGTAGGGGTGGAGCGCACCGGGCCGCCGTGCCGGGTGGACCTGGAAATCTTTCGCCGGACCGGGGTTTTCGCCGTACGGTCCGGGTGCTCAGGGGAGTCTGGCACCGGCGTGGGTGTGCGACAACGGGCGCGAGACCCCATGGTTTCGCGCACAAACCTGCGGCCCTGAAACGCATTTAGGGGTTGCGCGAAGCGCGATGAAGGGGTGTCGGACTCGACCCGGCGGGGGAGATGGCGACACGGTGAGGGGCTGGTGTCCGGTGTGCGGCTTGATGGTGTCACATCGGGCTTCGCCACGCACGCCCGGTTGCACGCTCAGTGCTGGGATGTGGACACCCGGCGACGATCGGCGCAGGTGGCGGCCCGACCCCAACCTCCACAGTCGACCTCCGACGACCTCCGACGACCGGCGCGAGCCGGAGCAGGCGGCGGCGGACGGCCGGCGGCGGACGGCCGGCGGCGGCTTACACCGTGGTGGCCGCGGGTGCCGGACGACGTCGTCGCGCGGACCTCGTGCGACCGCGGGTCGACGAACCGGTCCGGGGACGGGCCCGGGAGATCACGGCCGGCGGTGAGCCGCGGCCGGGACGGTCGGTGAGGGCCGGAGCGGTGGTCGACCGGCGGAGGTCAGCGCGGCCGGGGCCCGGCGGGCCGTTGGCCCGGGTCGTCCCTGCCTCGCGGCGGCGGGTCCAGGACCGTCGCGCCGGGTCGGTTCATGCGCAGCCGGGCGGCCAGCTCGCTGCGCGAGTTGACGTCCAACTTCCGGTAGATCCGGGTCAGCCGCTGCTCGATGGCGCTGACGGTCAGGAAGAGCTTCTCGGCGATCTCGCGGTTGGTGTGGCCCTGGGCGGCCAGGGTGGCCACGTTGCACTCCGCGTCGGTCAGTCCTCGGACGACGGCCGTCGCGCCGGCGCTCTCGGCGCTGCCGCTCCGGGCGGAGAGGCCGGGTCGCAGCATCGGGATTCCGCACTCCTCGGCGAGGACCCGGGCCGACCGCGCCGCGACGCGGGCCTGCCGCCGGTCGCCGGCCTGCTGGTAGGCCTGACCGAGGTCGGCCAGGTTGTGCGCCAGCTCCATCCGGTCGCCGCACTGCCGCAGCAGTCGGACGGCGCTGCGCAGGTGCGGGATCCGGTCCGGCCCGTCCTCCGTGGCGGCCAGGACCCGCAGGGCGGCGGCCCGGTGCCGTACGTGCACGGGCCGTAGCCGGGCCAGCTCTTCGCGGACCAACCTGCCGGCCTGCTGGCGGCGACCCATCCGGAGCAACGCCCGCGCCGACTCGGTCCGCCACGGGACGAGGCCCGAGAAGTCCAGCCGCCAGCGGTTCATCAGCTGCCCGCAGAGCTGGAAGTCGGCCAGGGCCGCCTCCGGGCTTCCCGCGGCGAGGGCGTGCATCCCGCGGGCCTGCAGGTAGTGCAGCCCGATCGGGGTCTCGAACATCGCCGGGGGCACCGGCATCTGGAGGGTGGTCGCCGCCGCGTCGAGCTGGTCCATGAAGGTGAGGGCCCGTACCCGGACGGCGAGCGGTATCCCGATCGCTACTCCCCAGCCCTTCGGCGAGAGCTGACCGAGCGCCTCGTCGGCCAGTTTCTCGGCGCGGGGCAGGTCGCCGAGCCGTCCGGCGACGGCCGCCCGGAGGGCCGCGAGCGTCGCCGACGGGGTGGGGTAGCGCGGGGTGGCGGGGTTGCGGCCCAGCCGGTCGCACCAGTCGTCGGCCAGGTCCAGCCGGTCGGCGTAGATCATGGCGATGAGTGCGCAGACGGCGGTCCACATGTTCGGTTCGTCGTCCAGCCCGGTGGTGGACAGCGCCCGCTCGGCCTGCTCGACCGCGCTGGCGTCACCGCGGTCGAGCACGGCGGACAGCAGGGTGGCGCCCTCGATCCCGCGCTTGACCTTGGCCAGCGTGAGTGGGTCCCGGGCGGCCACGGCGGGTGCGGGGCGGTCGACCATCACGCCGGGGTAGAGGGTCGACATCCAGCCCGTGGTGACGAGCAGTTCGGCGGCGGATCTCGGGTCGACGCTGTCCGCCCGTTCGCTCAGGTGGTTGACGAGATCGACGGCCTTGTCGATCTCGCCGTGCCAGAGCAGGTAGTGGATGGCAGCGGCGGCCTGCTGGCTGCCGAGGTGCCCGGCGCGGATGGCGGTGACGACGCCGACCAGGTGGGGGATCGCGGCCTGCGGGTCGAGACGCCACTCGGCGCGGGCCAGCGCGGAACGGATCCGCGCCCGCAGGCATTCGCCGGCGCAGCTTCGGTGCGCGCGGCGCAGGTAACGCAGTGCGGTCTCCATCTCGCCGTCGCGCAACGCCTGCTCGCCCGCGTCCAGCAGGGTCTGCGCCATCCAGGGCTCGGCCAGCTCGTCGATCCCGACCAGATGCGGCGCGATCCGGGCCGGGGCCGCGCCGTCGTCGTGCAGCAGGCAGGCCGCCTCCAGATGCAGCCGTGCGCGTTCCTCGGCGGTCATGCCGTCGAGGACGGCCTGGCTCACCGCCGGATGGCGCAGCCCCTGCTCGGTGATCAGTCCCGCGCTGGTCGAGTCGTCGATCGCTCCGAGCGCGGCCCGTGACCGTGCGTCGACGAGGTGGGGCAGCAGGTTGCCGTGCAGCGGCTCGCCGGTCACGGCCAGCACCCGGGCGGCGTTGAGCACCAGTTGGTCGCAGCGGTACAGGCAGCTGAGCACGGCCTCCCGGAACGACTCCCCGACCACGGGACGGTCGGCGAGCCGGGGCGCGGCCGCCTGGTCCTCGGCGAGCGCCTGCACCAGCAGCGGGTTACCGCCGCTGATCCGATGGCTCTCCTCGGCGATGGTGCGGGCGACCGGAACGCCGAGTCGTCGGGCGAGCAGTTGGAACGTCCCGTCGGCGGTGAGCAGCGGCAGCCGGATGCGCTGCAGCCGCGCGGGTTGCAGCAGCTCGGCGTGGACGTCGGGCCGCCACGGCCGGGTGCGCGGCGCCTCCGTCAGGATGATCAGTACGGGTAGCCCGGAGATCCGTCGAGCCACGTAGTCGAGGCAACGCAGCGACGGCACGTCGGCGTGGTGGACGTCGTCGACCGCGATGACCAGCGGCCCCTGCGCGGTCATCTCCAGCAGGGCCCCACCGATCGCGGCGGTGGCCAGGGCGGTGTCCTCGTGGTCCGTGTCGTCGGCGTCGGTCCAGGTGAGGGCGCCCGCGTCCAGCAGCCGCCCGAGGCGGGCCCAGAGGTCGGGGTTACCGGCTCCACTCAACGGCGCCGCCCGCACGAGCTGCCGGATGACCTCCAGCGGGACGGTGCGTTCGGCGCGGGAGGCACTCGCGCCGAGGACCCGCGCCCCGGAGTCGCAGGCCCGCCGGGCGAAGGTCTGCAACAGCGTGGTCTTGCCGGAGCCGACCGGGCCGGTCAGCACGGCGACGGTCCGGTTGGTCGGGGGGGCCTCGCTGCGGGACAGGTCCGTCAGCCGGCGTTCCAGCATGCTGAGCAGGCACGACCGCTCGGTCAGCTCCATCGACACGGCCCCCGGAGGAGCGTGCGGTCCGCGGTCACCGGAGGGGCCGCCCGCCCTGCGCGCCCCTGGAACTCGACGAAATCGGAGACCGGCAATTCTTGACCCATTCCATTATTAGCAAATATAGACGACCGTCGAGCATGGCCGGTGAACCATCGACCGACTTGACCGGCTGGCGACTCCGGGTCGCGCCCCCACCAGCGTCGGCGATAATTCCCCAGCCCCTCCGGGTCGGCCTTCCCCCTATCGACCACCGTGATGGTGGGAGTATGGCAGTTCGGCAATTGGGCGGCAAGCCGAGGTTTGTAAAGGATGGGCAAACATCGGTTCTGTCTCGCGTCGGCCCGAGCTGGCTTCGTGCGTACGGGCGACAGCGGAAAGTCGCCGGGCGGTCCCGTAACGTGACAGTATGCCGCCGTGGCCCATTGGTCGCGCCTTTTCCGGCCCGCTCGGCGATTGGCGGACGCGTTCTTGCGTGCTAGGCGTCCGGTGCGTGTCCACGTCGTCACCGCGACGGGGCTCCGTCGTTGGCCCGTCGGTGGCGAAGCCGCCTCCCGTCGGCGGCCGTCCTGCGTCGGGCGGGCCGGAAGTCCTCGACGTCATCCCGGGTAAGCGCTGCTCAACTCAGTGTCAACATGGCCGGCGGGCGGCCCGGTGGCCATGGGCGCGGTGCGGTCCGGCGTGGGAGCGCTGACGGTCGGAGGGGGGTCGGGGGTGCCTGCCGGCCCGTTGGCCCGGACCGGCGACGAGAGGCTCCGGGGCGCGGGCGGGCGGCTCGACAATTGTTAAAGGTTCCCGATTGTTGCGGCGTGCGACATCGCCTGCCCGAAGTGCGACTGCGGGCCGCCGGGCCGTCCGGGATCGGGACTCGGCGCGCGTCGCCGAAGCGCCGAGCGATTCGGACCTTTGGGAAATTCACCGATTATGTTGTTAAAAAAGAATTATGCGCCCAGGGGCCTGTCGGTGGGCGTCGGTGTTGCTGCGTGAACGACGGAATAGGGTTGGATAAGTGTAACGGACATCAATGTCGCGGTGATCCTTTGCTGCCGATCCACAATTTCCCGTCAAAAGCCGGCTCCAATGTCCACCACTGTTGGCGATTCATCGTCCATCCATAGTGTCGGCCATCGGAAAGGGTGGTCCGGCCCGCCGCTGCCGAAAACCGGACGAGATCCTGTCCTACCTGGCCTGTCGGCCTCGCAGGGGACCCGGTCCGGGCAGCTAGGGGTTGTGCCGGGCCGATAGCCCGGCCTAATTTCGGGGCACCCGTTTCCAGCATCGGGATAGTCGGATATGGGGCCGTGCCCCGTGACCTGAAGGGTTCTGTGGCCGTCGTGATGTTCCACCTGCCGCCGCGACTCGTTGCCGCCCTCCGCAGGGGATAGCGCAGATGACACTGCTGCCGGCGCTGCGGGGATTCGGCGCGGACCGGGCCGATGCGGTCACGGTGGCCGGCGGCACGCTCTCCAGCGAGGCCCTGCTCGGCTGCGTCACCGCGGTCGCCGACCGGATCAGGGGTGCGGTCGCGGTCGCCGTCGACGGCACGCCGACCCTGGAGACGGTGGTGGGAATGCTCGGCGCCGTCCACGCGGGCGTCCCGCTCGTACCACTGCCCCCCGACGCGGACGAGTACGAACGGGGCCGCATCCTGCGGCAGTCCGGGGCGACGGCGCTCCTCGGCCGCAACCGGTCCGACACCCACCGGCTGCCCACCGTCCCGGTCGACCTGCGGGAGCGCTCCTCGACACCGCACCCCGAGCCGGCGCCGGGCACCGACGCGGTCATCCTCTACACCGGGGGCGCCGGCGGGCCGTCGCGCGGGGTACGCATCTCGCGCCGCGCCATCGCCGCCGACCTCGACCTGCTGGCCGACGCGTGGCGGTGGAACGAGGAGGACGTCGTGGTCCAGGGCGCGCCGCTGTTCCGGGCGTACGGCCTGGTCGTCGGCCTGCTCGGCGCGTTGCGGGTCGGCAGCCGCTTCGTCCATCTCGACCGCAACGCCGCCGCCGGACCGGTCGGCACCATGTACCTGGGGTTGCCCGAGCAGTGGGCGAAGATCGCGCTGAACGCCCGGTGGGCCCGGTCGTTGTCGGCGGCGCGGATCCTGATCTCCGCGGACGCCCCGCTGGCCTGCGCCGTGGCCGAACGTCTCCGGCTGCTCACCTCGCACACGCCGGTCCAGGCGTACGGCACCACCGAGACGCTCATCGCGCTGACCGGGCGGGCCGACGACCGCACGGTCGCCGGTGCCGTCGGCACCCCCCTGCCCGGGGTGGAGACCCGGGTGCTGGACCGCGAGGCCCGACCGGTGCCGGCCGACGGCGAGTCGGTCGGCGAGTTGAGCATCTGCGGACCGACGCTGTTCAGCGGCTACGTCGAGGGCGGGCGGGCTCATGCCGCCGGTCACTGGCACGCCACCGGCGACCTGGCCACCGTGGCCGCCGACGGCTCGTACCGGATAATCGGCCGGCGCGGGCTCGACGTGCTGCACTGCCGGGGCCGGCGGATGCACGCCGGGCAGATCGAGGAGGCGTTGCTGAGCCATCCCGGCGTCCGGGAGGCCGCCGTCGTCGGCACGCCGCACGACGCGCTCGGCGAGCAGGTCACCGCGTACGTCGTCGCCGAGGGGTTGACCGCGCAGGTGCTCATCGACCACGTCGGCCGGTACCTCTCCGCGGGTCAACGGCCCCGGCGGGTGCACTTCGTCGACGAGCTGCCGCGCAGCGCGCTCGGCCGGATCAGGAAGTCCCTGCTGATCGCCGCCGGTTGAGCCGACCGGGCCGTGGGCGGCGCTCCACCGACGTCCGCCCCGCGGTCAGCCCTCCACCCAGCCGTGCCGTCGGGCCAGGTCCAGCATCCGGGCCCGCACCGCCACGATCTGCGCCCCGGTCAGGTCCGGCACGGAGGTGACCAGCGCCTCGGTGGCCTCCGTGCAGAAGGCCCGCTCGGAGAGCACGTCGCACAGGCCCTCGTCGTCCTCCGCACCGCCCGCAGCCGGCCCGCCGTCCCTGCTGCGCCCGCCGGTGAACGCCACGCCGGCCCGGGAGGGCGCCGCGGTGCCGGCCGCCCCGTTGCGCTCCGCGCCCACGGCAGCGCCCACCACCCGCACCAGCACGGCCTTGGGACCACGGTCGGTCCCCACCGCCTCGTACTCCACCGGGACACCGGGCGTCAGCGCCCACTTGTCGCCGTCCAGCATGTTCGCGTGCACGAACACGTCGTCGCTGCCGTCGTCCGGGGCGATGAACCCGTAGCCCCGCACCTCGTCGAACCGCACCACCTTGCCAGTGAGCATCGCTTTTCCCGCATCCATCCGACCAAAATCCGCGTGCCCCGCCCATGGAACCGGGGCCCGCCCCCAGACTGGCAGCCGCCCGCGCGGCCCGGCACCCGTACCCGACCCCTATGGTGCACCGTACCGTCGGTGCCGGCGCGGCGCGGCTCGCCGCAGCCTCTAGCATCGGCGGACGTGATCGAGCAGATCCTGCCCCCCGCCGTGGCGGTGGCCGAGGCCTTCACGGACCCCGCCGGCCTGACCCTGTTCCCCGAGGAAGAGGCGCTGGTGGCCCGGTCGGTGGAGAAGCGTCGCCGGGAGTTCACCACCGTGCGGCACTGCGCCCGCACGGCCCTCGGCGAGCTGGGCCTCGCGCCGGTGCCGATCGTCTCCGGCGCCCGCGGCGCCCCGGTCTGGCCGGCCGGCGTGGTCGGCAGCATGACGCACTGCGACGGCTACCGGGCGGCGGTCCTCGGCCGCACGACCGCGTTCGCCACCCTCGGCGTGGACGCCGAGCCGCACGCACCGCTGCCCGACGGGGTGCTCGACGCGATCGCCCTGCCGGCCGAGCGGGCGCGCACCGCCACGCTGGGCGCGGCCCGCCCCGCCGTCTGCTGGGACCGCCTGCTGTTCAGCGCGAAGGAGGCGGTGTACAAGGCGTGGTTCCCGCTCACCGGCCGGTGGCTGGACTTCTCGGAGGCGGACATCGTGATCGATCCGGCCGGCACCTTCGAGGCCCGGCTGCTGGTGCCCGGCCCGGTCCTCGGCGGGATCCCGGTGACGGCCTTCGCCGGCAGGTTCCTGGTCGAGCGGGGACTGGTCGCCACCGCGATCAGCATCCCGGCCGTCGTGCCCTAGTCCGCCGTCAGCCTGGTCTTCTGCACCTTGCCGAGGGCGTTGCGGGGCAGCGCGTCGACCAGGCGCACCTCCCGTGGCCGCTTGTGCGCCGACAGGTGGCGGGCCACGAAGTCGATCAACTCGGCCCCGTCCACCCCGTCGCCCACCACGTACGCGGTGACCTGCTGGCCGAGGTCGGGGTGCGGGGTGCCCACCACGGCGGCCTCGCGGACCCCCGGGTGGGCCAGGAGGGCGTCCTCCACCTCGCCGGCGCCGATCCGGTAGCCGCCGCTCTTGATCAGGTCGGTGGACGCCCGCCCGACGATCCGGTGCCAGCCGTCCGGGTCGACGGTGGCGACGTCCCCGGTGCGGAACCAGCCGTCCGGGGTGCGGCTCGCCGCGTCGGCGTCCGGACGGTTCAGGTAGCCGTCGAACAGGGTGGGGCCGTCGACCTGGAGCTCGCCCATCGCCGTCCCGTCGGCGGGGAGCGTGGCGCCGTTCTCGTCGACCAGCCGCGTGCGCACCCCCGGCAGCGGCAGCCCGACGGTGCCCGGCCGGCGCGGGCCGTCCGCCCGGGCGCTCACCGTGATCAGGGTCTCGGTCATCCCGTACCGCTCGACGGGCCGGTGCCCGGTGAGGGTGGCGAGGTCCGCGAAGACGGCCGCCGGCAGCGCCGCGCTGCCCGAGACGAGCAGCCGCGCCGGACGCAGCGCCCGCGCCGAGTCCGGGTCGGCGGCGATCCGGGACCACACGGTCGGCACGCCAAAGTACATCGAGCCGTTGGCCGCGGCGTACCGTTCGGGTCGCGGCCGGCCCACGTGGTGCAGCCGGCCACCCAGCCGCAGCGGCCCGAGCACGCCGAGCACCAGCCCGTGCACGTGGAACAGCGGCAGGCCGTGCACCAGCAGGTCGTCCGGCGTCCACGCCCAGGCGTCGGCCAGCCCGTCCAGGCAGGCGGCGACGGCACGGCGGGAGATCACGGCGCCCTTCGGTGCGCCGGTGGTGCCGCTGGTGTAGAGGATCACCGCGGTGCCGGCCGGGTCCGGCTCGGGGTGGACGGTGTCCGAGCGCCGGCTCAGGTCGACGGGCACGACGGCCCGGCCCGCGCCCTCGGCGGTGCGCTCCGCGCCGGCCGGGACCAGCAGTGCCGTCGCTTGCGAGTCGCGCAGGATGTGGTCGCGCTCCATCGGCCCGGCGTCCGGCGGGACCGGCACGACCGCCGCCCCGGCGGTCAGGGCGCCGACCACCCCGACCACCGTCTCCAGGGTCGCGGTGGCCTCGATCGCCACCCGGTCGACGCCGCGCAGCTCGTCGGCCATCGCCGCGGCCAGGCGGCGCAGCTCCACCCAGGGCACCGCGCGGTCGTCGACACGGATGGCGTCCGGACGCTCGTCGGTGCCTCCCGCGAGCCAGCTCAGCAGCGGCATGACGCGACCCCTCTCCAGCGGCTCGGGCCCGGGCCGGTCCGGCCGGGCGTGCCGCGGCGGCCGGACGACGGGCCCCCGGGACGCCGGTAGGGTCGGTGGGGCGCCGGCGGATCCAGGTGGGCGCGGTGCGCCGCGCCGGCGGGCCCGGAACGACGGTCCTGACCGTAGTCGGGGGCACCCCCGGCCTGCCACCCCTACCGGGCGGCGCGCCGGGTCGTACGGGCGGGAGGTGACGTCGGTGGTCGCGGACGCGACGGCGTGGACGGCGGTACCGGGCGGCGTCCGGGCCGTGGTGCTCGACCTCGACGGGGTGCTGGTCGACAGCCTCGCCGTCGCCAGGGAGGCGTTCGCCCTCGCGTACGCCGAGGTGGTCGGCGACGGCGTCGCCCCGGTCGAGGAGTACTGCCGCCACCCGGGCCGGTACCTGCCGGAGGTGCTGGAGCTGATGGGCCTGCCGGCGACGCTGGCCGGACCGTTCGTGCGGGAGAGCAACCGCCTCGCGCACCGGGTCACCCCCGTCGACGGGGTGCCGGAGCTGCTCCGCACCCTGCGCCGGCGGGGGATCGGGCTGGCCGTGGCCACCGGCCGCAGCGGGGTCCGCGCCCGCGACCTGCTCGGCCGGCTCGGCCTGCTGCCGCTGGTCGACCACGTGGTGGGATCGGACGAGGTGCCCCGGCCGAAGCCCGCTCCGGACATCGTGCGGCGGGCGCTGCGCCTGCTCGGGGCCCGCCCCGGGGAGGCGCTGATGGTCGGCGACGCCCCCAGCGACCTGGCCAGCGCGCGGGCGGCCGGGGTGCTGGCGGTGGCCGCGCTGTGGGGCGAGTCCGACGAGGAGACCCTGCGCGCCGCCGGCCCCGACGTCGTCCTGACCCGACTCGACGAGCTGCTGCCGTTCTGCCCGGCCCGCCGGTGACCGACCCGCGTGGACGCACACCTGCGGTGACCGGTCGGCACCCCTGCCCCCACGCCGTGTTCGCGGTCGGCACCCCTGTCCCGGGCCGGTTTCCGGTTCGATACCCCCGATTTGTCAGCTGATCAGTTGATCGGCACATCGGTTGGCCGGATGATGTCGGGCGTCGGTCGGCCTGGCGCCGGCCGGCCGGCCCGTTCCCACAAGCCGACGCCGCGATCAGCCGAGGGGTCCCGCCCTTCTCGACGGCAACCCGCACGTGAAGGAGGACCACCCCCCATGCCGGTCATCGAAGTCGATCATCTGCAGAAACGGTACGGCGAGAAGATCGCGGTCGACGACGTCTCCTTCACCGTGGAACAGGGCGAGATCTTCGGCGTGCTCGGCCCGAACGGGGCCGGCAAGACCACCACGGTCGAGTGCGTGCAGGGGTTGCGCCGTCCTGACGGCGGCACCATCCGGGTGCTCGGGCTCGACCCGGTCCGCGACCGCACCGAGGTGCGGCAGCGCGTCGGCGCCCAGCTCCAGGAGAGCCAGCTGCCGGACAAGGTACGGGTGTGGGAGGCGCTGGACCTGTACCGGTCCTTCTACCGCAACCGGGCCGACATCGACGAGCTGCTGACCGACCTCGGCCTGGCCGAGCAGCGCAACACCTACTTCCAGAAGCTCTCCGGCGGGCAGAAGCAGCGGCTGTCGGTGGCCCTGGCACTGGTCGGCAGGCCGGAGGTCGCCATCCTCGACGAGCTGACCACCGGCCTCGACCCGCAGGGCCGCCGGGACACCTGGGACCTGGTCGAGCGGATCCGCGACCGGGGCGTCACCGTCGTGCTGGTCACCCACTTCATGGAGGAGGCGCAACGCCTCTGCGACCGGCTCGCGATCATCGACAAGGGTCGGGTGGTGGCCATCGACAGCCCCGCCGGCCTGCTCACCCGGGTCGGCAGCGAGCACCGGGTGCACTTCCGTCCCGCCGAGCCGGTCGAGGACGCCCTGCTGCTCGCGGCGCCCGACGTGACGGGGGTGTCCCGCTACCGCGACGAGGTGACGGTGACCGGCACGAAGGACGTGCTCCAGTCGGTCCTGTCCGTGCTCAACGGGCGCGGGATCGGCTACGACGCGCTGCGGGTCGAGCAGCCCACCCTCGACGACGCGTTCGTCTCCCTCACCGGCCGCTCGGGCCGGACCGCCGCGCAGTCCCCGACCGACGGGAGGTCGTCGTGAGCGCCCTGTCCAAGCTGATCGCCGTCGAGACGAAGCTGTTCCTGCGGGAACCGGTGTCGTTGTTCTTCGTCTTCGCCCTGCCGATCGGCCTGATGCTCGTCTTCGGATTGCCGCAGCGCGCCGGCACGGCCGCCGACACCGGGCAGCACGCCGAGCAGACCTTCCTGCCGTCCCTGGCGCTCGCCCTCACCATCGGCATGCTCGCGCTCTTCACCCTGCCGATGGCGCTCGGCATCTACCGGGAACGTCGGGTGCTGCGCCGCCTGGCGACCACCCCGGTGCAGCCCGGCCTCCTGCTGGTGGCGCAGGTGGTGGTCAACCTGGTGATGGGCGTCCTCGGCGCGGTGGTCACCGCGATCGCCGTGCGGTTCCTGCTGGACCAGCCGGCACCGGCCAACGTTCCCGGCTTCGTGCTGGCCTTCCTGCTCGGGGTGGCCTGCCTCTTCGCCGTCGGCCTGCTGATCGCGGCGCTGGCGCCGTCCGCCCGGGCGGCGCAGTCGATCGGCCCCGCGCTGTTCTTCCCGCTGCTCTTCCTGGCGGGCGCCTGGCTGCCCCGCGACCGGATGCCGAGCGCGCTGGCCGCCATCGCCGACTACTCGCCGCTGGGTGCCACGGTGGACACCCTCGGTGCGGCGTGGGCGGGCGCCAACCCGGAGCTGCCGCAGCTGATCGCCCTGGCGGTGACGGCCGTGGTCGGCTCCGCGGCGGCCACCCGGTTCTTCCGCTGGGAGTGATCCTGCGCACCCGCGTGGCCGGTGCGGGGGACGTCGTGGCTGCCCAGGGCCGTTCCTAGGGGTGGCCTAAGGGTGTCCGCCGAATGTGATCTGGATTACGTTCGGAGCAGAACGGGCGCCCGGTCACCGGACAAGGACGTTCGACCGCGAAGCGTCCGTTCACCCGGCAACGGGTGTCGTCAGGCCTGTGTGGACGCGTCCGCCGTGCGGCGGCTCGTCCGAGGTGTGCGGAATGCGACGGAGGTCGTGCCATGAAGGACGTTTCGCAAGCTGATCCGGTCACCCGGGACGCGGTCGGCGTCATCGACATCGTCCTGGAGGGCGGTCCGGTCGATCTGCCGGCCGACCTGCGCAGCCGCCAGGTGGCGCGGGCGGAGGAGAAGATCAAGGTCCTGCACTACGGCGGGTACGAGCACTTCGAACGGGGCGCCACCCCGCTGGCGGTGGACCTTCCGGTGGTCTTCCGCTGGACCGGTCGGACCCGGATCGCCGAGTAGGGGAAGGGCGGCACCAGTCACATGAGGGCACAGAACCACCGGCCGGGTCCCCACCTGACGGTCAGCGACACGAACGAGGCCATCGCCTTCTACACGGATGTCTTCGACGCCGTCGCGATCGTACGGGAGTGCCTGCTCGACGGGCACGTCCTGCACGCGGAACTGGCCGTCGGCGGCCACCGCCTGACCGTCAGCGAGTGGTACGAGGCGGGCGCGCCGTCGACGGTGGAGAGCCGCGAGGACGTGCTGACCATCGAGCGGACCGACCCCGAGTCGGTGCTGCGACGGGCGGTGGCCGCCGGTGCCCGCGTCGAGACGCCGGCGGATCCGTCGCGCCAGGTGACGCTGCGCGATCCCGCCGGCCTGTGCTGGAGCGTCGTCGGCCCGCAGCGGGCGGCGTAGGCGAACGCCCGCGACGCCCACCGCTCCGCCGGGCCGGCGGTCAGGACTCCGCCCGGGAGCGGTGGGCGTTGCGGGTGCGCAGGGCGAAGAAGAGCGCCGCCGCCCGGCGGACCTCACCCGGCCGTCGGGGATCCGCGGCGATCTCGTGCAGCAGGTCCCGGTCGGCGCGGTCCGCCGCCAGCGTCGTCAACAGCGAGAAGCACTCCCGGGCGGCGTCCCGGCCGCCGGGACCGTCCGCGCCGTCGGACCAGTGGGTGAGCAGCGCCGCCAGCACGTCCGCCCGGAACGCCGGCGCGCCGGCGGCGGCCGTGCCCCGGCCGGCGAGCAGGTGACCCGCGGCGATCGCCCCGACCGGCTCGGTCAGCCGGGCGCGCAGGAAGGCCGGCGTGACGGCGGCCCGGCTGATCGCCTGCAACGCGACGAACCGCGCCGAGCCGGTGTTCATCAGTGTCACCCACTCGTCCGGCTGCCAGTCCCGGGCGAGCGGCCCGGCCGCCAGGTACTCCACCAGGCTGGGCCAGACCGAGGCCAGGGTGTGGCGGTCGGCCCGGAAGAGGTCGGTGGCGAGCAGGATCTGCCGTACCCGCGCGGGCCAGTCGGGCAGCACCGTCGCCGGGGGAGCCGGGGCGTGGGCCGCCGACCAGTCGACGACCGCCGCCACCGGGTCGCCGCCGGCGACGGCGGCGGTCGCCGCCACCTCGACGAGGTCGGTGTGCCGGGTGTCCAGCCAGGCGGCGACCGCCTCGCCGTCGGGCGGGCGGCGCCGCAGCGCCGCGCAGGCGGCGTCGAGGCTGGCCCGGCCGCCGCGCAGCAGGGCGCGGACGAACTCGTCGAGCAGGGCGGCCGGGCCCGTCGGCGTGGCCGCCTCCGCCTGCCCGCCCTCCCAGACCAGCACCGCGACGGTGGCGGTGAGCGGATTGTGCACCGGCCCGGTGATGCGCTGGGCGTGGGTCCAGTCCAGGAACCTGCGGGTCGTGGCGCCGTCAGGGAACCAGCGGGCCGCCAGCAGCGCCACGTCCGCGTCGGTGAAGTGCGCCAGGTGGTACGCCGGATAACCGTCGCCCAGCACGGCCAGCTCGTCCTCCGCCAGGTGCCGCGTGGTCACCAGGACCCGCCAGGGCCTCGGCGGGCCGGCCGGGCCGGGGGAGCGGGCCAGCTCCGCGAGGCGGTTCAGCACGACGGCCCGCTCGTCCGGGTCGGCCACGGCGTCGAGCGCGTCGACGCAGACCAGCCACCGCCGGCCGGGGGCGGGAGCCTGCTCGACGTCGAGCGGGGCGCCGTCGCGCGGGTACGCCTCGGCGAGCGCCGCGGACAGCGGCTGGTGCACCAGGGCGGCGGCCGGCAGGCTCACCAGCACCGGCCCCGGTGGGCAGCGCCGCCGCCGCCCGCGCCCGGCGAGCCACCGTCGCGCCGAGCGGGCGCTCTCGTAGCGCACGAGCGCCGTCTTGCCGCTGCCCGGCTCCCCGATCAGCAGGACGTTGCCGGTGCCGGTGAGCAGGTCCGCCACGTCGACGCCGTCGCCGGACGGGGCGAGCCGTGGCACCGCGCGGCGCGGCACGTACACCTCGGACAGCGGCTTGACGTAGCCCCCGAAGCGGTGCGGGTGGACGATGCCGGCATCGGCCTCCCCGCGCCAGACCGGGCGCAGCGCGGCCCACCAGCCGCGCCGGCCCCGGGAGTGGCGGCGGACGGCGACGGCCGCGGTGACGAGCGCGGTGGCGAGCGTCACCGTGCCGCCGACGACGCTGGCGACCTTGTCCGAGACGTCCAGGTCCATCGCCGGTCAGGACCGCCCGGCGGGCCGGTCCGCCGACAGGTGGTGGGTGCCGCAGCCCTGGCAGTACGCGCCGGTCTGCTCCTCGAGACAGTGCCGCCACGGCGCGGGCGGTCCGGTCGGCGCGACCCGCTGCGCCGGCGGCTCCTGCGGTCCCCACCGGGACGTGTGGTGGGCCACGACCAGGGAGGACTGCGTGAGTCGGGCGTCGACGTCGGGCTTGAGGCGGACCCGGCCGTCGGCGGCGTCCAGGACGTCCACGACGCGGGCGAGCAGGGCGACGTCGTCGTCGCGGCCCGTGGCGTGGGCGAGCGCCACCGCGCGCCCGAGGTGCTCCTCCGCCTCGGCGACCCGGCCCGCCCGGGCGGCGGCCAGCCCGCGCTGGACCGCCGCCGCGTAGTCCTGCTGGCGGGTGTAGTACGCGACGCTCTCGTTGATCTCCGAGTACCGCAGGGCGTCCTCGGTCCACTCCACGTCGATCGGCACCTCGACCGGCGTGGTGGCCGCGCCCGCGTGCACGCTCAGCCAGCCGATGCGCCGGCTCGCCCCGGGCGCCATCGCGTCGACCTCCAGGGCGACGTGGTAGTCCCGCTGGTCGTGCGGGCTCCACGCGCCGACCGGGTAGTCGGTGCCCAGCTCGCCGGCCGGCTCGCCGCGCCCGCTCAGGTCGGCCAGCGCCGGGTGCACCTGCTTGACGAAGCGGACCCGGGCCAGCCCGGTGGTACGCACCCGGAGCCGGACGTCGGGGACCCGTCGGGACATCGCGCGGGTCAGCACCGCCCGGAAGTCGTCGGCGAGCCCGGTGAGGTCCTCGACCGGCACGACGGGGTTGGCGCCCAGCGCCTCCGCGATGCCGAGCAGTTCCGCCGCGTCCCAGTCGTGCACGCCGTCCGCGGAGCCGATGGCGCGGCAGTCGACGGTGAACCGGCCCACGCAGTCGTCCACCGCCGCCCGCAGGTCGGCGGGGAGCTGGGACTCGTTGCGCCCGTCGGTGAGCAGGATGACGTGCCCGATCGCGTCCGGTCGCGTGGCCAGCAGGTGGCGGGCCAGCAGCAGCCACGTGCCGATGGCGGTGCCGCCGTGCGGCGTCACGTGCCGCAACGCCTTGCGGGCGGCGGCCCGGGTGGTCTCGTCGGCGACCGCCAGCCGCCGGTCGACCGGGTAGACCATCGTGGCGTGGGCGGTGCCGGCCACCACCGCGAACGCGACCCCGTCCGGCAGGGCGTCGATGGCCGCGGCGGTGGCACTCCGGGCGGCACGCATCTTGGCCTGGGGCGCGCCCATCGAGCCCGAGGAGTCGAGCAGGATCACCTCCGCGAGGTCGTCGTGCCGGACGTCGGCGTGGACGGGTTCCTCGCCCCGGACGGTGGCGACCACGTCGAGGACCGCCCCGTCGGCGGAGACGCACTCGGTGTGGTGCGCGCGCAGCCGCAGCGGCAGATCGTTGGCGGGGGACACGGGTGACCTCTTTCCGTCGGGGCCGGCGGCCGGGATCACCACCACGTCACCGGCCGGTACGCGTTGGCCAGCTCGACGAGCGCGATCCGCTCGCGCCGGTCGGCGGTGCGCCGGGCGCGGGAGCGGCAGCGGCGCTCGAAGGCGCGGCGGAGGGCGTCCTCGTCGAGCCGGTGACCGAACAGCCGCCGGCCGCCGTGGCGCTCCTCGGTCAGGTCGCAGTCCAGCGCGATCCGCAGGATGTGCGCCTCCACCTCCTCGCGTTCGCCGAACGGGGGCAGCTTGTCGACGATCGCGGCGGCGTCGAGCGCCGTGTCGAGCCGGTGTCCGTCGTCCGGCGCGTCGAGCAGGATGCGCACCGCACAGGTCACCGCCGCCGTCGAGGCGCGGGAGGACTCCGGCACCCGCAGCAGGGCGTCCGCCGCGCTGCGCGCGTCCGCCGTCTCCAGCAGGCAGCGGGCCAGCCCGAACGCCGCGCCCACCACGCCCGGGTCGGCGTCCCACACCCCCCGGTAGTGGTCGGCCGCCGTGCGCGGGTCGCCGTCGAGTTCGCAGGCCACCGCGTACGCGAGCCGCGTGGACACCTCGCCGGGCAGCCAGCCGTAGACCTGCGCGAACCAGCGCCGGGCGGTGCCGGCGTCCCGCCCCACCAGGGCCACCAGGGCGCGGTGCCACCACAGCGCCCAGTCCCGCGACTCCTCGGGGAAGTCGGCGAGCAGCGGGCCGGCCTCGTCCACCCGCCCGGTGGCGAGGTGGGCCCGGACGGCGCGGTAGGTCACCTGCGCGGTGTGCTCCGGGGCGGTCCGCAACAGCTCGATGAGCTCGGCCGGGTCGGCGGCGCCGAGCGAGGCGAGGAACCCGGCGGCCGGGTCGGCGCCGTCGACCAGGGGCACGGGCAGGCCGAGCATGATCTCCACGACGTCCAGGGCGTCGCGGTCGGTGTGCAGGGCGAAGGCGCACGCGGAGGGGCTGAACAGGGTGGACCGGGTCGGCCGGGGCACGCCGTCGGTCGCCGAGCTGACCTGCCGGCGTACGCCCCGGACCTGTTCGCGCATCTCGGCGGCGGCGGCGAACCGGTCCTCCGGCGCGGCGGCGGTGGCGCGGGCGAGCAGCCGCAGGAACGGGTCGAGGCGTGCGGGCACGGGCAGCCGCAGCACGTCCTGCCCCGGCGGGATCCGGGTCACCTCGGTGGACCGGGGCACCAGGGTCAGCGCGGCGAGGGTCCGGCCGACGGTGTAGAGGTCCGACCGCACACTCGGGCCGGCGGGCCCCAGCCGCTCCACCTCCGGCGCGGTGTAGCCCGCGGTGCCCCACGCCGGGCTCACCGTGTTGTCGATGCGGCGGGCCGCGCCGAAGTCGACCAGCTTGATCGGGTCGTTGGTGCCCTGGCCGCCGACCCGCATCACGTTCTCGGGCTTCAGGTCGCAGTAGAGCCAGCCCTGGTCGTGCAGGTACTCGAAGGCGTCGAGGATCTGCACGGCGTATCCCAGCGCCTGCGCCACGTCCACGGCGGTGGACCCGCCGCCCGGGCCGGCCGCGCTGCGGGCCTCCTCCAGGGTGCCGCCGTTGACGTACTCCATCACCAGGTAGCCGGCGTCCCGGTCGGACTCGGGCCGCAGCGCGTGGGTGATGGTGACGATCCTCGGGTGGTTCAGCGCGATCAGCGCCTGCCGCTCGGCGACGAACGCCGCGATGGCCTCCCGGTCCTCCGGGTTGCGCTGCCCCTTCAGCACCCGCCAGGCGCCGTCCATGTCCTCGTCCCGGGCGAGGAACACCCAGCCGACGCCGCCGTTGCCGAGGCAGCCCTCGATCCGGTACCGCCCGGCGCGCAGGTCGCCGTCGGCCAGGGGCGGGGTGAAGGAGTACCGGGTGCCGCAGTCGGGGCAGAAGCCGGCGACCCTGGGCAGCCGGGGACCGCGATGGCGGGGACAGCTCGTGTTGCCGCAGTAGCGGGAGTGCTCGGGCACCACCGCCTGCGACACCACCGCCGTCAGAGGGTCGTGGGGCCGGGCGGTCGGCAGCACGGCCGGTCGCTCCCAGGGCCGGGACGTCGTGCGCAGCGGCCGTGGGCCGACCTCCGCAACCGGGACCGGCCCGCCGGGGGCGCTGAGCCCGGCGCCGGCCCCGACGCACTCGTGCCCCCACAGCCGGCAGAACCCGTCCTGGTCGACGGCGCCGGGGCAGTTGCGTTCCGCGCAGCCGCGGCTCGCCGTCATCGCGTACCCCCGTTCACGGCCTGCTGGTAGGCCCGCACCGCGCGGCTCGCGGCGGTCACGGTGAAGGCGTCGGGGCGCAGCGCGGCCAGCGCCTCCCGGTAGGCCAGCTCGACCTGCGCGTGCTCGGCCCGGCCTTCGTCGGCGGCCTTCTGCCGGTAAGCCTCCAGCCGGCCGGTCAGCTCCACGTGGCAGCCCCGACGCAGCCGGCGCCGCGCGGTGTCGGTCCGCTCGACCGCGCGGTCGACGGCGGCCCGCAGCGAGCCGTCGTCGCGTTCCGGCTGGACGTCCCCCCGCCACCACTGGCCACGGCCCGCCGCCTCGGCGGCGGTGAGCCGGTCCAGCAGCCCGTCGAGCGCGAGCGCCGCCAGGGGATCCGTCCCGTCGCCCAGCCCCTCGCCGGCGGCCTCCGTGGCGAGCTGCCGGAGCCGCTCGACGGAGGAGCGCAGCCGCTGCGCCCGGACCGCCAGCCGGTCCCGGCCGTACGCGTCGACGATCCGGCGGATCCGGGCCACGTGCTCGCGGGCCGCGACCAGGATCTCCTGGACATCCATCGCCTGCACCTGCACCGGCTCGCCGGTGGCGGCGGTGAACCGGACCTCGCAGGGGTCGGTCAGCAGCCGGGCCAGGGCCTCCTCGCCCCCGTCCGTCGACCGGTCGATCCCGTCGAGGTCGTCGACCAGCCGGTCGAGGGCCAGCGACAGGCAGCCGAGCCGGTGCAGCAGGTCCCGGGCCTCCTGCGCGGGCGCGGCGGCCGGGCCGTCGGGCTGCCGGAAGGCGTCGGTGACCAGCTGCTGCACGTCGAGCAGGTGCTCGCAGACCCAGGCATGCGCGGCCAGGGTGGCGTCGAGGCGTTCCCGTACGGCCATCCGCCCACCGCCCATCAGTCGGCCGGCCGGGGGGTGGCCGGCGCGGGGTCTGGGGGCGGCCACCCGGTGGTGACGGGCCCGGGCGACGGCATGCCCCGGTCCCGGTGGCCGGCGAGCCACCGGTCGTGGGCCTGCTGCCACACCACCGCCGTACGCGGCTGCGCCAGCACGTGGTTGACGAACGCGACCAGCTCCCGGCCGTCAGTCAGGCGGAACGCGAAGGCGTGCGGCTCGTCGGTGAACCAGGTGCAGTTCTCGTCCCGGTGGTAGGTGCACGATCGCCGGTCCGGCCGGGGCGCCTCGGTCACCAGCGTCGTGTCCGGGGCCATCCGGGCGAAGCCCAGCAGGATGTTGTCGTCGGTGCTGACCCCGTCGACCTGGCCCTGACGCAGCATGACCAGGCAGTCGACCGGGTGCGGGGCGTGCACCGGGACCGGCCGCAGGCCGCCCGTGGTGCGGTAGCCGGCGATCATCGCCAGCGAGGTGGTGTCCGTGGCGGCGCAGACCCGCCGACCGCCGAGCTGTTCCATGCCCGCGAACTCGGGCGTGCCGTCGGCGTTCCTGCGGACCAGCACCGTCTGCCCGGAGTCGAGGTAGTCGTTGGAGAACAGCACCCGCCGGGCCCGCTCGCAGGACGCGGTCAGCGACGTGGCGACGACGTCGATCTCCCCCTTGTCGAGCATGGCGAAGGCGCCCTGGCCGGGCGGCACCGCCTTGAAGGTGAGCCGGTCGCGTGGGTCGTCGACCGGCCAGAGGGCGCGGGCCACCGCCAGCATCAGCTCGATGTTGAACCCCTCGAACCGCTGGGTGCTGGCGTCCCAGTGGCTCATGGTGGCGTCGGACGGGTCTACGCCTGCGACCAGTTCGCCCTTGTCGAGGATCCGGCGCGGGGGCGTCGGGTCGGGCGGGAGGCTGCGGCGCACCGGGCAGACCCCGCCGGTCGCGTCGGTGGTCGGCGCCGTGGCCACCCCCGGCGGCCGCGCGGGGGGCGCGGGCGCGGGTGTCGCCGGCGCGGCGCACCCGGCCAGCGCCGCCAGGAGCGCGAGCGACGCGACCCGGCGCCGGGGCCGCGTCGGGGTCCGCCAGGGTGTGGTCACTGGTACTCCAGGTGGCGCTGGCGCAGCCCGGCCACCACACCGGCGGCGGCGAGCAGGGTGACCCAGGCGGCGGCGCCGCCCAGGTGGCGGCGCGCCTCGGGCAGCTCGGCGACCATCCGGGTGACCTCCTCGTTGCGGGTGGTCAGTTCGGTCAGCAGGTGGTCCTCCGCCGCGACGAACGCCCGGCCCGCCGATCCCTCGGCGAGCACGGTGTCGACCGCGTCGCGGAACGCGTCGGGCGTCTTGATCTGCCGGGCCGGCCAGACGTTCCGCTCCAGCGCGGTGCAGTCGATCCGGTCCCTCAGTGGTTCCCGCCCCCCGGTGGGCCCGGAGCAGAGGTCCCGGCTGTCGAAGTCCGCCTTGTGCCCGGCCGGGTCGACGCTCGCGCCGAGCCCCAGGTAGACGTCGGCCCGGCCGGCCAGCAGGGCGCCGAGCCGCTGCTGGGTGGCGCTCTGCGCGTCGATCGCCCGTTCCAGCTCCGGGAACCCCCGGTCGGCGTCCGGCCAGTGCCACCACGAGGAGACCAGCATGGCCAGCACGGCCGTGGTGGCCACCGAGGCCAGCAGCAGGCCCGCGTTCAGCCGGCGCCGGGTCCGCCGGCGCAGCCACACCTGCACCACCACCAGGGCGGCGAGGGCACCCAGCGGCACCAGCACGGACGCGGCCAGCCAGGGCCGGGCGTCGGCGCGGGCGTCGAGCAGCAACCTGGTGTCGTAGTTCCACAGGCCCTGGGCCGCGGTGAGCAGCTCGGTGGACATGTAGTGCGACGCCTCCCGCGCGTAGGCCGAGGCGAGCACCGCGCGGGCCGCCGGACTGCCCGTCCCGGCCTGCTCCGCCGCCCCGGCCGGCGGACAGGGCTGCCGGTTGCCCGTGGTCGCCGCGGAGAGCGGACCCGCGACCCGCAGGGCGGCGCACACCACGTCGCGGTAGATCTTCAACCGGGCGGCGATGGTCGCCAGCCGGGTGAGGCGGTCCGGGTCGCCGACGGCGTTGCCCATCGAGTCGGTCAGCGTGCGCTCCACCTCGTGGACGGACGCGTCGTAGGCGGCCACCAGCGGGGCCCGCCGGTCCTCGGCGGGCGGCAGCAGGAAGACGGCGCTGGCCGCGACGTCGGCGTCGGCGAGGCCCTGGTAGATCTGCCGGGCGGTCGTGCTGGTGCCCACGGCGGTCGCCGCGGACCGCTCGCCCAGCGTGGTGGCCGCCGTGCGGGACTGCACGGCGACGGCGGCGGTGGCGGCCAGCGCGGCGACCAGTACGGCGCCGCTGAGCACGATCAGCGCCGGGGTCGTCCGGAGCGCGTCGCGGAGCCGGCCGGTGCCGCCGGAGCGGGTCGACCCGCTGGCCGGGGCGGGCCGGTCGGCCCCGGGCTCGTCCCCCGTGTGCGACGCCATCCCCGTCCTCCCGCTCGCCGGGGCCCTCCGGCGGCCTCCTGGCGGAAGGCGTCGCGGTACCGGAGGCGGCCCCCGTCCGCCCCGCCGGTCGGTCACCCGGGCGGCCTGCGGCGGAGGCCGGCGGCCGGGCGGGTGATCGCGGGCGGGGGAGGACCAGGGTGGCACCGCGGGTGCACGGGTGGCACGCGTTTGTCCGGTATCTGACCTGAGCGTCACCGGTCTGCCACGCAGGGGAGCGGCCGGTCAGAGGCCTGGGTCGTCGGCCTCGGTCCGGGGTGGGAAGGCCAGGGCGAGGGTGAGGTCGAGGACCGTCGCCGGGTCGGTCAGGCGCTCGCCGTACAGCTCACGGAGCTTGCCCATCCGGTAGCGGACGGTCTGCGCGTGTACGAAGAGGTCGGCGGCCACGTCGTCGCGCCGGCCCTGGTGCAGCAGCCAGGAGCGCAGGGTCTCGGCGAGCCGGTCGGCGGTGCCGGGCGGCAGCGACGCGAGCGGCGCCAGGACCCGGGCGCGCAGGTCGGCGAGCCCTTCCGGGTCGGTGCTCAGCACCAGCTCGGCCAGGTGCTCCTCGGTGTCCAGCGCCGGCCCGTCGTCGGCCGGGCGCAGGCCGAGCGACAGGGCCCGGACCGCCCGCTGGTAGGAGGAGGCGACCAGGGCCCAGGGCCGGGCGGGGCCGAGCAGGGCGCGGCGGCCGTGCAGCACCCGGGCGAGCTGCCGCCGCCGCTCACCGTGTGTGTCGGGCACCAGCAGCACCGCCAGGTCCTCGCCCGCCCCGCCCGCCGGAAGGTCGTCGCCGCTCTCCAGGGTGTGCGGGTGCAGCCGGGCGAGCGCCGCGCGGAGGTTGGCCCGGGGCAGCAGGACGACGGTGAGGGTCTGTGGCGGCGGCCAGTCGGCCCGCTCGGCGCTGCGCAGCAGCGCCTCCTCGGGCTCCCCGGCGAGCAGCCGCTGGGTGAGCCGCTCCAGGTTGCGTCGCCGGGCCCGCCCGGCGCTGGCCAGCTCGTCCGCGTGCCCGGCCACGCTGGCGGCGGAGAGTTCGTCGATGTACGCGAACATCAGCTCGGCGAACTCGGCGACGGTGGCGGCGGACGACCCGCCCTGCACCGTGGTGGTGGACATCTCCCGCCAGGAGACCCGGGCGCCGACGCGGTACGCGGCGAGCAGGGCGTCCATGCTCCGGCCGGAGCGCGCCTCGCCGCTGCCGAGGGCGTAGGCGGCCTCCAGCGCGCCGACCAGCGGGGTGCTCGGGTCGCCGCCCTGGGTACGGCCGATGAGCTGGAGGAACGTGCCGAGCGCGATCTGCACCGCGGTCTCGATCTTCTCGCGCATCTGACCGGTCAGGGTGCCGGAGTAGCTGGGCACCTCGGCGGTGATGGCGGTCACGGTGCGCTCGGCGAGCAGGGGCAGCCGGTCGTGCAGCGCGCCGGCCACCCGGGCGTCCAACTCGAGGCGGGCCGCGCGCCGCGTGGCCTCCGAGCGTTCGGACACGTTTGTTCCCTCCGCACAAAAAGGCTCGTTCGGTTCACCTTCGAAGGTCAAGATTTTATGCCATTCTGCCGGCGACCATCGAATCATGACCACCACCGTCCCGAACCCCTCCGGGAAGGCGGCCCTGCGGGGCCGGATCCTTCGGCTGGCCGCGTCGGTCACCACCCCGCTGCTGCCCGACGACTACCTCGACATGGTCGCCCCGCTGCGCTCCGGCGCCGACCTGCGCGGCCGGATCCTCGCCGTGCGCCCCGAGACCGCCGACGCGGCGACGCTGGTGATCCGGCCCGGCCGCGACTGGCGCGGGCACACGCCCGGGCAGTACGTCCGCCTCGGCGTCGACGTCGACGGCGTACGCCAGTGGCGGGCCTACTCGGTCACCTCGCCCCCCGCGCGCCGGGGCGAACCGATCTCGGTCACCGTGAAGGCCATCCCCGACGGGGTCGTCAGCAACCATCTCGTCCGGCGCACCCGGCCCGGGACGCTGGTCCAGCTCGACCAGGCCCAGGGCGACTTCGTGCTGCCGGGCCGGCCGCCGGCCCGGGTGCTCTTCGTGACCGCGGGCAGCGGCGTCACCCCCGTGATGGGGATGCTGCGCGCCGACCGGCTGGGCGGCGCCGACGTCGTCGTGCTGCACTCGGCGCCCACCCCCGCCGACGTGATCTTCGGCGCCGAGCTGCGGGACCTGGCCGCGCGGGGCGCGATCCGGCTGGTGGAGCGGCACACCGACACCGACGGGCTGCTCACCGTGGCCGACCTCGACCGCCTCGTGCCCGACCATCTCGACCGGGAGACCTGGGCTTGCGGCCCGCTCGGACTGCTCGACGCCCTGGAGGAGCACTGGGCGGCCGGGGGGTGCGGCGACCGGCTGCACACCGAGCGGTTCCGCCCGACCGTCATCTCGCCCGGCGAGGGCGGCACCGTCACCTTCGCCCGCTCGGGCGTCACCGTCGCCGCCGACGGCGCCACCCCGCTGCTCGACGCCGGCGAGAACGCCGGGGTGCTGATGCCCTCGGGCTGCCGGATGGGCATCTGCTTCGGCTGCGTCCTGCCGCTGCGCCAGGGCGCGGTTCGGGACCTGCGCAACGGGGAACTGACCACGGCGGTGCCCGGCGACGGCGTCCGCATCCAGACCTGCGTGTCGGCGGCGGCCGGCCCCTGCGACATCGACCACTGACCGGAGTACCTGACGTGACCGTGATCCAGAACAAGCCCGTCAACCCGATCGCCCACCTCACCGCCGAGGACATCGAGACCATCGGCAGGGAACTCGACGCGATCCGCGCCCGGGTGGTCGCCGACCGGGGCGAGCGGGACGCCGCGTACATCCGCCGGGTCATCTCGACGCAGCGCAAGCTGGAACTGGGCAGCCGGGTCGTGCTGCTGTTCTCCCTCTTCCCGCCCGCCTGGATCGTGGGCACCGCCGGCCTGACCGTGGCCAAGATCCTGGAGAACATGGAGGTCGGCCACAACGTCCTGCACGGCCAGTGGGACTGGATGCGCGACCCGAAGATCCACTCCACCACCTGGGAGTGGGACCACGTCTCGCCCGCCGACCAGTGGAAGCACTCGCACAACGAGCTGCACCACACGTACACGAACGTCCTCGGCAAGGACAACGACCTCGGCTACGGCATCATGCGCGTCGACGAGGACCAGCGGTGGCACCCGTTCCACCTGGGTCAGCCGCTGTGGAACTTCATCAACGCCTGCTTCTTCGAGTACGGCATCGCCGCGTACGACCTGGAGCTGGGGCGCAACCTGCGCAAGGGCCGGCACAAGAAGCCGGAGTTCCGGGCCCGGGCCCGGGCGGTGGGCCGCAAGATCCGCCGGCAGGTGCTCAAGGACTACGTGCTGCACCCGCTGCTGTCGGGGCCCTCGTTCCTGCACACGCTGGCCGCCACCTTCACCGCCAACCTCCTGCGCAACCTGTGGAGCCACTCGGTGATCATGTGCGGGCACTTCCCGGAGGGCGTGGAGACCTTCTCCCGGCGCTCGATCGAGGGCGAGACCCGCGGCGAGTGGTACCTGCGGCAGATGCTCGGATCGGCCAACATCAGCGGCAGCCGGCTGATGCACATCATGACCGGCAATCTGTCGTTCCAGATCGAGCACCACCTCTTCCCGGACCTGCCCAGCAACCGCTACCAGGAGATCGCCCCCGAGGTGCGGGCCCTGTTCGACCGCTACGGGCTGAAGTACACCACCGGCTCGCTGCCCCGGCAGGTCTTCTCCGCGTGGCGGAAGGTCGTCCGGCTGTCGCTGCCGAACCGCAAGGCGCCCCGCCGGGTCGACGACCGCCCCGCGCCGGCGCTCGCCACGTCCGGCGTCTGACCCGCCCCCGACGCCGCCGCCCGCCGCGAAAAAACGCGCTGGGCGGCGGCGCGGTGTCCCCGTACAGTCGGGGCATGGAGATCAGGCACCCCTTCGCCGCCGCGGCCGCGCGAGCTTCGCGCTCGTCGGTCGCCGCCGCCTGACCTCACCAGCACCCGCCGGCGACCGGAAACGGTCCGCCGGCTTCTTCGTTCCCGTCGGCCCGCCGGTCGCCGGCGGCGGACCCTTTCCGGCCGTCAAACCCGGAAAGGCCACCGCCATGACGTACGACCCGATCAGCCGCACCTTCCTCGACTTCTTCCGCGAGCGCGGCCACGAACTCGTGCCCGACGGCTCCCTGATCCCGCCGCCGGGCGACCCGGTGCTCTTCACCACCTCCGGGATGCACCCCCTGACCCCCTACCTGGAGGGCCGGCCCCACCCGCTGGGCCGGCGGCTGGTGAACGTGCAGCGTTGCCTGCGCACCACCGACCTGGACGAGGTGGGCGACTCCACCCACCTGACCCTGTTCCGGATGCTGGGCTCCTGGTCGCTCGGCGACTACGACCTGCCGCGCAGCCTGCGGTGGGGCTACGAGCTGCTGCGCGACGGCTTCGGCGTGCCGCACGACCGGATGCACGTGACGGTCTTCGGCGGCGACGACCGGGTCGGCCCGGACGAGCCCTCGCTGCGGACGTGGGGCGAGCTGGGCCTGCCCGTGGAGCTGACCGGGGAGGAGAACTGGTGGTCCAACGGCCCGACCGGGCCGTGCGGACCCGACACCGAGATCTTCCTCTGGACCGGCGACGGCCCGCCCCACGGCACCCCCGGCACCGACGAGCGGTGGATGGAGGTCTGGAACCACGTGGGGATGCGCTACCACCGGCACCCCGACGGCCGGCTGACGCCGCTGCGCCAACGCAACGTGGACACCGGGATGGGCCTCGAACGGCTGGAGATGGTCCTGCGCGGGCACCGCTCGGTTTACGAGGGCGAGAGCCTCGTGCCGTGGGTGCGCGGCGTGTCCGACGTGTGGGGCCTGCGCGACGCGTCGCTGCGCCTCGTCGGCGACCACCTGCGGACGGGCGTGGCGGTGGTCGGCGACGGCGTACGGCCCTCGAACACCGGCCGCGGCTACGTGCTGCGCCGGCTGTTGCGCCGGACGCTCACCACGCTGTGGCGCGACGACGCGTCCAGGACCCTGTCCGACCTGCCGACCGGGCCGGTACGGCACACCCTCGACGGGTTCCGGCAGCCCGTCGGCGTGGACGAGGTGCGCGACGTGTTCTCCGGCGAGGAACGGCGGTTCCGGGAGCTGCTGCGGCGCGGGCGGCCGGTGGTCTCCCGGCGCCGGTCCCGGGGACCGCTGACCGAGGCGGACTACCGCGATCTGCACGACACCCACGGGCTGCCGCGCGACCTCGTCGACGGCCTGCTCGCCGAGGCGGCCTGACCTCGGCGCCCGTGCGCCCGTGCGCCCGTCGTCCGTCGTCCGTCGTCCGTCGTCCGTCGCCCGGGGGACCGGTGGCGGCGGCGCTCGCCGCGTCGACGCCGGGCGGGTCGCCGCTGCCGTCCGGGACCGGTTCGCCGGTCCCGGACGGCAGTTGGCAACTAGCTGGCGTAGGTCTCGAACTCGGCGACCTTCGGCGCGCCGCTCGATCCGGTGATCCTGAACGTGATCTTGGTCAGGGACGTCGAGGGGAAGGTGATGACGCCCGCCCCGCTGCCGGAGGCCAGGACGGCCCCGGTGCCGTGGTTGACGAGCTGCCAGGACCCGATGCTGCCCTGGGTGCCCGACGGCTCACGGATGATGACCCGGGCCACCCTGGTGGCGGAACCCCACTTGATCGAGATGTCGCCGGTCGCGCCCGACGGCGACCAGTGGGTGCTCAGGCTGCCGTCGCGCACGTTGCCGTAGCTCGTGCCGTCGGCCTTGCTGGAGCCGTCGGAGCCGGCGCCGATGCTGAGGTTGCTCCCGCTGGGCGGGTTCGTCGGCCCAGGGGTGGGGCTGCTGGTCGGCCCGGGCGTCGGGCTGGTGGTCGGCCCCGGCGTGGGGGTGGTCGGCGTCGGTGCCGGCGTCTGCGGCGAGCAGCTGCCGTTCGACTCCCGCAGGCCGGTGTTGGCGCCCGCCGTCTGGCGCACGACGTCCGGCACGCAGGCGGCCCCGTCCAGGCTGTAGGAGTACGGGATGCTGACGCTGGTGTTGGACACCGGGTTCGGGCCGGCCGGGTTGTTGTCGCCGCTGCGGCTGGACCAGGTCACGTTGTCGAAGACGTTTCCGGCGACCTGCCAGTAGCCGGCCTCGCTGGTGTAGAAGGTGCCCAGGACGTCCTTGGAGTTCCGGAAGTAGTTGTTCTCCACCTTGGCCCTGGCCCCGGCCCGCGAGTTGATGCCGGACTCGTGGAGGCTCACGTAGTGGTTGTTGTAGATGTGTGCGATGCCGCCGCGCAGCAGGGGCGTACGGGAGTCGATGTTCTCGTACAGGTTGTGGTGGAACGTGACGAAGCCGTTCGAGCGGTCGCTCTCGCTGGACCCGATCAGGCCGCCACGGCCGGAGTTGCGCAGGATGCTGTACGACAGCGTCACGTACTGGACGTTGTCCTTCATGTCGAAGAGGCCGTCGTACCCCTCCGACTCCCCGCCCGAGGCCTCCAGGGTGGCGTGGTCGACCCAGACGTTGCGGACGGTGCTCTCCATGCCGATGGCGTCACCGCCGTTGGACGTGGGCGAGCCCGACTTCTTGACGTTCCGGACCGTCACGTTCCGGATGATGATGTTGCTGGAGTCGCGGATGTGGATGCCCAACTGGTCGAAGACGGCTCCGGTGCCGACCCCGATGATCGTGACGTTGCTGATCTGCTTGAGTTCGATCACGCCGGCGGCGGTGTTGCAGCTGTCGCCCGACACCTTGGCGGTGTTGCCGTGGTTGATGGTCCCCTGCACCTCGATGATGATCGGGGTGCTGCTGCTGGCCCGGGTGCACAGGGCCGTGTGGATCCCGGTGCCCGTGCTGACCCGTACCGTCTGCCCGCCCGCGCCGCCGGTCGTGCCGCCGTTCTGGGTCGCGTAGCCGGTGGCGGCGCCGGCGGCTGCCGACGCCTGCTGCATCGGCAGGGCCGCAACGCCGAGCGCGGCCCCGACGGCTGTCGTGGCCAGTGCCACCTGGAGTCGCAGTGCGACTGGTCGTCTCATCCTTGCCTCACCTTCGTATGAAATTTCGGGTGTTGCTGTCACGTGCCGTGGTCCGGCCGGCGGGGCCGTCGAGGCTGCCGACGTGTCGCCGGCCGCCGGACGGGTCGCTCGTCGACCCGGCTGTGGGGGTGTTCCTTTCGATGTCGAGCGGGTCGGCGGTTCCGCCTCGGCCTCGACCGTCGAGGTCGTCGGCGTCGGCCGCGAGGCCGCCAAGATCCGCTCTGGTGGTGCCGTCGCCCGTGCCCGGAAAGCGCTTTCCAGCGAGGATAGGGAGCTGTCTATCGATATGGCAAGAACCTGTCCGGATTGCGGTGTGATGCCCTGCTCCGTCTGTCCCGACAGCCGCCGTACGCGCCGCCGGCGGCAGCGGGGACACGACGCGGGCCGCCAGCGCGGGGGCGCGGGCGCCGGTGGCGGGACACGGACGCGGGCCGCCAGCGCGGGGGCCGCGGGCGCCGGTGGCGCGCTTCGCCCCCGGCCGGAGGGGCCAGCCGGTGGCCCGGCGGCGTTGCCGCGCCACGGCCCGGGTCACCCGACGACGCGGCGTCGGGTGGTGCGGTGGCCGGCCGGATCAGACAGGATGACCTGCGCGAGGGCGTCGCCGGGCCGCGCCGCGGCCGACGGCCCGCCCGTCGACGGAAGGAGACCCGTGTCGTCCACCCTGCTCTCCCGTCGCGACCTGCGCTTCCTGCTGCACGACTGGCTGGACGTGACCCGGCTGACCGAGCGGCACCGCTACGCCGAGCACTCCCGGGAGACCTTCGACGCCGTGTTGGAGCTCGCCGAACGGGTTGCGGTCGAGCGGTTCGCCCCGCACAACCGGGCCGCCGATCTGGCCGAGCCCACCTTCGACGGCCGCCGGGTGCACACCATCGCGCAGGTCAAGCAGGCCCTCGACGTCTTCGCCGAGACCGGGCTGCTGGGCGCCGGCATGGACGCGTCCGTCGGCGGCATGCAGCTGCCGCACGTCGTACGGGCCGCCTGCTTCGCCTGGCTCCAGGCCGCCAACGCCGGCACCTCGGCGTACCCGTTGCTGACCCTCGGCAACGCCAACCTGCTGCTGGCGCACGGCAGCCCCGAGCAGATCGACACCTGGGTCCGCCCGATGGTGCAGGGGCGCTTCTTCGGCACGATGTGCCTGTCCGAGCCGCAGGCCGGCAGCTCGCTGGCCGACATCACCACCCGCGCCGAGCCGCAGGACGACGGGACGTACCGGCTGCACGGCACCAAGATGTGGATCTCCGGCGGCGACCACGAGCTGTCGGAGAACATCGTCCACCTGGTGCTCGCCCGGATCCCCGGCGGCCCGCCCGGGGTCAAGGGGATCTCGCTGTTCATCGTCCCGAAGGTGCTGCTGGGCGACGACGGCGCGCTCGGCGCCCGCAACGACGTCGTGCTGGTCGGCCTCAACCACAAGATGGGCTACCGGGGTACCACCAACACGCTGCTCAACTTCGGCGAGGGCGTGCACCGGCCGGGCGGGCGCCCCGGCGCGGTCGGCTACCTGGTCGGCGAGCCGCACCAGGGCCTGGCGCAGATGTTCCACATGATGAACGAGGCACGCGTCGGGGTGGGTGCCGGCGCGACCGCCCTCGGCTACACCGGCTACCTCAAGTCCCTCGCGTACGCCCGCCAGCGCCCGCAGGGCCGACCGCTGGCCGACAAGGACCCGGCCACGCCGCAGGTGCCCATCGTCGCCCACCCGGACGTACGCCGGATGCTGCTGGCGCAGAAGAGCTACGTGGAGGGCGCCCTGGCGCTCGTCCTCTACTGCGGTCGGCTGCTCGACGAGGAGAAGACCGCGCCGGACGCGGCGGACCGGGAGCGGGCGCGGCTGCTGCTGGACGTGCTCACCCCGATCGCGAAGAGCTGGCCGTCGCAGTGGTGCCTGGCCGCCAACGACCTGGCCATCCAGGTGCACGGCGGCTCCGGCTACACCCGCGACTACGACGTCGAGCAGCACTGGCGCGACAACCGGCTCAACCCGATCCACGAGGGCACCCACGGCATCCAGGCGCTGGACCTGCTGGGGCGCAAGGTCACCATGCGCGACGGGGCCGGGCTGGCGCTGCTGGTGGAGACGGTCCGGGCCACGACCACCCGCGCGTGGCAGGCCGGGGGCGAGGCCGCCGAGCTGGCCGCCCCGCTCGGCGCCACCCTCGACCGGGTCGCCCTGGTCACCCGACGACTGTGGAGCACCGGCGACCCGGAGGTGGCGCTGGCCAACGCCAGCGTCTACCTGGAGGCGGTCGGCCACGTGGTGATCGCGTGGATGTGGCTGGAGCAGCTTCTCGTCGTCGAGGCGGCCGGCGACCCCGGCGACGGCCCGGACGCCGACCTGCACGCCGGCAAGCGGCAGGCCGCCCGGTACTTCTTCCGGCACGAGCTGCCCCGCACCGGCCCGCAGTTCGACCTGCTGGACAGCCTCGACCGGACCACGCTGGAGATGCGCGACGACTGGTTCTGACCCGCCCCCGCTGCCCCCGCCGTCCTCGCGGGGGAGCGCTGTCCCGCCGGGGTCGTTGGTGCGCGGCCCGCCTATCCTTGCCAGCCATGAACCCCGGTGACGTGACCGTTCCGCCGCCCGCAGACGGAGCCGAGGAACGGCTGGAGACCCTGCGGCGCTGGTGGCGGCTGCCGGATCCCGCGCGACGCGAGGTCCGGCTGCTCAGCCGCTCCGGACGGCACCACCCGGACCGGGAGATCGCCTGGGTGGCCTGGCGGTGGGCGCAGGTCGTGCTGCCGCCGGGAGCGCCGGAGCCGGGCCGCGCCCGCAACATGCTCAGCGCGGCCGGCTTCTGGGCGCTCATCCTGCTGGATCTGGTCACCGGCGTCGATCCGACGGACCCGCCGGAGCCGCGGTGGCTCGACCGCCGCCGGGCCCGGCGCGTCCTGCGGGCCGGCCCGCCCGTCGCCTGACCGGCGCGTCGGCTGTGCCGCCCGGCGGTCTCAGCCGTCGGCGAGCAGCCGGTTGCGGACCTCACGGCGCAGGACCTTGCCGATCTGGGAGCGGGGCAGGTCCTCGACGACGACCACGCGGCGGGGGACCTTGTACCCGGCCAGGTGCCGCCGGCAGGCCGCCCGCAGGCTCGCCTCGTCAGGTGGCTCGGCGCCCTCGTCCAGGACGACCGCCCCCACCACCTCCTCGCCGCCGTGCTCACCGGGCAGACCGACCACCGCGGCGTCGCGGACGCCGGGAACGCGGCGCAGCGCGTCCTCCACCTCCGACGGGTAGACGTTGAACCCGCCGGTGATGATCAGCTCCTTGATCCGGTCGACCACGCTGACGAAGCCGTCGGCGTCGGCCACCACGACGTCCCCGGTACGCAACCAGCCGTCGGGCAGCAGCGCCGCCGCCGTCTCCGCCGGGCGGTTCCAGTAGCCGGCGAACACCTGCGGCCCCCGGATCAGCAGCTCTCCCGCCTCACCCGGGGCGCGGTCGCGCGACGGGTCCTCGGGGTCGACGATGCGGATGTCGGTGGACGGGAACGGCACGCCGACCGTGCCCGGCCGGCGGGCGGGGGAGACCGGGTTGCCGAGCGCGACGGGGGAGGTCTCGGTCATGCCGTAGCCCTCGACGAGCAGCCCGCCGGTGACGGACTCCCACAGCTCGACCGTCGCCGTGGGCAGCGCCATGGCGCCGGAGATGGCGAACCGGGCCGAGGAGAGGTCGATCCCGCGTTCCCGGGCGGTCGTGGCGAGCTTCTCGTAGATCGGCGGGACGGCGGGCAGGAAGGTGGGCGGCCGGCGCCGCACCGCCGCCAGCGTCTGGTCCAGGTCGAAGCGGGGGAACAGCACCAGCGTGGCGCCGATGCCCACCGAGAAGGTGAGGCAGAGCGTCAGCCCGTACGCGTGGAACAGCGGCAGCACCGCGTACACCGTCTCCTCGCCGTCGCGCAGGCCCGGCACCCAGGCGCGGCCCTGCGCCGCGTTGGTCCGCAGGTTGCGGTGGCTCAGGATGGCGCCCTTGGGCGTGCCGGTGGTGCCGCCCGTGTACTGCAACAGCGCCGTGTCGTCCGGGCCGGGGGCGGGGTGCGCGGCGGCTAGCGGGCCGGCCTCGGCCACCAGCCGCTCCCAGGACAGCGCTCCGGGCGCGGGCCCGGTCATCGCCGCGCGGGTGGCCCGCGCCCGGGCCAGCGGCAGCCGCAGCGCCCAGCGCTTGCGCCGGGGCAGGGCCCGGGTGAGGTCCACCGCGACCACGGTCTCGACGGCCGTCGCGCCCGCGCTGTCGCGGACGAGATGGGCCACCTTGTCCCAGACCACCGCGACCCGGGCGCCGTGGTCGGCGAGTTGCCGGGTGAGCTCCTGCGCGGTGTAGAGCGGGTTGTGCTCCACCACCACCGCGCCGAGCCGCAGCACGGCGTAGAAGGCGACCACGTGCTGCGGGCAGTTCGGCAGCACCAGCGCCACCCGGTCGCCCCGGCCGACGCCGAGCCGGCGCAGTGCCTCGGCCCCCCGGCCCACCTGCTCGTCCAGGTCGGCGTACGTGGTGGTGGCGCCGAAGAAGTCCAGGGCGATCCGGGGACCGAAGCGGCGGGCGGCCCCGCGCAACAGGTCGACCAGCGACTCGTCGGACGGCGCGACGGTCGCCGGCACGCCCGGGGCGTAGCTGCGCAGCCAGGGCCGCTCGGCACTCAGGTCCATGTCTCTCCTCCGCGCGTGCCTGACCATCTCCTACTTCACGGTAACCTACGGTTGCGTAGGTAGCGCTCGGGGTCCCCGTCCGACCGGCCCCGGCCGTAGACTCCGACGGTGCGGGATCGACGGGTCGTGGCGCTCTGGTTCGTGTTCGTCCTGCTCGCCGTCGGGTCGTCGGCGCTCGTCACGCTCCGCCCCGACCGTCTCTCCGACCTGCACATCTATCGTGGCGCACTGCTGCACCTGCAGGCCGGCCGGCCGCTGTACGAGTTCGCCGCCGAAAACGGCGGCCCCTTCACCTACCCGCCGTTCGCCGCGCTCGTGCTCTGGCCGGTCTCGGCCGTCGCCGAGGGGGTCGTGCAGGGGGTCTGGCTGGCGCTGATCTGCCTCGCGGTGGTCGCCATCGCGGTGCCGGTCGGCCGCGTACTGGCCGGCGGGCCGCAGCGGCACCTGGTCGTGCCGGCCGTCGCCTGCGCCCTGATGCTCTCCGCGCCGGTGCAGAGCAACCTGCGCTTCGGCCAGGTCAGCGTCTTCATCGTGCTGCTCGCGCTGCTCGACGGCATGGGCGTCCCCCCGGCCCGGCTGCGGGGCGTGCTGGTCGGGGTGGCCGCCGCGATCAAACTGACCCCGCTGCTGTTCGTGGTCTACTTCCTCGTCACGGGCCGCTACCGGGATGCAGGGCGGGCCGTCGTCACGTTCCTGGCCTGCGCCGCGCTGGGCGCGGTGGTTCTCCCGGCGGAGAGCTGGACGTACTGGACCGAGGCGGTGCGCAACACGTCCCGGATCGGCAACCTGGCCTCGCTGGGCAACCAGTCGGTGCACGGCATGCTGCTGCGCCTCGGCCTCGACCAGGCGTCGCTCCCGCTGCTCTGGGTGGCCCTGGTGGCCGTCGTCTGCGCGGTGGCCCTGCTGCGGGCCCGGCACCTGGCCGCGCACGGGCGCCCCGGTCACGCCGCCGTGCTCGTCGGCTGCGCGACCGTCGCCGCGTCCCCCGTGTCCTGGACGCACCACCAGATCTGGCCGGTGCTGGCGGCGATGCTGCTGATCGGGGCCGACGGGGTCGCCCGGCGGGTCGCCGGCGGCGCCCTGCTGGTGACCATGGTGGTCTCGCTGGGGGTGGCGCTCAGGCCGGTCTCGACCACGTCCGGGGTGCAGTTCCTCCTCGAGAACGCCCGGGCCCTCGGCGTCGGTGTGCTCTGCCTCGCCGGGTTCGGCGGGGCGGCGCTGGCCGCGGCCGGCGCGGGCCGACGGACCCCGGCGGCCCGCGGCTGGCTGCGGGTGGGCACGACGGCCGCGCTGGCCGTGGCGTTCTTCGCCGTGCAGCCGCTGCCCGCCGGCGCCGATCCGACCTTCAAGGCGTACGCGCTCTCCGACGTCACCAACCCGCGCTACTTCTTCGTCTGCCGGGGCCCGGCGGAGTGCGCCGCGTACGGCACGGACGCGCCGGTCACCTTCGGCACCCGCAGGGAGAAGACCAAGGTCCGCGTCAACGGGGTGGTGTCGCCCGCCGTCGCCCGGCTGGAATACCACTCCGCCCCCGGTGGCGCGCCCCGGGTCATTCCACTGCTCGCGCCCCACCCGGGCCCCCGGACGTTCTCGTTCCGGTCGGCGACCATGACCCACGGCCGGCTGGTCGCCTACGCGGCCGACGGGCGACCGATCGCGACCTACGACGAGGAGCTGGCCGCCGCGCTCGCCGTCAGCGGTGCCCGGCGGAATGGCGCACCGCCCGCCGGCCCTTGACCACCACCATGACGACGACCGCGACCAGCGCCACCACGCCGATGATCACCAGCCAGCGGACCGCCTCCAACAGCAGCCCGAGCAGGATGAGCGCGCCGGCGACGACGCCGACGGCCCAGAGCATGGCTCGCATGTCCACCTCCCGTGACTCCGGCCGCGCGGCGCGGCCTGGCCGTCTGCCTTCCCGGCCCGCACCCGGCCATGCCGCCGCGACCGGCGAAGTCCTCGCGCGGCACGCCGGTGGCGCGCACTGTCGCTGACCTCACCGTCGTGGTCCGGGCCGCCGCGTCGGCCAGCACCGCGTCCAGCGCCGCCCGGAAGCCGGCGGTACGGGAGTACGCCGCGACGGTCCGCCGACCATCCGGCTACCTAACTCGTCAATGCCGGCCGCCCCCGCCGCCCGCCGCCCCGCCGCCGGCCGCCCCGCCGCCGGCCGCCCCGCCGCCGGTCGACAGGGTGGATCTTGGACAGTTGTCGTCCTCGGGTAACGACAACTGTCCAAGATCGCGGCGGTGCGTGCTGCGGGCGTCGGTTCCGATCAGGCGCGGCGTCCGCTGGTCAGTTCGGCGGGGTGCTCGGCGGATCCGGCCAGGTGGAGCAGCGGGGCCGTTCCGTTTCCGCGGCTCCCGCCCAGGAGGCGCAGCGTTCCGGTCGGCGCCCGGCGGGGTGCCCGGTGACCGCGTCAGCGCTGGGCGACGTAGACGGTGTTGGCCGACTGCCCGCCGGTCAGCGGGTTGGCGAACGGGACGACGTGCGCCCGAGCGGTACGGAACACCTCGGCGAGGACGGCCTCGAAATCGGCGTCGGGCGGATCGTCCGACCAGAGGGCGAACACCCCGTCCGGGTGCAGGTGGGCGGCGAGCCGGCGCAGGCCGTCGGGGGTGTAGAAGGGGGCGTGGCCGGGGTGCAGCACGTTGCGCGGCGAGTGGTCCACGTCGAGCAGCACGGCGTGGAACCGCCGCCCCGGCTCACGTGGGTCGAAGCCGGTGCCGTCGGCCACCGCGGCGAAGAAGTCGGCCCGCACGAACCGGGTACGCGGGTCGGCGGCCAGCCCGGCGGCGAAGGGCAGCAGCCCCCGGCGGTGCCAGTCGATGACGTCCTCGATCGCCTCCACGACCAGCAGCGAGCCGACCCGCTCGTCGGAGAGCGCGGTGCGGGCGGTGTAGCCGAGGCCGAGGCCGCCGACGACCACGTCGAGCCCCTGCCCGGACAGGGGAGCCAGGCCCAGCCGGGCCAGCTCGATCTCCGCGACGGGGAAGAGGCTGGACATCAGGTACTCGTCGTCGAGCTTGACCTCGTACACCTCGACGTCGAGCGACGGGTCGCGGCGCCGGCGCAGGCTGATGAGGCCGATCGGGGTCTCCCGCCAGGCCAGTTCCTCGAATCGCACGCCCACGGGCCCGGATGCTACCCGCCGCCGCCCCGGACCCCGGCGGCCGGCACGCATTCCTCCCGCCCGGCCGGGTATGCCCACCCGTCGAGGGCCACCCGACCGGGGGCCGGGCAGGGGGCGCGCGGTGGCGGACATGCTGGCCGGACGGCTGCACCTGACGGAACGGGCGCTGCGGATGGAGTCGGTGCCGGTGCCCGAGCCGCAGGACGGGCAGGTGCGCGTCCGGGTCGAGGCGGCGGGGGTCTGTCTGTCGGACGTGCACCTGATCGACGGCACCCTCACGCCGCTGTACCTGCCCGGCGACTCCGTGACGCTGGGGCACGAGGTCGCCGGGGTGGTCGACGCGTTCGGCGACGACGTCGAGGGCTGGCGGCCCGGCCAGCGGGTGCTGCTCCAGGCGGGGGAGCGGGACCGGCGCGGCACCGTGCTGACCCGGGGCGTGGACTACGACGGCGGCTGGGCCGAGTACGTCGTCGCCAGCGAGGACACCGTCGTGCCGATCCCGGACGACCTGCCCTTCGAGCAGGCCTGCATCATCCCCGACGCGGTCTCCACCCCCTGGGCGGCGGTGACGGACACCGCGCGGACCCGCCCCGGCGAGGCGGTCGGGGTCTGGGGCGTGGGCGGGCTGGGCGCGCACGCCGTTCAATTGCTGCGCCTGGTGGGCGCGGCCCCGGTCATCGCGGTGGAACCGCTGGCGGCGGCGCGGGACCGGGCGGCGGCCCTGGGGGCCGACGCGGTGCTCGACCCGGCCGACCCCGCGTTCCGCGAGGCCGTGCTGGAGTTGACGGGCGGGCGGGGGCTGGACGTCGCGTTCGACTTCGCCGGGGTGACCGCCGTACGTGAGCAGGCGCTGACCGTGCTGGGCCGCCGGGGCCGGCTGGTCCTCGCGGGCATCGCCAACAAGCCGGTGACGATCGCCTCGGACAGCCCGTTCACCTACTTCCAGCAGGCGGTGCTCGGCCACTACGGCTCGGAGGGCGAGCACGTCGAGCAGCTGGTGTCCCTGGCCCGGCAGGGGCGACTCGACCTGTCGGCGTCGATCAGCGACGTGCTGCCGCTGGCCGACGCCGAGGAGGCGGTGCGCCGGGTGCAGACCAAGCAGGGCGACCCGATCCGGCTGATCCTGCGCCCCTGAGCGGCCCCGGGTACACGCCGGTGGGCAGGATGGCGATGTGGTACGGCGGCTCGATCATGACCCGGCGGCCGGTGTGCGAAGGGGCGCGCCCCAACCCTCCGCCAGCCGGGACGGGTGGAGATCGCGGCCGCCGCCGTAGAACTCGAGGAACTTCATGATCAGCGGGTCCCACCGATCCGACCGGCGGGCGCAGCGCGATGAGATCTTGGCAGATTCGGGCCCCTCCGAGGGCCGATTCCTGCCAAGATCTCGCCGGCTCCAGGGCGTCGATCGGCCCCGCCGCCTCTGGGCTCAGTCGTCAGTCGGCGCAGGATGGGGTCGCAGAGCGGCTCCGGTCACCAGTCTTCGACCCCATCGTCCGCCTTAGCCGTTGTTGAGGATCCAGGTGTACCCCTGGCAACCGACCAGAGCGTCGCACGAGTACAGCCTGATTCCGCTGCCGCGGCCGCCGAGCGCGTTGGGACTGGTGCTGTCCTCATAGAACTCTTTGTTGCAGTGGCCCCAGACCCCGGTGGTCAGATCGTTGCTGCACGTGCCCTGGCGGTACAACACCCAGGTGCTTCCGTTGTGCAGCCAGTTCTCCCACTGGGCATAGTGGCCGCGACCGTTGGTGTAGGTGTCCACCACCCAGAACTTGTCGCCGTACTTCTGGAAACACGACTTGCCGTACGGGCCGGCCTGGCACACGGAGTTCGACAAGCCGGGTGCCGACGCGGCTACGACCTGGTCGTTCTCCCATGCGGCTGCCGCCACGGTACTCGGGCTCGCGGATGCGCCAGCGCTGGTCACGACAAGAGCAGTGACCGTCAGTACGGCCGCTGCCGCTGCCGCCGCGATGCGGGTTCCTAGCTTTCCCATGATCTCCTCCGATCGGGTCATGAAGGACTGCGGAGCTGTTTCCGCCTGTCCCTGCTCGAAGGCTAGGGCGGAGCAGGGCGGCGCCGTGACGGTCGATCGACCCACGCTCCGCGTCGGGTCCGCTACAGCTCTTCCAGCCGGACCAGACCGTCCTGAATGGCCCGGGCGACCAGCGCCGCCTTGGTGGAGGCCGGGCGACCGACGTTCGCATACCGGATGCGGACCCGGTCGATGTAGCTGCTCACCGTCCGCACGGACAGGCCGAGTTTGCGGGCCACCAGCTCCTTGGACTCGCAGGCGAACCAGCTGACCAGCACGTCGGTTTCCCTCGGCGTGAGTCGCGGCCGGTCGGGCCGGCTGTCCGTGCTGATGGCGCGGGCCATCGACGGGGACGTGTAGGGCAGGTTCTGACCGGCCGCGCGGATCGCATGGACCAGGTGACCGGGGCCCTCGGTCTTGGCGAGGCAGGTGAACGCGCCGAGGTCGAGGCAGGTGAGAATGGTGTCGCGGTCCTCCCGCATGGTGTAGACGATCACTCGACGGCCGGCGTCGACGAGCCGTCGCAGGTCGGGGTACGCCGGGACCTGCCCCTTGAGTAGCAGGTCGAACACGATGACGTCGGCGGAGAGGCCCGGATCCGTCCACGCCACTGCCGGTGTTCCGCCGCAGTCGATGACCTGGACCGGCGGTTCGGCCGCGGCGCACCACGCCTCGATCCCGGAAATGATCGCCGGGTGGTCGTCGATCACCACCACCGTGTTCAGCCCTTCGGTTGCCATGTGGCCTCCACCCACACTTTCGACCCGTCCACGAGTCGGGTGACGGTCACCCCGCTGTCGACGGCGACACCGTGTCCTGGATCGCTGCCGGAGCGCTCGCTGGCGTCGGCGCCGGCGAGGAGACTCACCGTGACACCGGTCGTCGACCTGAGCACCGTGACCCGTACGTCGGAAGTGGCGTTCGCCATGATCCGCAACGCGGGCTCGGTCAACGCGCGACGTACCGCCAGCGGTGGTGTCGGCCACTCCCCGCACGTCCCGAGGTAGACGGCGACGCCGTTGCGTTCCGCCAGTTCAAGACAGGCGCGCAGCTCGTGTAACAGCGGATCGGCCGCCTCGTCATGTTCGGCGAACAGACGGCGTAACTGTGCCGCCGCTACGGCGTAGGCGCTGCGGGCCCGCTCGTCGCCCAGGTTCACCGAACCGGTCGTCAGGTCGGCCAGCAGCGGTATGGACGTGGTGGCGAGGTCCGCGTATCTCAGCCGGCGGTCGGCATGCAGGTGCTCCGCGATGACCTCGGCAGTCCGCGCCCGCTCCGCGTCGGCGGTGGCGGCTGACGAGGTGGCCACGAGGTCGCGCAGCGCCATGGCGCCGGCCAGGACTGGCAGTTCGCAACCGAACATGATCACGGTGACGACCACCAGGTCGGCGGTCTCGTGCCGCTGCCCGACCAGCGCCAACTGCGCGAAGCTCGCGACCGTGTACACGCCGAGGAAGACGGCCGCACCCACGACGCTGCGGTCCACCAGCAGCAGGATCCCGAACCAGCCGATGACGCCGTAGGACCATTCCTCTTCCGACATGAGTTCGGCGGCTGGAATTCCGGTGGTCGCCAGCGCCGCCGCCGCGATCACCGCCGCCACCAGTACCCAGCGCGGCCGGCCGAGCGGCTCGTTCCGCAGGATTCGCACCCCGGCCACGACGGCGACCACAGTGAGGATCGTGAAGGCGAGCACCTGCCGGGCCGGGCTGCTGTAGGTCTCCCAGCCCGTGACCAGCAACGGCAGGGCGAGACCGAACAACGTGGTGACCGTGATCGCCAGCGTGGCCAGGCATAGGCCGCGCAGCAGCTTCCCCGCCATGAGGTGGGAAACCGGCTCAGCCATCCGGGACCTCCAGGGAGATCCGGGTGCCGGCGCCAGGACGAGACGCTACGATCGCTCGTCCGCCGACCCGTGCCATGCGTTGCGCTATGGACTGCGACACCCCGCGCCGGTGTGGCGGTACCCGCTCCGGCGCGAAGCCCTTGCCCTGGTCGGAGATCTCTACCAGGATCCGGTCCCCGGCCCGCCCCACCACCAGTACGGCGGTGTCGACGCCGGCATGGCGTGCCACGTTCGTCAGCGCCTCCCGAGCCGCCGCGCTGATCGCCGTGGCGCGGATCGCCGGCATCGGCACGGCCGCCGGCGAGCGCACCTCCACCGCGACCGGGGCGTGCCGCGCCACCTGGTCCAGCAGCCGTACCAGGTCTGTGTCGCCGTCGGGAAAGTGCGGCTGCGCGGCTAGGATCTCCAGGTCGCGGGCGGCCTGCTCGGCCAGCCACGGCTCGGTGCCGTCGACCATGCGGGTGCCGACCGCGAGCAGGGTGGCTGCCGCGGTGTCGTGCAGTACCGCCAGGTGCTCCCGTTCGTCGGCACGTCGGGCTGCCGCGACCGTGGCATCGCGCCGGGCCCGTTCGCTCGCCGCGACGGTCCGGTCAGCCTGCTGGGCTCCGGCCCGCACGAGCAGGAACAGCACCCTGGACAGGCCGGCCTCCGCGAAGGTCCACAGGCCGAGCGAAACGGTGCCCGACCAGGTTTCGGGCAGGGCAAGGGCGTTGCCGGCCAGATGCGCCACCACGACCGCAATGGTCAGCAGTACGCCGCCGGCCGCGGTCGTGAGCCACTGGTGTGCGATGACCGTGACCGTCACTACGGCGAGGACCCAGTTCGTGCTGTCGACCGCCGCGTCCGGCGGCACGGTCCAGCGCTGGACCAGGCACAGCAGCATGATCACCAGCGTGTCCAGGGGCAGTAGCCACCCGCGGGAGCTGAAGCGGACGTACACCACGCTCCAGGCGGCGAGCCCGGTGGCCACGCCCACGACCAGCGCGCGCCGGTCGGGGGCCGCCTGGAACAACGCGGCGCCGCTCACACAGCTCAGCGCCGTGGTGCGCATGACGACTGCGTATCGCCGGCCCAACCGGCGCAGCTCGCGTTCGGTGGCTGCAGGCCGCAGTGGTAACGGACCCAGTCGCCACGCGCTCATGACGGCATCCCGTCCTTCAGTCGCATCGGGATCACCCCAGGGCGGATCGGGAGCGCCGTGCGTGCCCCGGGCCGACGACTACCTGCTCGAACGTTTACCCGGCGCCAGCGTAGTTCTTACATCGAGCTCTGTCTCTGCCCAGTCGTATTGGAGTCAGACGGCACCGGGGGCGGTGGGACCCGGCGGCGTCTCCGTCGCACCCCGGCGACCACCACTGCCACCGCCACCGTCGTCGTGGCGACGGTCCACAGCAGCGGGTCCGCCCGCAGATGTTCGGGCAACTGCTGGGCCAGCACGAAGGCGCCCATCGCCGCCACGAACCAGCCGAACGCGCGGCGCAGCACGTCCTCGCGGACGCGTCCGGCCAGCCGGCCGCCGGCCAGGCTGCCGAGCACGGCCGCGGCGGTGACGGCGGTGGCCAGGCCCGGGTCGATGTCGACGGTGGACAGGTAGCCGGCCAGCCCGGCGAACGACTTCATCGTGATGACCACGAGCGAGGTGCCGACCGCGACCGGCATCGGCAGGCCGCCCAACAGCGCGAGGGCCGGCACCACCAGGAACCCGCCGCCCGCGCCGACCAGCCCGGTGACCAGTCCGACCACGACGCCGTCGAGGAGCACCCGCGCCACGGGCAGCTCACGCCGCTGCCGCCCGGGGCCGTCGTGCCGGCCCCGCAGCATCGCCGTCGCGGTGGCGAGCATCATGACGGCGAATCCGGCGAGCAGGACGGCGGGCGGGACGAACGCGGCGAGGCGTCCGCCGCCGTACGCGCCGGCCATGCCCGCGGCCCCGAAGAGCAGGCCGGTGCGCCACCGGACCCGGCCGGCCCGGGCGTGCGGCAGCGCGCCGACGGCGCTTGTCACCCCGACGACGAGCAGCGAGGTGGCGATCGCCTCGCGGGCCGGCAGGTCGGCCACGTAGACCAGCAGCGGTACGGCGAGGATGGACCCGCCGCCGCCGAGCAGGCCGAGGGTCACCCCGATGAGAACGGCCAGCGCGACGGTCAGCGCGAGGCTGCCGGTCACGGCAGGGGCCGGGGCGTCGGGTGGTCTCCGAGCCGACCGACGAGGGTCTGCACGTCGCAGCTCGCGCCGCGGTTGTAGGGGAGCCTGCCGAGCAGCATGCCCATCGCGCAGGTGTCGGTGACGGCGGCGAAGGTGAGGCCGGCGCCGATGAGGCCGGCGACCCACTTCAGGCCGGGTACGAACACCGAACCGAGGACGCTGAGCAGGACGATCGAGCCGGCGACGAGGCGGACCTGCCGCTCCAGCTCCCAGCGGGGGGTGCCCCGCCGGACCGGTCCCCGGGCGGCCTGCCACGCGGTCATCCCGCCGTCGAGGATCCTGAGGTCGGGCAGCCCGACGTCAGCGAGGGCCTGCCCGGCCCGGGTGGCGCGGGCCCCGGAGCGGCAGATGAGCACCACCGTCTCGTCGAGGTGCCGCCGCAGCTCCTCGCGGTGCTCCCTGAGCACGTCGAGCGGCACGTTGTGGGCGCCGGGGACGTGGGCCGTCTCGAACTCCGCGGGGGTGCGCACGTCCAGCAGGCGCGGAGCGCGGCCGGATTCGATCAGCTCGCGCAGCGTGGCGGCGTCGAGGGTGGGCAGGGCGCTCGGTGAAGTGGTCATCTCTCCTCGTTCAGTGCTCGATCGCCCGTGGAAGGGCAGGGTGAGTCGGCCCGGCGCCGATCGGCGGCGGGCGCGCGTCGCCGTGCGGACGACCGGTGGCGTACGCAGAGGGCGGGGCCGGCGGTGCGGGGTCGGTCAGGCGTCGCCGGGGCTCATGGCGACCCCGGTGGCTTCGGCCCGGCCGAACTTGTCGTCGATCACGACGACCTCGCGGCCCGCGTTGGCCAGCAGGGACGCGGCGACCGTGGCCCGGTACCCGGAGCCGCAGTGCACCCAGACGGTGCCGGCGGGCACCTCGGCGAGCCGCCCGGGCAGGTCGGGCAGGGGGATGTGCACGGCGCCCTCGACGTGACCGGCGGTCCACTCGTTGGTCATCCGGACGTCGAGCACCACGTCCGGGGCGGGCAGCCCCGCCGGGGTGTCGCCGGCCCGGGCGGCGGCCAGCGCGGGAAAGTCGGCCATCCGCAGCTCGCGGAGCTGTTCCGGCCCGGTGGACCACCGGTCGGGGTCGCCGGTGGCCTGGGCGGCCGGCCGGTCGATGCCGACGCGGACCAGTTCGCGCTGGGCGTCGGCGACCTGCTCCTCGGTCTCCGCCAGCAGGGTGAGCGGTGCGCCCCAGTCGATGAGCCAGCCGAGCCAGGTCGACATCGGGCCGTCCAGTCCGAGGGCGACCGTGCCCGCCAGGTGCGACGTGGCGTACGCCTTGCGGTGGCGCAGGTCGACGACCCACTGGCCGGCGGCGATCCGCTCCCGCAGCTCGGCGGCGTCGGCCCGGGCGACCGGGGTGAGGTCCACCGGCGTCGGGCCGGCGAGGTTCGCCACCCCCATGTGGGCGTAGTACGCCGGGTAGGCGTCGAGCCCGGCGAGGGTCTCGGTGACGAACTCGTCGGCGGCGAGCCGCAGCACGGGGTTCGCCCGCTTCTCCCGGCCGATCGTCGACTCGGGCGCGTCGGCCTGGCTGGCGGAGCAGAAGCTGCCGAAGCCGTGGGTGGGCCACACCTCGGCGCCGTCGGGCAGCAGGTCGGCCAGGCGTCGGGCCGAGGCGTACTGGTGGTGGGCGAGTTCGTGGGCGTGTTCCCCGCCGAGCAGGTCGGTGCGCCCGGTGGTGCCGAAGAGCAGCGAGCCGCCGGTGAAGACGCCGACCGGGCGCCAGCCGGAGTCGTCGGCCTCGTCGAGCACGTACGACAGGTGGTGGAACGTGTGTCCCGGCGTGGCGAGCACCCGCAGCCGCAGCGCGCCGGAGACGGACACGGTGTCGCCGTCGGCGACCGGCGCCCGGTCGAAGTCGACCTCGTCGTCCGCGGCGACGAGGTAGCGGGCGCCGGTCAGCCGGGCCAGCTCCAGGCCGCCCGAGACGTAGTCGTTGTGGATGTGGGTCTCCACCACGTGGGTGACGCGTACGCCCTTCTCGCCCGCGAGGTACAGGATCCGGTCGATGTCGCGCTGCGGGTCGACCACGATCGCCACCGTGCCGTCGGAGGCCAGGTAGCTGCGGTCGCCGAGCGAGGACGTCGCGATGACGGACACCTCAACTGCCATTGCCGTGCTCCTTGTGGGATCAGATACCCCGGGGGGTATGCGGCGGGCACACGTCGGGGTGTTGACGTGTGCACTCTGTTTACCCGCACACGTCGCTGTCACGCAACGTGTGCGGTGCGTTTCTTTTCGTAGTGGTCAGGCGAGGGCGAGGAAGAGCTTCTCCAGCTCCTCCTCGGTCATCTCCGGGGAGTCGCCCCGCTCGCGGGCGGCGGTGCAGTGCCGCATGCCGGAGGCGATGATCTTGAAGCCGGCCCGGTCGATCGCCTTCGACACCGCCGCGAGCTGGGTCAGCGCCTCGCGGCAGTCCTGGCCGGTCTCCATCATCTCGATGACCGCGTTGAGCTGGCCCCGAGCCCGCTTCAGGCGGGTCAGGGCCTCGCTCGTCATCTCGGGTCGCAGCTTCACCGTGCGCCTCCTCGCTCTCTCCCGGTATACCCCCAGGGGTACCCGTACGTGCCCATGCTATCCCCTCAGGCAAGAGGCGTCCGCGTCCGCGCGGTGATCCTGGTCGCTCCGGCGAGGTCCGGCACCCGGGAATCCGGCACCGCCGCCACGCAGGGTCCTCGGGGCATCGACGCAACGCTTATCCTGTGCCCCGACCGCCCATCGGAGGGGACGCGATGCCGTCGCGGCAGGACCAGCTGCACTCGTACCAGTTCACCGTCCAGCGGGCCGTCGCCGCCCTGGTGATGCGGGAAACCGACCCGGCGCAGTCGCCGTTCCGGCGGCTCGCCGGCGCCGGCCTGGCCAGCGTGCTGGTCGCGGCCATCGGCCTGGGCGGCTTCGCCCTCTACGGCCTCTTCACCGGGGGCGGCAGCACGTGGCGTGACCCGGGCGCGGTGATCGTGGAGAAGGAGTCCGGGGCCCGGTTCGTCTACCGGGAGGAGAAGCTGCACCCGGTACTCAACTACGCCTCGGCCCTGCTGATCATCGGTGCCGAGCGGCCGAAGACGGTGCTCGTCTCCCGTCGCGCCATCGACGGGGTGCCGCGCGGGCTGCCGCTGGGCATCGCCGACGCCCCCGACTCGCTGCCCGCCAGGGGCCGGCTCTCCACCGCGCCGTGGACGGTCTGCTCCGCCGCCGAGGCCGACCGGACGACGCCCCGCTCGGCGCTGCTGATCGGCGTGACCGCCGGGGGCGGCCGGGCCCTCGGCGAGGACGCGCTGCTGCTGCGCCACCCCGACGGCGGGCTGCACCTCGTCTGGCACCAGCGCCGCTACCTGGTGCGCGACACCAACCGGGTGCTGGCCGCCCTGGCGGCCACCCGGGCCCGGGCGGTCCCGGCGGCCCCGGCCCTGCTCAACAGCCTGCCCGCCGGAGCCGACCTCGCCCCGCTCGCCCTGCCGGCCCAGGGGGAGCGCTCCGCGCGGGTGTCCGGGGCGCGGATCGGCGACGTCTACCTGGTGCGCAACTCCGGCGGTGGCCGGCAGTACGCCGTCGCGCTGCGGGACGGCCTGGCCGGCATCACCGAGTTGCAGGCCGGCCTGCTGCTGGCCCGCACCGGCCAGGGCGAGCCGGAGCCGATCACGCTCGGGCGGTTCGCGGCGCTGCCCAAGCTGCCCGACCTGGCCCCGACGGGGCCCACGGCGCCGCCGACCGCGCCGCCCCGGCTGGCCGCCTCCGACGGGGCGGGGCTCTGCGCCCGGGTGGGCGACGACGGCGGCGTCACGGAGGTCCGGCTCGGTGTACGGCTGCCCGACCTCGCCGCCGCGCCGCGCACCGTCCCGGCGGCCGGGGGTGGGGTACGCGCCGATCACGTCGTGGTGGAGCCGGGCCGTGGCGCGGTGGTCGAGGCGGTCGCGGCGCCCGGTGCGACCGGCGGCGCGGTCTCCGTGGTCACCGACCTGGGCCGACGCTACGTCCTCGCCGGCGGCGAGGTGCTCGGCACGCTCGGCTACCGCGACGTGCGGCCGGTGCGGCTGCCGGCCAGCCTGGTCGCCCTGGTGCCCGCCGGCGCCACGCTCGACCCGGCCGCCGCGCGGGTCGTCGCCGCCCCCGCCTGAGCGCGCCCCCCGGCTGGGCGCGCCGCCGGCTGGGCCGTTGTCGGTGCCGCGCCGCGACCTCGGGTGGCCTCGGCGAGGGTGCACCGGTCGGGCTCGGCCGGGCGGGGCTCAGTCGGCGGGACGGCGCAGCACGGTGACGGCGAAGTCGGCGTCGTCGCGCCACGGGCGCAGGTCCCAGGTGGCGAAGCGGTGCTCCAGCCGCAGGCCGGCGGCCACCGCGTCGGCGTCGAACCCGGTCAGCGGGTAGCCCCGGTCGGTGCCGAAGCCGACCGCCAGCACGCCGTCGGGGCGCAGGTGGGCGGCGACGCGGCGCAGCACCTCCCGCTCGGTGCCGGGGGCGACGAAGGCCAGCACGTTCCCGGCCACGACCGCCGCGTCGAACGGCTCCGGCTCGCCGGCCGCCGCCAGGTCCAGCTCGCTCAGGTCGGCGACCAGCCAGCGCGGGCCCGGGTGGTCGGTGCGGGCGGCCTCCACCAGCGCCGGGTCGGCGTCCACGCCGATCACGGTGTGGCCCCGGGCGGCCAGCGCCGCGCCGACCCGGCCGGTGCCGCAGCCGGCGTCGAGGATCCGGGACCCGGGCGCGACCAGCGCGTCCAGCAGGCGGGCCTCGCCGGCCAGATCGGCCCCCTCGGCGGCCAGCCGACGGAACCGGTCGATGTACCACTGCGAGTGCTCAGGACCGGTCTCGGTCTCCCAACGGGTCGGGTTTGCCATGCCGCCACCGTAGCCCGGTCCCCGGTGCTCCCCGGGGGGTGGGGCGGACGGGGCAATGCCCGCCGGTGTCGTGGGCCGGGGAAGCCGTGGCCGCTCAGGTCGGCGGGACGTCGCCGCCCGGGCCTCCCGCCGACGAGCCGGTAGCGCCGGCCGACGGATCGACGCCTCCCGGCGACTAGCGGTCGGCGCCGGCCGACGGATCGAGGACCCAGTGGTTGGTGCGGAAGAGGCGGCCGGCGAACTCCGTCTGCTCCTCGCCGACGAGGGCGAAGCCGACCGACCGGCAGATCGCGTTCGACGCGGCGTTGGTCGTGGCGGGGAAGGCGTGGATGAGGCCCCACCGGCCGTCCGTCCGGGCCAGGGCGAGCACGGCGCGGACGGCCCTGCCCGCCAGGCCCCTGCCCTGGAACTCCGGCACGACCATCCAGCCGATCTCGGAGACGCCCCCGTGGGAGTACACCGTCACCGTCCCCGCCACCTGCGCCGAGCCGCCGGGGATGATCATCTTGATCCAGGCGCTACCGTCGCGGACGGTCTCGAGGTCACGCCGGAGCTGGGCGGGCACGCGCTCACGCGGCTGCGGGCCGCCCAGCTCCGCCATCACGGCCGGATCGCAGCGCATCCGCACGTACGCGTCGAGGTCGCCCGGCTCCACGTCGCGCAGCCGCATCCCGGCCGCGGGCGGGGCAGCCGTGGGCGCGTCGTCGGGGACCGCGCCGGGGGAGGCATCCACCCGGCACATCCTCGGTCAGCGCCCACCGCGCGGCAACCCCGCCCGCCGCCTCAGCCCTTCTCCGCCCCGCTGGTGAGCCCCTCGGTGAGCAGGCGCTCGCTGGCGAAGAAGAGGATCACGATGGGCAGGGTGAGGATCACCGAGCCGGCCATCAGCACCGTCTTGGGCACCTCGACGCCGTCCGCGAGCTGCGCCAGCCCCAGCGACACCGTCCACCGGTGCGGCTTGTCGACCAGGAACAGCAGGGCGAAGAGGAACTCGTTCCAGGCGATCATGAAGTCGTACAGGGCGACGGCCATGATGGACGGCGCCGCCAGGGGGAGGCTGACCCGGCGGATGATGCCGAGCCGCCCGGCGCCGTCGATGGCGGCCGACTCCTCCAGGCTCACCGGGATCGTCTCGAAGTAGTTGCGCAGCATGTAGACCGAGACCGGCAGGGTCTGCGAGATGTAGACCAGCACCAGGCCGAGCAGCGAGCCGCGCAGCCCGGCCCGGGTGAAGACCACGAAGAGCGGGATGGCGATGACGATCGACGGGAACAGGTAGACCGCCAGGAAGAGGAAGTCGACCTGTCGCCGGCCGAAGAACCGCAGCCGGGCGACCGCGTACGCGCCGGGGATCGCCACGGCCAGCGTCAGCAGCGTCGCCGCGACGGCGACCAGGCCGCTGTTGCGCATGAAGGTCAGGAATCCCTGGCCGCCGTCGTCGACGGCCTTCACCACCTCGGCGTACGTGTCGAAGGTCAGCTCGCCCAGGCCCACGACCAGCGAGCCGGGGTCGAGCAGCAGCCGCTCGATGGGGCGCACCGAGAGCACCAGCATGTAGTAGAAGGGAAAGACGGTGACCAGCAGGAACGCGGCGATCACCAGTCGGCGCAGCCAGCGCAGGCCCACCGTCTCGATCCGGTCCCGGTCCATCAGCCGTTCCTCCGTCCGCCGAAGAAGCGCAGGTACACCACCACGAACACGATGAGCACGACGGCGAGCACGACCGCCTGCGCCGCCGCCGCGCCGATGTCCGTACGCGCGGTCAGGAACTCGTAGACCCGGACGCTGACCACCTCGGTGCCGGCAGCCCCGCCGGTGAGCAGGTAGACGTCGTCGAACTTGTTGAACGTCATGATGAAGCGCAGCACCCCCAGCAGGCCGATCACCGGCAGCAGCTGCGGCAGCAGGATGTGCCGGAACCGCTGGGTGGGCGTGGCCCCGTCGACCCGGGCCGCCTCCTCCAGTTCGCCCGGCACCGCCTGGAGCCGGGCGAGCAGGAACAGGAACGCGAAGGGGAAGTAGCGCCACGCCTCGAAGGCGACGACCGTGGCCAGGGCCGTCGACTCCTGGGACAGGAACGGCACCGGGGTGTCCCAGCCGAGGAACCGCCGTCCCCAGTCGTTGACGACGCCGAGTTGGGGGTCGAGCATCACCTGCCAGACGAACGTGACCGCGACGACCGGCGCCACGTACGGCAGCAGCATCGACGCGCGCACCAGGGTGCGACCCCGGAACGGCCGGCGTACGACCAGCGCCGCCACCAGGCCGAGCACGATCGATCCGGCGGTGCTGGCCACGGCGTAGACCAGCGTGGTCCACAGCGTGTCGGCGAAGCCGGGGGTGTTCAGCACCCGCTCGACGTTGTCCATGGTGAACTCGCCGAACAGCCCGGTACGCCGCAGCGTCGCCAGGCGTACCCGCTGAAAGGCCAGCACGACGGTCCAGACGATGGGGATGCCGATCACGGCGACCACGACGAGCAGGGTCGGGGCGACCAGCGCGAGCCCGGCGCGGGACTCGCGGCGGCGCAGGGTCAGTGGCCGGCGGCGGCGGGCCGGGGCCGGCCGCTCCCGGGCGGGGGAGCGGCCGGTGTCCGGTGGGGCGGCGGTCAATTGACGCCCGCCTTGATCGCCTCCACGTCCTTCTTCGCCCGTCCGGCGGCCGCGGCGGCGTCGGTCTTGCCGGCGACCACGTCGTTCAGGGCCTTGGGCACCGGCAGCTCGCCGAGGATCGCGCCGACGAGCTTGCCCTGGCCCTGGGTGAGCCCCCACCGCTGGAAGGTGTCGGGGCTGCGGCGCAGGCTGGCGAGCACGTCCTCGCCGTAGACCTCGGCGAGCGGCTTGCGGGTGTCGACGCCGGCTTGGCTGGTGTTCCAGGCGGTGAGGAACTTCTCCGGCTCCTGCGGGGTGCCCTTGCGGACGGGGAAGCGCCCCTCGGGGGACATGCCGAACCAGCGCGGGTAGCCGTCGCTGAGCATGTGTTCGACGAAGGACCTCGCCGGGTCGGCGGCGGCGCCGTCGAGCACGGCCCAGGAGCTGATCTCGCCGTACTGGGCGGGTTCGGCGCCGTTCGGGCCCTTGATCGCGGTGACGAAGCCGCTGTTGCGCGCGAGGAACGCCGGGTCGGCCTGGCACTGCGGGCAGGTCGGCCTGGCGTCGTCGCGCAGGCCGGCCAGCTCGTCGAGGATGAACGGCGACCAGACCAGCATGGCCGCCTTGCCGGCGAAGTAGGTGGCCCGGGTGGTGTCGACGTCCTGCGCGCCCCTGACCGAGCTGGTGCGCATCAGGTCGCCGTAGAACCGGAACGCCTCGACGCACTCCGGGGAGTCCAGCTTCACGGCCCCGGAGTCGTCGGTGAGCTGGCAGTTGTTGGCCAGCGCGAGGTGCTCGAAGGTCTGCTGGGTGAACACGTCGCCGGGGGCGGTGGCGGCGGTGACGCCCGCGACGCCGCCAGTGTGGAGCCTCGTCGCGGCGGCGGCGATCCTCTCGTACGTGTCGGGGGCGGGCAGCCCGGCGGCGGCGAACAGGTCCTTGCGGTAGACCAGCAGCTGGCCCCAGCCGTCGCTGGGCACGGCGAGCTGCGTGCCGTCGTCCGCGGTCAGCTCCAGGGCCCGCGGCGAGAACGTCTGCCGGCCGAGCTTCTCGACGACCTCCGCGTTCGCCGAGGAGTGCAGCAGCTCGTTGCCGGCGAGGGTACGCACGCCGGCGAGCGACACCGAACCGACCACGTCGGGCAGTTCGCCGGCGGCGGCGCTGGTGGCGATCAGGGCGGGGAACTGGTCCTCGTTGACGGTGACGAGGTCGACGGCGATCCCGGTGCTGGCGGTGAAGTCCGCGATGATCGCCTTGGTGGCGGTGACCCGGTCGGCCACGTCCTCGAGGCTCCACACGGTGATCTTCCTGCTGTCGCTGTCGGATCCATCGTCGCCGCAGCCCAGCAGGCTGGCCCCGGTGACTGCCATGATCAGGGTGGCGGCGAGTATCCGCATCGGAGGTGCTGACATCGGTGGCACTCCTCTCGAAGGGTATACAAGGGATTCAACCCCTTCGATTGATCAATTACAAGACATATGCCGATTTATTGCCTACGATGGAGCCCAGTGCTACCGGGATGTGACTCATGGTCAACTGGGTTGTCTCACTCGCCGGGCCCCGACGGATCAGCCTCGAGCCCTGCCCCCCGGACCCGCTCGGCCCCGGCCAGGTCCGGATCCGCACCTGCTACTCCGGCATCTCGGCCGGCACGGAACTCACCCTCTACCGGGGCAGCAACCCCCGGCTGAGCAAGGACTGGGACGACGTCAGCCGGATGTTCGTGCCCCGGCAGACCGCCGTGCCGTACCCGCTGGTGGGCTTCGGCTACGAGGAGGTCGGCGAGATCGTCGAGGTCGCGCCCGACGTGGCCGACCGCCGGGCCGGGCAGGTCGTCTGGGGCATCTGGGGGCACCGCGCCGAGGCCGTCGTGCCCGCCGACACGGTGCATCCGCTGCCCGCCGGGCTGGATCCCCTCGCGGCGGTCTTCGCCCGCCCGGGGGCGATCGCCCTCACCGCCGTGCTCGCCGGCGACCTGCACCTGGGCGACTGGGTCGCGGTCTTCGGGCAGGGCGTCATCGGCCTGCTCGCCACCCGGCTCGCCGCCCTCTCCGGCGCGCGCGTGGTCGCCGTCGACCGGGTGCCCGCCCGGCTGGCGCACGCCATCCGGCTCGGCGCCCGGATCTCCGTCGACGCGACCGCCGAGTCGGCCGCGGCCGTGCTGCGCCAAGCCACCGGCGGCCGGGGCGCGGACGTCTGCCTGGAACTGTCCGGGGCGTACCCGGCGCTGCACGAGGCGATCCGCTCCACCGCCCACGCCGGTCGCGTCGTGGCCGCCGGCTTCTACCAGGGACAGGCCGACGGGCTCGGCCTGGGTGAGGAGTTCCACCACAACCGGATCCAGCTGGTGGCGGCCCAGGTCTCCGGGCCGACCCCGGCGCCCGGCACGGCCGGCCGGTGGACCGGGGCCCGCGTCGCACACACCTTCATGGACCTGGTGGCCGAGGGCAGCGTCGACCCGCTGCCGCTCGTGAGCCACGTCGTCGACGCGAGCGCGGTGGCCGACGCGCTGGCGCTGCTCGACCGCGGTGACGCGGACGCCCTCCAAGTGGTGCTGAGGTTCCCATGACGATTCCGCTGGCCTGCCAGGAACAGCTCCTGCCGGGCACCGACCTGATCCAGAAGTACGCGCTCGCCACCGCGCTCGGCTACGACGCGATCGAGCTGCGCGGCTCCGGCGACCTCGGCCTCGCCCGCCGGCTGCCCGAGCTGCGCCGGGCCCGCGCCGCCGGGGTGGTCATGCCCACCGTCTGCGTGGAGATGGACCACTTCATCGGCGACTTCGACCCCGAGCGCTCCCGCGACGCCGTCCGCAACCTGCGCTCCCAGCTCTCCGTGATCGCCGAGCTCGGTGGCGTCGGCGCGATGACCCCGGCCGCGTGGGGGATGTTCTCCCGGCGGCTGCCGCCGTTCGAGCCGCCCCGCCCACCCGCCGCCGACCGGCAGGTGCTCATCGACGCCCTGGGCGAGCTGGGGGAGCACGCCCGCGCCGAGGGGGTCACCCTCTTCCTGGAACCGCTCAACCGGTACGAGGACCACATGGTCAACCGGCTCGCCGACGCGGTCGCCCTCTGCGCGGCCGTCGGGCTGCCCACGGTGCGGGTGGTGGCGGACACCTTCCACATGAACATCGAGGAGGACGACGTGCACCGGGCGCTGCGCGCCGCCGCCCCGTACCTCGGGCACGTGCAGGTCAGTGACTCCAACCGCCACCAGCCCGGCGCCGGGCACCTCGACTGGCCGGCGCTGCTCCGCACCCTGCTGGAGATCGACTACCGGGGCTGGCTGGCGCTGGAGTGCCGGCTGCGCGGCGACCCCGTACGCGCCCTGCACCAGGCCGCCGCCGTGCTGCGGCACGCCCAGCCCCGGCAGGCGGCGGCGTGAGCACCGGGACCGCCGACGGCCCGCCCACCGCCGTCGACGCCGGGGCCCACGACCGGGGGGCCCTGCGCCGCCTCGCCGTCGCCACCCTCGACGCCAACTGGGAACACGACCACACGGTGCCCTCGCGCACCCTCTACCCGCACCAGTGGAGCTGGGACTCGGCGTTCATCGCCATCGGCTGGTCCCACGTCCGCCCCGAGCGCGCCTGGTGCGAGCTGGCCAGCCTGTTCCGCGCCCAGTGGGTCGACGGGCGGGTGCCGCACATCGTGTTCAACCCGGCCCTGCGCGTCGGCACGTACTTCCCGGGGCCGGAGTTCTGGGAGTCGGGGCTCGCCGAGGGCGCCCCGGCGGCCGCCACCTCCGGGCTGATCCAGCCGCCCGTGCACGCGCCCGCCGCCTGGCTCGCGTACCGCCGGTGCCCCTCGGCGCAGGCGCGGGCCGCGCTGCGTCGGCTCTACCCCCGCCTGGTGGCCCAGCAGCGCTACCTCGCCACCCGCCGGGACGTCGGCGGGGGCGGGCTGGCCTGCATCGTCCACCCGTGGGAGTCCGGGCTGGACAACAGCCCCGCCTGGGACGCGCCGATGGCGGCGGTGCCCGCCGACGCGGCCGTCATGCGCGCGTACCGCCGGCACGACACCGCGCACGCCGACGCCGCGCACCGACCCACGGACCTCGACTACGCGCGCTACGTCGCGATCGTGGCGTCCTACCGCGAGCGCCGCTACCGCGACGACGACCTCGCCGGCCGGCACCCGTTCCTGCTGGAGTGCCCGCTGGTCAACGCCGCCATGGGCGCCGCCGAGCACGCCCTCGCCCGGATCGCGCCGCTGGTCGGCGCCGACCCCGGCCGGCACCGGGAGCGCGCCGCGCGGATCACCGAGGCCCTGGTGCGCCGGCTGTACGACCCGACGACGGGCACCTTCCGCCCCCGGGACCTGCGCGCCGACCGCCTCGTGCCGGCCCGGACGGTGCTCGGCCTGGCCCCGCTGGTCCTGCCCGACCTGCCCGCGCGGCAGGTGTCGGCGCTGGTCGCCGAGGCCTGCTCGGCCCGCTTCGGGCTGGCCGCCCGGATGGACCGGCCGCTGCCCAGCCACGACCGCACCGCGCCGGACTTCGAGCCGTTGCGCTACTGGCGCGGGCCGAGCTGGATGAACGTCAACTGGCTGGTGCGCCGGGGGCTGCTGCGCCACGGCCGCCCGGACCTGGCGGCCGGCCTGCGCGACTCGATGATCGAGCTGGTGGCCCGCTCCGGCTGCCACGAGTACTTCCACCCGGACACCGGGGCCGGGCTGGGCTCACCGGCGTTCGGCTGGACGGCCGCGCTGCTGCTCGACGTCCTCGCCGACGACCCGGCCGGCTGATCCCGGCCGGGGGCGTCCCCGGTCCGCCGGCGGGTACGACGTCCGTGGCCGGCCCCGCACCCGGGACCGGCCGGACGGCGGGGTCGTTTGCCGGTGCCGGGCGCGGGTAAGCGTGGGGCCGCTGACGACAGGAGGCTGCCGTGCGGTTCCCCCTCTTCGTCGACGCGGTGTCGCGCCGCGCCGGACTACCCACCGCCCAGGCCGCCACGATCGCCCGCGCCGTGTTGCAGACCATGGTGGAACGGATGAGCGGCGGTGCGGCCGGTCGCCTCCCCGACGAACTCGACGGCTATCTCGCGGAGGCCGGTTCCGGCGACGGCCCGCCCGGCGCGCCCGGTCCGGCGGACTTCGTGCGTCGGGTGGGGGAGCGGGCCGGGACGGACGAGGCCACCGCCCGGGCGGGAACCGGTGCCGTCTTCGCCACCCTGCGGGAGGCGGTCACCGTCGAGGAGTTCCGCGACATGGTGGCCCGGCTGCCCCGGGACTTCGACGGCATGACCCAACCGATCCCCCGACCCGACGACACCTGACCGGCCACCCGCCACCGCCCGCGCACGTCGCGGCGGCCCGCCACGCGGATCCTCGCGGGCGGGCATCGCGCCTTATGCTGCTTCCGACCCGACGGTATAGGCAGATCATGAGGCCCCTCCTGGAGCATGACGGTCGGCCCGATCGCGGTCGGCCCGCCGATGCCTCGGAGGGTGCCGCACCTCGGGTCGCTCCGGCGCGCCGGAGCGACCCACCACCCGTTCCGGCGCCAGCGGCACCGGAGCGGCCCCCCTCGACGAAAGGCGCGCGGTGACCTGGTTCCTCTCCGCCGGCGGCTGGCACCCGGCGCCGGTCCAACTCTTCTGCCTGCCCTACGCGGGCGGAGGCGCGACCGTCTTCCGGCGCTGGCAGGACGAGCTCGGCCCCGACGTCGAGGTGCTGCCGGTGCAGCTGCCCGGCCGCGAGAACCGGATCAGCGAGAACCCGGTGTTCAAGGTCGTCGACGTCGCGCACGCCATCGCCGAGCGGATCCGTGGCCCGTACGCGATCTACGGCCACTCGATGGGCGGCCGGGTCGCCTTCGAGGTCGTCCGCGAGCTGCGCCGCGCCGGGCGTCCGCTGCCGCTGCGGCTCTACGTCGGCGGCGCCCGCGCCCCGCACGTCAGCGCGCCCAGCCACTTCGACGGGCTGTCCCGGGTGGACGACGACGATCTGCTGCGTCGCCTGGCGGCCGGCGGCGGACTGCCGGCGGGGCTGCTGGATTACCCGGAGCTGGTCGAGCTGCTGCTGCCCCTGCTGCGCGCCGACTTCGCCCAGGTGGACGGCTACCGCTACACCCCCGAGGAGCCGCTGCCGATGCCGATCGTGGCGTTCAGCGGGCGCGGCGACGACACCGTCTACCGGGAGCACAGCGCCGGCTGGCGGGAGCACACCTCCGCCGGCTTCACCCTGCACGAGATCGACGGCGGGCACTTCTTCCTCAACGAGCGGCTGCCCGACCTGCTCGCCGTGATCCGGGCGGACCTCACCGCCGCCCGCACCGACGCGGCCACCCGCCACCACGGGTGAGCCGCCCGCCACGGCCGCCGTCCGGGCCGCCATCCCGCTGTCCCGCGGCCGCCCGCGGCGACGGCGGGCGACGACAGGAGCGAGAGCATGAGTGACCGGATCGCCACGCTGCCGATCGTCGTCGAGAACGACGGCCGCGAGCTGACCGAGCTGATCGCCGCCCGCCGCGCGGAGCTACGGGCCGGCCTTGTCGAGCACGGCGGGCTGCTGTTCCGCGGGTTCGACGTCGGCGGCGTCGAGGGCTTCGACCGGGCGGTGCGGGCGCTGTCCGGCGAGCCGCTGGTCTACACCGAGCGTTCGTCGCCCCGGCACGCCATCGCCGGCCGGGTCTACACCTCGACCGACTACCCGCCGGACGAGGAGATCTTCCTGCACAACGAGAACTCGTACCAGGCCCGCTGGCCGTTGACGTTGTTCTTCTACTGCATCACCGCGCCGCAGACGCGGGGCGCCACCCCGCTGGCCGACGTCCGCCGGGTGTACGCCGAGATCGATCCGGCCGTACGCGAGGAGTTCGTCCGCCGCCGCTGGATGCTGGTACGCAACTTCCACGGTGACTTCGGCACCCCGTGGCAGCACGTCTTCGGCACCGACGACCGGGCCGAGGTCGAGGCGTACGCGGCGGCGAACCGGATCGAGCTGGAGTGGCGGGGTGCCGACGGGCTGCGTACCCGCGCGGTGCGGGACGTCGTGCACCACCGGCCGGGCTCGGACACCCCGCGCTGGTTCAACCACGCCACGTTCTTCCACGTGAGCACCCTCGCCAAGGACCTCCAGGAGGGGCTGCTGGCCATGTTCGGCACCGACGGGCTGCCGGCCAACACGTACTACGGCGACGGCGGCGAGATACCCGCCGACGTCATGGACCATCTGCGGGCCGCGTACCGGGCGGCCAGCGTCCGCTTCGACTACCGGCGCGACGACGTGCTGGTCGTGGACAACATGACCGCCGCACACGGCCGGGAGCCGTTCACCGGCCCTCGCAAGATCGCCGTCGCGATGGCCGAGCCGCACGACCCCATGGCGGCCGACGGCAGGTGACGCCTACCGGTCGGCGGCGTCGGTCTCCGGCAGCTCCTCCGGGTTCGCGACCCAGGCGGAGAAGACCGGCAGGCCGTGCCACGGGCCGGTCGTGCCGTCGGCCCGGCTGTCGGTGGCGACCGCGACCACGGCGTACGGGTGGCCGAAGCGCAACTCGGCGACCCGGGCCACCCCCTCCGGCGGAAGGCTCTCGAGCATGGCGAATCCGGTGACGGCGGCCGCCTCGAAGCCGTACCGGCCGTAGCGGGCCATGGCGGCCTGTGCCGCCTCGAACTTCAGCCCCGGGGCGCCCAGCAGTTCGCCGAAGACCTCCGCGACGGCGGGGAAGCCCGACCCGGGGGCGGCCAGCTCGTGCCGGCTCCTGGCCGACCAGCACGGCAGTACGGCCGTGATCCGCTCCTCCCGGCCGTCGGGCGCGTTCGTGCGGGTCGGCTCCTCACGCACGGTCCAGATCGGGCCGTCGCCCAGCGGGACGTCGAACAGGGAACGCCGGTCCGCCGGAAGGCGGTCCGGCGAGGTGGTGGCGACCGCCGCCGCCACCTCGTGGGCGGCGGCGAGGACGTCCCCGGCCGGCACCTCGGGTGCCGCCGCGACCGAGACCACCGACAGCCCGGCCGTGCCCTCGGCGGTCCGCGCCGGCTTGGCGGTGGCGGCGTGGGCGGCCACGGTGCCGGCCCGCACGGTGTCGGTGATCCAGCACTGGTGGCCGTACTCGGGGCTGCGCAGCACCCGGCGCAGCCGGCCGGTCCAGGAACTGCCCGGTCCGAGCGCGCCCGCCGGCGCCACCTCGAACGGGTCCTCCCAGGAGATCCGGGTGGCCAGGGCGCTGGCCAGGACGAGCAGCACCTGCGGCGTCACCGTCAGCGGGAACTTCCTGATCAGGTCGAGGGTGTGGGTCCGGGCCCACGCGTCGAGGGCGTCCTGTTCCGGCACCGGTCCGGTGGCGGTCGACGCGGGCAGGGTCGCCCGCCATCCGTCGAGCCCGGTCGTCTCGATCCCGGGTCGGTGCCAGAACGCGGTCGCCGAGGGCACCAGGGGGTGTGGCGCGGCCACCAAGGCGTGAGCCGCCCGCGCGGCGGTCTCCGCGTCGGTGCCGAGCGCCTCCTCCAGGGCGGTGCGGGTCGGGCCGGTGGCGGCCGGTGCGGCGAGCGCCAGCAGCAACCACGCGCCGAGCGGGGAGGCGACGTGGTGCCCGTCGCCGATCACGGCGTGCAGGCGGTCGGCGTAGCGGGCCAGGGGAGTACGGATGTCGGTGGTCACCGCTTCACTGTGCCCGCTCGGCGGGCCGCCGTCACCACCTGTCGGTCAGCCGCACCAGCCGCGACGGCCGGGCGGGGGTCACGGTCGGGGGCGTCGAGGCCCCCGGGTGGGGCAGCCGCTCGGGGCGACGACCGGGCCGGTACTCGAAGTGCCACCACTCGTTGTCGTACACCCGGTGCAGATGGTGGCGCGCGCCGTACGTCTCCAACCAGCGCGCGCCCTCGGCGGGTCGTACGTCGAGGGCCGTGCCCGCGACGTGCCGCGACTCGTGCGGCGGGAGTACCCGCACCCGGGCCGCCTCCGGGGACCCGGCGCACCGGACCGCCTCGGCGAACAGGCGTGCCTGCTCCTCGGCAGTCCGGTGCCCGGACGTGAGCCCGATCAGCTCACCGTCGCGCCACAGGGCCTGCGCCCGGGCGGCCTCGAAGGCCGTGCGCGTGGCGGGCGTCAGGCCGGTCAGGTCCTCGGCCGGGAAACGCGTCGCCAGCGCCCACTGGCAGGCCACATGCCTCGCCCGGCCGCGCGCGACGACGAACGCCACCGGCAGGAGCACCACCGCGAGAGTCAGCGTGACGACCTCGTACACGCGATCGCGGCGCCGGGCGGACCGGGCCGGGCTCATGATGTTCGCCCGCCGGGCCAGGCGGACGACGACGGACCTGATCCGTGGCCCGGCCGGCGCCCGCCGTCGACCGGGAAGCCGTCGCCTCGTCGATGCCCCTGACCCGTGGCACTCCACGTCATCGACCGGAATCATGGAGTCAGAATTCCGCAACCGTCACGCGCCGGCCTGAGTACGACTACTCAGCGCGCGGTCGCGGAGCCGCCGGCGAAGCCGGCTCCCGCCGTGCCGTCGGGACCGTGCGCCAGTTCCTGCCCGGCCGGGCGCTCACGCCGCACGGACCGATCGCAGCCCCGACGCGGCTTGCACCGGGTGCGAACGCCCCTAACCGTGCCGCCCCGCTGGTTTTGTCACCGGACTGTCATGAGACCGCAGGGTCACCTCCAACATCGACGCCGAGAGTGATCGCCGGTCGTCGCCGACGTCCGTGGCGGCCGAGCCCCGGCGGACCCGTACGCCCGCCGGAACGACGCCGGCGCCGGCAGCGACAACTTTCCGAGTTCCCGGGCCCCGGACGGGGCGCGGGACAACCCGACATGCGGGCCGACCGGCGCGCGCGGAGCCGGGAACGCGGCCCGCGGACCGGACAGCCCACGGAGGTCCACAGACCATGACCGTGTCCGCGACAGGTCCGGCAACCGACGACAACACCCCGCCGGGCGACGCACCACCTGAGCCTGGCCGTCCCGCGCAGGGCATCGACCGGACGGTGCTGGGCGTCGCCGCCGCGGTGACCGTTCTCTTCGTCGTGTGGGGCATCGTCGCCACCGACAACCTCGCCTCGGTCACCGACACCGCGCTCGACTGGGTGGTCCGGTCGTTCGGCTGGGTCTTCGTGCTGGCCAGCACCGGCTTCGTGGTGCTGTCGGTCTGGCTGGCGCTCAGCCGGTACGGCCGGATCAAGCTCGGCCGCGACGACGACGAGCCCGAGTTCTCCACCGTCTCCTGGGTCGCGATGATGTTCAGCGCCGGCATGGGCATCGGCCTGATGTTCTGGGGCGCCGCCGAGCCGCTGTCGCACCTGGCGACCCCGCCGCGTGGCCTCAACGAACCGAACTCCCCGCAGGCCGCGCGGGTGGCCATGGAGTACTCCTTCTTCCACTGGGCGCTGCACCCGTGGGCGATCTACGCCGTGGTGGGCCTCGCGCTGGCCTACTTCACCTTCCGCAAGGGTCGGCGCGGCCTGATCAGCAGCGCCTTCTTCCCGCTCATCGGGGAGCGTGCCAACCGGGGACCCGGCCGGGCCATCGACATCTTCGCGATCTTCGCGACGCTGTTCGGGTCGGCCGTCTCCCTCGGGCTGGGCGCCCTGCAGATCAACAGCGGCCTGACGAACCTCTGGGACGTGCCGAAGTCCACCCCACTGGCGATCGGCATCATCGCGGTGCTCACCGTGGCGTTCGTGGTCTCCGCCGTCACGGGCGTCAAGCGGGGCATCCAGTTCCTGTCGAACACCAACATGGTGCTCGCGGTGGCGCTGATGTTCTTCCTGCTCGTGGTGGGCCCGACGGTCTTCGTCCTCAACACGCTCACCGCGTCGACCGGCGGTTACCTCTACGACCTCATCCCGATGAGCTTCCGCACCGGCGCCTTCGGCGGCGAGCAGTGGATGGCGGGCTGGACCATCTTCTACTGGGCGTGGTGGATCTCCTGGACCCCGTTCGTCGGCGCCTTCATCGCCCGCATCTCCAAGGGCCGCACCATCCGTCAGTTCGTCCTCGGTGTGGTGGCCATCCCGAGCCTCGTCAGCTTCGTCTGGTTCTCGGTGTTCGGCGGTACCGCCATCAACCTGCAACTCAACGGCACCGACCTGTCGGCCGCGGTGAAGGAGAGCCCGGAGGCGGCGCTCTTCGCGGTCCTGCGGGAGTTCCCGTTCTTTACCGTCACCGCGATCCTGGTGATGGTGCTGGTGGCGCTCTTCTTCGTCAGTGGCGCCGACGCCGCCTCGGTGGTGATGGGCACGCTCTCCTCGCGCGGCAGCCTGGAGCCGAAGGCCTGGCTCGTCTCCATGTGGGGCGTCCTGACCGGCCTGGTGGCCGCGGTGCTGCTGTTGGCCGGCGGACTGTCCGCCCTGCAGTCGCTGACCATCCTCGCGGCGCTGCCGTTCCTGTTCGTCATGGTCGGCATGGTCGTCGGCCTGCTCCGCGAGCTGCGGCGCGAGCCGGACAGCGCCACGATGGCCCCGGAACTGCGGGCCCTCGTGTCCGCCGGCACGTCACCGGCCGCCACGAGGCCCGAGTCCTCCTGACCCCGGCGCGTGCGGGCCGTTCCTTCCAACCGGGGACGGCCCGCGCGGCCCGTGGGCTCCGGCCCGTGGACGTACCATCGTGGCGTCCGTACGGGCGGCGCCTCCCGGCGGCGGCGGGCCGAGCGAGGAGGCGTGTCGTGCCCCAGGCCCAGCCGGCTGCCGCGCGGGCGCCGCGCCTGATCGTGCTCAACGGGCCACCCGGCTGCGGCAAGTCGACGCTGGCCCGCAAGTACGTCGAGGACCACCCCCTCGCGCTCGACCTCGACATCGACCGGATCCGTGACCTCATCGGGCGGTGGCGTGATCATGCCGGTCCCGCCGGTCTCCTCGCCCGCGCCGTCACGCTGGCGGCCGCCCGGGCACACCTGGCCGGCCGCCACGACGTGATCGTCCCGCAGTTCCTCGGCCGTCCCGAGTTCATCGAGCAGGCCGAGCGCGTGGCGCACGACACCGGCGCCCGGTTCCACGAGATCGTCCTGCTCGACGGCAAGGAGAACGCGCTGTGGCGATTCGCCGAACGCAGCCGTACCTCCACGGATCCGGCGCATCTCGACGCCCAGCGCCTGCTCGACCGGCATGGCGGGACCGCTGAGCTGGCGGCGATGTACGACCGGCTGCTCGCCGTCGTCGCCGCCCGGCCCGGGACGAGCGTGGTACGCAGCGAGCACGGCAGGGAGGACGAGGCCTACCGCCAACTCCTCGCCTGCCTCAGCTAGCGCGGGGACCGGCCACGGTCCGGCCACCCCGCGCCGTCCGGCCGCCCGCGCGGGCGTGCGGAACAGGCGCGGACCGCCGCTCCGACGCGACGCCCGCCTGAGCCGCCGCAGGAGGAGCGTGTGCGGGTGGCGGTGCCGACGGCGGCCGGCTCCCGCCGCTCACGAGGCTGACGCGTCCCGGCGGCGGGGTGAGCGCCCCCGGCGCGCCCGCTGCGGTGGACCGGCCCCCTGCCCCGACGGTTCCGGGCGTTCGACGCGGGTGGGGTCGCCGCGGACGAGCTCGTCGTGGATGCGCCATCGGGCCGTGTCGGCGGCGCGCTCGGCGGTCTCGTCGTCGCGGGCGATCCGCTGTCGCAGCAACTGGATGGCGAGGCGCCGGTTGGCGCTGAACTGCCGTTCGGTGTCGACCACCACGACGATGCCCGACGGGCGGTGGGTCGCCCGCACCGCCGTGCTGGCCTTGTTCCGGTGCTGGCCGCCGGGGCCCCCGGTACGGCAGGCCACGATGTCGACGTCCGCCTCCGCGAACGCCGTGGTCGGGCTGTCGAGCTGGCACGGGCGGGCGACGACGTACCAGTTCTTCCGGCCGGTGCTCGCCCGGTAGGGGCTGGGGGCCTGCCAGCACAGGGTGCCGGTCCACGAGGCGGCGAACGCCTCGGCGTCGTCGCCGGAGATCCGGATCAGTGCCGACCGGTAGGTGTCGGGCCGTTCGCCGGGCACGGTCCGGACCCGGTGGGTCGTCAGGCCCCGCCGGGCGGCCTCGGTCTCCAGGCGGTGCAGCAGCCGGGCCAGCGCCCAGGCGCACTCCTGCGGGCCACGCCCGGCCGACACGAGCAGGTGCAGGCTCATGCCCGGCCCCGCTTGCGGCGCTCGTCGCGGCGGTCGGGCCGGCTGGTGGACCCGGCGTCGGGCGTCTTGTAGGTGACCAGGGGGACCGTGGTGGCCACGGGCGTGGCCAGGTCGTGGTCGACGAGATCCGTGATCACGCGTTCGATGCGCTTGTAGGCCGTGGGCGCCTCCTCGAAGAGCAGTTGGCGGTCGCCGCACACCACCAGCGACCCCACCGGGGTGCGCCGCAGTTCCTCGACGGTGTGCTTGGCCCGGCTGCGCCGCAGGGCGTCGGCGCGGGACATCTTGCGGCCCGCGCCGTGCGCCACCGAGTGGTTGGCGTCCGGGCCGGCGTGGGCGGCCACGAGGTAGGAGGCGGTGCCCCGGGTGCCGGCGACGAGCACGTCGCGGCCGTCGCCCGGCGCCGCGCCCTTGCGGTGCAGGTAGACCCCGTCGTGGACCTCCACCAGGTTGTGGCACTGGTCGACGACGGGCTCGGTGGGCTCGGCCCCCAGGGCGTGGGCGACCCGGGCGGCCAGCAGCCGCCGGTTGAGCGAGCCCCACCGTACGGCGTCGTCGTGCGCCGCCAGGTAGGCGGCGGGATCAGGGGCGGGGCCCGCGCCGTGGGCCTCGGTGTGCGCTCGCAGGATCCGCTCGCCCAGCCCCCGGGAACCGGTGTGGACGATGAGCACGAGGTCGCCCGCGTCGAGCCCGAGCCGGCCCGCGTGACCCGCCTCGAAGACCGTGTCGACGCGCGCCAGCTCGACGAAGTGGTTGCCGCGACCGACCGTCCCGAGCCCGTCGACGTGGCCGGCGGGGATGTCGCCCCCCACGACGGCCCAGGCGGGGTCGGCGGCGTCCCGCCCGGGGTCGAGGGGGCGGTCGAGGTCGGGGAACCGGGCGGCGAGCCGCTCCGGCACGGCCCGCTTGAGCCGGATGGGGAACACGGCGATGCCGCAGCCGATGTCGGAGCCCACCAGGAACGGGTACAGCACGGTCGACGCCATGGCGGCGCCGATGGGGGCACCCTTGCCCGGGTGCAGGTCCGGCATGGCGGCCACGTGGATCATGCCGGGGAGGGCGGCCACCTGCCGGCACTGCGTCAGGGCCTCGGACTCGATCCAGCTCGTGGGGGAGGCGAACACGGTGACGGTGGCGGGGGTGGGGTGCGGCAGGGACTGGTGCGGAGACAAGGACGCTCGCTTCTCGCTGAAACAGCATGGACGGACGGCACCACGACACCGGTCGGTGCCGCGCGCCTCGGCGATGGGGATGCTGCCCGTCAGAACGTCATGGACGACACTCTCGCGGAGCCGACCGGGTGCGGCAACCGACTTTCCGCCGCGCCGGCGACCTGTTCGACGCCCTGCCAGGGTTGCGCCCCCTAGCCATGGGTCGTCGCGACGGTGGGCGGCGGTCAGGGGGCGGGCAGGGCGCCGAGGCGGTGCAGCAGTTGCCGACCCAGCGGCAGGCGCTTGTCGGCGTCGCCGTCCGTCCGGACGTCCACGTTGAGCGCGAAGCAGTACAGCCGGTCGCCGCGCTCGACCCAGCCGACCCACCATCCCGTGCCCGGGTCGGTGGCGTCCGTCCACCCGGTCTTGCCGTGGAGGGCGTACCCTGCGGTGCGCTCCAGGCGCAGGATTTCCCGGACGGTGGCCTGGTGCCCCCGGTCGGCCGGCAGCTCGCCCTGGGCCAGCCGGGCCAGCCACCGCGCCTGCTCGTCGGCCGAGATCTCCAGCGGCCCGGCCAACCAGAACCGGTCCACGGCCGGCCCGACCTCGCTGTTGCCGTAGCCGAGCCGGTGCAGCCACTCCCGCTCCCGGTCCGGCCCGATGCGGCGGGCCAGTTCCTGGAACACCGGCACGTTGGAGACCCGGACCGCGTCGCGCAGCCCCATGTCCCGCTCCCAGGCGGCGACGCGCTGCGGCCGACCGCCGTAGGGGACCTTCTCCCGCTCGTCGCGCACCACGCCGGTCTCCAGCGCGATCAGGCTGTGCGCGATCTTGAACGTCGAGGCGGGAACGAACCGCCGCTCGGCCCGCTCCCGGTCGACCATGACGACGCGGCCGGCCGTCACGTCGTACATCACGAAGGTGCCTCGGAGGCCGGCCTGCCGGAACAGGGCCGCCAGGTCGTCGCGGATTTCGACCACCGGCGCGGTCGGCGTGGGGGACGGGCCCGTCGCGGCGGTGGCGGACGCGGCGCCGGCCGGCGGCGGCTGCGGACGCCCGCCGCCGGTGCAACCGGTCGCGCCGGCCAGCAGGAGCAGGGCGACGGCCGCGGCGCCCGCGACCCGCCGCCGGGGGCGGGCGCGGCCCAGGCCGACGACCTCGCCCGGCACCCCGACCGCTACGAGGCCCGGGCGGACCGCCGTCGGCGGCGCGGCCAGGCTTCGCGTCCGTGTCTCGAAGACCACCCGCCACCGCCTCCGTCCGTGCCGGCACCGACACCCCCAGTGAAGCACGTGTCAGGTAATACGACGCCGCTCGACCACCCGCGCCGCCGGTCGGCTCACAGCCTCGTCGGGGCGTCCGGCTCCGACACCCGCAGGTGCCGGTCCAGGTTCGCGACCAGTTTGTCCGCGCCGGCGGGAACGACGTCGTCGGCCCAGCTTCGCAGCGCCCGCAGGAACCCGGCCAGGTCCGCCCGGACGCCGTCGACGAGCCCCGTCAGATCCTCGACGTGGGTGTCCACCCAGGAACTGCCCTCCTCGTCCGCCCACACCCGGACCGTGCCGCCGGGGCGCCGCTCCACCCAGGGGTCGGGGTCGTGGCCGAGGTCCGGTGAGCGGCCGGCCGGGATCTCGTACCACTCGCGCCAGTCCTCCAGGCCACTGCAACAGCCCGGATCGACCCGCGCCCCCGTCACCGGGTCGGTGAGGCGCAGACCGCCGGGTACCACCAGGGAGCCGGGCTCCGGGCCGGCCGCCACCACCGGCAGCACGGCGGTCAGCGGATCGTCGTCCCCGGGCCACACCGTGCGGTCGTCGAGGTGGTTGTACGCCGCGATCCGGGCCACGGCGGCACCCACCTCGTCGGCGGTCAGCGCGTCGGAGAGAGCCAGCCACGGCCCGACGTCGGCCACCGGCCAGAGCGGGAAGTCGTCGACGCGACCCACCTCGAGCACCGGCTGGAGCCGTGGCACGCGGCGGCTGGAGGCGGACCGGGACCGGACGGCGCGCCCGCCGGGGGCACGGGGCCCGGTCACGGTGCGGACGCGCCGATCACGGCGGCCACGTCGGGCGGCAGCGGGTACGGGCGCTCCGGCGGCAGCAGCGCCCCGGCGGCGGTGTCGTCGCCGGCGTCGAGCGCCGCGCGCACCGCGTGGGCGGTCGGGGTCACGTCGGTGAGACCGACCAGCCACTCGTCGACGTACCGGCGCACCGCCTCGCCGGAGAGCCCCACCTGTAGGGACCGGTGCGGCAACGGGGCCAGGCGCAGCGACCGTTCCGGGTCCCACTGCACCCGCACCGGACTGGCCCGCAGCCATCGCGACCAGTCCTCCCGGTCCTGGTGGCGGTCGCGTTCGAAGCTGCTCAGGCACGAGTTGGCCAGCGCCCACTCGAAGCCGGCGCGGGTGATCTCGACGGCCAGCACCCGCTCCTGCCCGGGCTTCGTGCCCCAGCCGCAGCGGTACATCATCCAGCGGAACGACGGCTTGACCCAGGTCATCCGTTCCCGCTTGAACGGCGGCACGAAGCGGCCGGCGGCCAGCGCCGGGCGGGCGATCTCCGGCGGGTACGCCTGGTACACGGTCACGGTGTCGGCGGTGAAGCGGGCGCGAACCTGGTGGACGGGGACCTGCATGGCGCCGATCCTGGCCGATCGTCCGGGCCCGGTCCATCGGATTGTCCCGCCCGGGCCGGCGGCCCCGGTGGGGGATAGGCTGCCGGTCGTGGCAGGTCTTCTCAGGAGTGTGGCGGCCCGTATCGGCGGGGTGATCCCGTCGCCGCGCCGGCCCGGGCCGGGCCCGGCGCGGGTCGCCCGCCCCCGCCAGGTCGCGGCGTTGCAGCGTAGGCAGCTGGCGTACGCGCCGGAGCTCGACGGGCACGCCGATCCAGGCGAGATCGTCTGGACCTGGGTGCAGTACGAGGACGACCCGCGCCAGGGCAAGGACCGCCCGGTGCTGGTGGTGGGCCGGCACAGCCGGACGCTGTTCGGGCTGATGCTGTCCAGCCAGAGCGAGCGCGACGGGCAGCGGCACTGGCTGGCGCTCGGCCCGGGCGAGTGGGACCGGGACAACCGGCCGAGCTGGGTGCGGCTGGACCGGGTGCTGACCATGCGGGAGGACGGCATCCGCCGGGAGGGCGCGGTGTTGGACCGGGCACGTTTCGACCGGGTCGGCCGGGCCCTGCGCGCCGGCTACGGCTGGCGCTGACCCGTCAGGCCGGCTCGCGGCTCGGGCCGATCCCGGCGTCGCGGGTGTCCGGCGGCGGGTACGGCTGCTCGGCCAGCAGCCGGGCCAGGTGCGCGCTGTTGAGCGCCAACGCCTTGGTGGTGCGTCCCGTGGTGTCGGGCTTGGGCCGGGCGTCGATGTAGTCGACCTTGTGCAGCGCCTCGCCGACCCAGTAGGTGGCGCCCGCCGCGGGGCAGGTGAAGCCGACCTCGTTGAGGGCCTGCTGGATCTCGCCGATGGTGTGGTGCGCGCCGTCCTCGTTGCCGACGACCGCGACCCCGCCCACCTTGCCGTAGGTGAGCAGCCGGCCCTCGGCGTCGGTCTCGGAGAGCTCGGCGTCGAGCCGTTCGAGGACCATCTTGCACACGGCGGACGGCTGACCGAGCCAGATCGGCGTGGCGATGACGAGGATCTGCGCGGCCATCAGCTTGGACCGGACGACCGGCCAACCGTCGCCGTCGCCCTCGTCGGTGGAGACGCCGAAGCGCACGTCGTGGTCGACGACCCGGATCAGGTCGCCCGGCACGCCCTGGTCGGCGAGGGCGTCGAGCACCTCACGCCCGAGCACCTCGGCGCTCGACGGGGCGGGGGACCGCTTGAGGGTGCAGTTCAGGACCAGGGCCCGGATGCTCGCCACGGTGTTCCTCCCTCGGCCGGTGCGGCGCTGACCTGCCGGCATACCCGGCAACCGACGTGAGACACGTCGAAACGAGCCGTGTCCCGACCGGCGGTCCGCTGACGTGGGCCTGCGCGCTCAGCACTCCGCCAGGTGGGCGCTGTCGACGAGTTGCCGGGGCGGGCGGGCCACTCCGAGACTCTTGGCCCGGTACATGGCGGCGTCGGCCCGGTCGAGCGCCTCGGTGAGCTGAGCGGGCCCGGTGACGGGGGCGAGCCCGACGGAGGCGGTCACCCGGACGCTGAGCCCGCCCAGCGGGATCGGCGCGGCGAGGCTGTCGCAGAGCCGTCGGGTGGCGTGCTCGATCCACCGCCGGTCGATCGTGGGGCTGGCCAGCAGCCCGGCGAACTCGTCGCCGCCGAGCCGGGCGACCAGGTTGTCCCCGGCGAAGGCGGCGAGCCGTTGGGCGACGCTGACCAGCACCTGGTCGCCGGCGGCGTGGCCGTAGCGGTCGTTGATCTGCTTGAAGTCGTCGAGGTCGAGCACCACGGCGATCAGCGGCTGCCCGGCCGCGTCGGTGAGCAGCGTGGCGGCCAGGCGGTAGAACGCGCGGCGGTTGGGCAGGCCCGTCAGGGGGTCGTGGCTGGCGGCGTGCCGCTCGGCGGCGAGCTCGGCCTGGAGGTGCCTGATCTCGACCTCGGCCTGGATCGCGCGGCGCCGCAGCTGCCAGGAGGTGACGAGTGCCCCGGCGGCACAGATGCCGGACGCGATGGTCAACGGATCCGGCACGAGACCTCCCATCAGCACGTCGCCGCCGGCCCCCGCGCGCGGCGGTCCGCGCCCGCGTGTCGGGCCCCGTCCGTCCTGGTTGCAGCCCCAGGTCGGGTCACTCAGAGTGAACAGATGGGCACTGTCCACGTGCGTTATCATGCTCGTTGTCCGGTGCAGATGCAATAGCAGATGCACGTGCAGGAAGCCCTTCGTCGATATCGTGCCCCCTCATTCAGGCACCGCTGCCCGGCATCGCGGGGCTCGCGAGAGAAAGACGTCCATGCAGCAGCCTCCGAACGGCGTTCCCACCACCCAGTTGCCCCCGCTCGCCTGGCAGAAGAGCCGCCGGAGCAATCCCAGCGGCAACTGCGTCGAGCTGGCCGAACTGCCCGGCGGCGCCGGCATCGCCCTGCGCAACTCCCGGCACCCGGAGGGGCCGGCGTTGATCTACACGGTGGACGAGATCGCCGCCTTCGTGCTCGGCGCGCGCGACGGGGACTTCGACAACCTGATCGCCTGACCGCGTCCCGCCGACCGGGACGAATTGTCCGCACCGAGGAAGTTCACCTCACTCACGGTTCATGGCATGCTTACACGTCGGCCGCGCGAGGGCACCGGTCGGCACGAACCGGCATGTGGAGGTCGGCTGTGACGATGGGTCCCGCCGAGGGCGGTCCGGGGACCGGCCCGACCGTGCTGCGCATGCTGCTCGGCACCCAGCTGCGCCGGCTGCGCGAGTCCAGCGGGGTGACCCGGGAGGGCGCCGGCTGGGAGATCCGCGCCTCCGAGTCGAAGATCAGCCGGATGGAGCTGGGCCGGGTCGGCTTCAAGGAGCGCGACGTCGCAGACCTGCTCACCCTCTACGGCGTCACCGCGTCCGAGGAGCGGGAGGCGCTGCTCAAGCTGGCCCGCGACGCCAACAGCCCGGGCTGGTGGCACCGCTACGGCGACGTGCTGCCGAACTGGTTCCAGTCGTACCTCGGGCTGGAGGCAGCCGCCGCGCTCATCCGCAGCTACGAGGTCCAGTTCGTCCCCGGCCTGCTCCAGACGCGGGAGTACGCCCGGGCGGTGGTGCTGCTCGGACACGGCCGGGCCGCACCGGCCGAGATCGAGCGCCGGGTCGCACTGCGCATGCAGCGCCAGCGGTTGCTGCACCGCGAGAACCCGCCGCAGCTCTGGGCGGTGGTGGACGAGGCCGCGCTGCGCCGGCCGATCGGCGGCCCACGGGTGATGCGCGAGCAGGTGGCGGCGTTGATCGAGGCCACCAAGTCGCCGAACATCCGGCTCCAGGTCATCCCGTTCGCCGCCGGTGGGCACGCCGCAGCGGGTGGGGCCTTCACCATCCTGCGCTTCGGTGACCGGGAACTGCCCGACATCGTCTACATCGAACAGCTCACCAGCGCGCTCTACCTCGACAAACGCGACGACCTCGACTACTACGCGGTCGCGATGGAACGGCTCTGCGTGGAGGCCGAGCCGCCGGAGCGTACGCCGGAGATCCTCGGCGCGATCCTGGACGACCTCTACCCGGGGTGACCCCGGCGGGCCTCGCCCGGACGGCGGTGCGGCTACCATGGTCGCCGACCGGCGACAGTGGACGGACGCCCCCGGTCGCGGGTGGCGCAGAGTCGTGGAGGCTGCCTTGACCACCGATGCCCCGGGTACGACGACCGGCCCCGCGCACCCGAGCGACCGCATCGACACCTCGGTGGCCCACCCGGCGCGCCGGTACAACTACTGGCTCGGTGGCAAGGACAACTTCCAGGCCGACCGGGACTCCGGCGACATGGTGGCGGCGTCCTTCCCGACCATCCGCACCGCCGCGCTGGAGAACCGCCGGTTCCTCCAGCGGGCCGTGCGGCACCTCGCCCGGGAGGAGGGCATCCGCCAGTTCCTCGACATCGGCACCGGCATTCCGACCGCCGACAACACCCACGAGGTCGCGCAGGCGATCGCCCCCGAGTCGCGGGTGGTCTACGTCGACAACGACCCGATCGTGCTCGCGCACGCCCGGGCGCTGCTGACCAGCTCGCCCGAGGGCGCCACCGCCTACATCGACGCCGACCTGCGCGACCCGGAGCGGATCCTGCGCCACCCCGACCTGCTGCGCACCATCGACCTGTCCCGGCCGGTCGCCCTGATGCTGGTCGCGATCCTGCACTTCGTCGGCGACGACGACGACCCGTACGCCGTGGTCACGCGGCTGCTCGACGCGCTGCCGCCGGGCAGCTACCTGGCGGCCTCGCACGCCACCCACGACTACCTCCCCCCGCACGTGGCGCAGGAGGCGAAGGCGGCGGCCCGGGGCGGCAGCCCGCACGGCCTGATCAACCTGCGTACCCGGGACGAGTTCATCCGGTTCTTCGACGGGCTGGAGCTGTTGGAGCCCGGCGTCACGTCGGTCGCCGAGTGGCGTGCCGAGGACGCGCCGCAGCCCCGCCCGGCGGCGGCCGAGGTCAGCATGTACGGCGGGGTGGCCCGCAAGGGCTGACGCGCACCCGCGCGTCCGCCAGCCCGGACCACCACGGTCCGGGCCGGCGCAGCTGCTGTCCGGCATCACCCTCGACGTCGCCCTACGCCGCCGCGCGGAGTCGCACTCGACATCGCCCCCGCACTCGACATCGCCCCCGCACTCGACGTCGCCCCGCGCGCGGCGTCTCTGTTGGCCGGGTCGGCGTGGTCGGGCGGCGTGGTCGGGCCGCGTCGGTTTTCCTGTCGCGCGCGATCCCGAGCGGGATCGCCGCCTGTGGCGTTGACGAGGGCGGCCCACTCCGCCTAGTCTCTGTATCGATCCAGTCTGAATCGATACAGAGAGGTCGCGGTGAAGCCGACCCTGCAAGCCGTCGCGGACGCCGTCGGCGTGTCCCGCAGCACCGTCTCCAATGCCTACAGCCGACCCGACCAGCTCTCCGCCGGCCTGCGCCAGCGGATCCTGGACGCCGCCCGGCAGCTCGGCTACCCCGGCCCCAACCCCACCGCCCGGTCGCTGCGGCGCGGGTACGTGGGCGCCATCGGAGTGCTCTTCGAGTCACGGCTGTCGTACGCCTTCACCGATCCCTTCGCGGTCCGCTTCCTGGCCGGCGTCGCCGAGGCGGCCGAGCGGCACGGCACCAGCCTGCTGCTCGTGCCGCTGCCGGCCGACGAGCCCGCCGCGCGGCGGGCGGTGGAGAACGCCGCCGTCGACGGCTTCTGCGTCTACTGCGTCGGCGACGAGGGCTGGGTCGTCGACGTGCTCCGCGAGCGCGGCCTGCCCGTCGTCACGACCGCCCCCCGCGACGACGCCGGCCCCGACGACCGCTACGTCGGCATCGACGAGCGGGCCGCCGCCCGGGCCGTCGCCGCCCACGTGGCGGGGCTCGGGCACCGGCGGGTCGCCCTGCTCGGCGACGCCGTGCGCCCCGGCGCGGCCCCTGGCGAACTGCGCCTCGCCGACGTGGCAGACGTCGCCCACCCGACGACCCGGGCGCGGCTGGCCGGGTTCGCCGACGCCTTCGCCGAGGTCGGCGTCTCCTGGTCCGAGCTGACCGTGCTCGCCGCCACCGACAACAGCCGGTCGGCGGGCGCCACGGCCGTCGCCGCCGTCCTCGCCGCCCCCGAACCGCCCACGGCGGTACTGGCCTGCGCGGACGTGCTCGCCCTCGGCGTCCTCGACGCGCTCGCCGAGGTCGGCCGGCCGCCCGTGTCGGTCACCGGCTTCGACGACATCGCCGAGGCCGCCACCGCCGGCCTCACCACCGTGCGGCAACCAGCCGAGGAGAAGGGGCGCATCGCCGCCCGACTCCTGCTCGACCCGCCCGCCGATCCGGCGGCCGGCCACGTCCTGCTACCCACCGCACTCGTCGTCCGGTCCTCCACCGGACCCGTCCCAGGGAGCTGACCATGGAACAGCCCACCGGCTTCGTCCTCGCCGTCGACGCGGTGACCCGGCACGTCAACTCCGCCCGGCCGGACGCCCCCGTCCGCCCGGAGCGGCCCCGCGCCGCGCGACTCGCCCCCACCCGGCTGGCCGCCGCCGCCGTCCTGCGTCGGCTCGCCGACCGCATCCAGCCGCCGCCGGTCGCCGCCACGCCGCGCTGCTCCTGACCTCGGCGCGGGCCGGTAGCCCGCTGCTCCTGACCGTCGGTTGCGGGCCGGTCGTCGCCGCCGAAGCGCGACGACCGGCCCGCGACCGGGCACCACGCTGGTGGCCGACCCCGCCGGCAGGGCAGACTGAACGGCTATGTCGCCGTTCTCGCCCACCCTGCGGTTGCACGACCGCTACGTCCTGCGCGAGCGCATCGGCCTCGGCGGGATGTCCGAGGTGTGGCGCGCCGACGACGAGGTGCTGCACCGGCCCGTCGCCGTCAAGGCCCTCACCCGGGAGTTCGCCACCGACCCGCAACTGCGGGCCACCATCCAGCGCGAGGCCCGCGCCGCCGCGCGGCTGACCCACCCGCACGTCACCCAGGTGTACGACTACGGCGAGGCGGCCCTGGACGGCGGCATCGTCGTGCCGTACCTGGTGATGGAGCTGGTGCAGGGGCGCAACCTCGCCGACCGGCTCGCCGACGGGCCGCTGCCCTGGCCGGAGGCGGTGCGGATGGCCGGCCAGATCGCCGCGGCGCTCGCCGCCGCCCACCGCATCGGCGTGGTGCACCGCGACGTCAAGCCCGGCAACGTGATGCTCACCGAGACCGGCGCCAAGGTGCTCGACTTCGGCATCGCCGCGCTCGCCGGGCCGCACCACCCGCGGGCGGGGCAGACCGGCGAACTGCTGATGGGCACGCCCGCGTACTTCGCCCCGGAGCGGATGCGGCCCGGGCCGCCGAACCCGGCCAGCGACGTCTACGCCCTCGGCGCGCTGCTCTACCGCACCCTCACCGGCCGGGCCCCCCTGCCCGTGCAGACCTGGGAGGACGCGCTGGAGGTGCACGCCGGGCACCCGCCGGTGCCGCCCCCGCGGGTCCCCGGGCTGCCGCCCGACATCGCCGAGCTGACCCTGGCCTGCCTGGCCACCGATCCGGCGCACCGGCCGGGCGCGGCCCAGCTCGCCACCCGCTTCGCTGCGGGGGCGCCGAATCACCCGCCCACGGCCGTCCTGCCGACCCCGTCCGCCGGCGCCTCGTCTGCGACGTCCCCTTCGTCGGCAGGCGCCGAACACCCGCCGACCCTGATCGACCGCTCACCGCCGTCCCCGCACCCCACCGGCCGCGCGGGGGTGCCGTACCCCGCCCCGCCGGGCGGGCGCCATCCCGTGGTCGCCCGCACCGGTCGTACCGCCCCGGCCGGCGGCGCGGGAGCCACGCGCAGGAGGCCCGTCACCGCGCTGGTCGCCGTCGGCGTGGCGCTGCTCGTCGGGCTCGTCGGGGCGCTCGTCATCGGCGACGGCGGAAGTCCGCCACCGGCGGCGGCCCCCGTCACCGGCACACCGGCCGGCAAGCCGACCTCGGCCAGGCCGACGCCGCCGCCCGTCAGGACCTCCGCCCCGCCGCCGGTGACCGCGCGGCCCGACCCGGTCGGCCTGCCGCAGTTCGTCGCCGAGTTCGCCGCGGTGCTCGCCTGGGCACAGGCCCGCGGCGAGATCGACCGCAAGACGGTCGAGGGGCTGCGGGACAAGCTCGCGGACCTGAGCCGGGGCAAGGAGAAGGACCGGGCCAAGCGGGTCGAGAAGCTGCGGGAGCGCCTCGCCGAGGCGGCCGAGGAGGGGCAGCTCCCGCCCGACACGGTGGCCCGACTCGACGCCCTGCTCGACCGGATCGACACGCCGTCGCCGGACGACGACGAGGACGACGACTGAGCCGGCTCAGCCGACCTCGACCGCGGACCCCTGTGCCACCCGGCCGCCCCGCACCACCTGCGCGTACGCGCCCACGCACGGCTGCGCGCCGAGCTGCGGCAGCGGCGCGACCCGGTTGAGGCGGGCCGGGACACGCAACGCCTCGGTCTGCCGGGGCAGCGACCCGTGCGCCAGGGTCGGCACCGCGCACCGCGGGGTCGGGGCGAGTACCCGCAGCACCAGCTCGGAGCCGACCCGCAGCTCGCGACCGACCCAGTCGTTCTCGGCGAAGCCGTCCACGCCGACGTCGAGCACGAGGTTGGGCCGGTAGCGGACCGCCTCGACGGTGCCGCCCGGAAGCTCGGCGGCCACCCGGGCCAGGGTGGCCGTCGTGACCAGGTGCACCGGGGCGAAGTCGAAGAAGGTGCCCGGCGCCGCCGCCCCGAGCGGGTTGGCGTCGACCGGCACCTCGGCGGCCATACCGGCCGCCAGCACCGCGTCCGGGTCGGCCCGGTCCAGGAGCGCCCCGGCGGGCGGCCGGTCGATCAGCGTCACCGGGACGCCGAGCACCCGGGACAGCACGTCGTCGACGCCGGGGTCCAACCTGGACAGGACCCGCCCGTCGGGCAGCGTGATCCGTACCTCATCGGGTGCGGCGCCGGACGCGCGGAGCGTGAGCAGGTCGCGCCAGAGCCGGGGATGCTTCGCGCTGGCCACCCGCCCGGTGTCCCGGTGCCGCAGGGCCAGCCGCCGGTCGCCCGCCACACCCGCCGGGCCGACGTCGGCGGCGGGCAGCCGCTCACCCAGCATCGACTTCACCGGGTAACGCCACAGCTGCGCCAGCCGGCCGGTCATCCTGCCGCCGCCCCGGCGCGGGGCGCCGTGACCCGGACCGGGGCCCCGCCGGCGGTCGTGGTGCGCGTCGTCACGGGGCCACCCTAGTGCGAACCCCCGCCGCTGTGGACCGTCCGCCTGATGCAAGGGTCGGCCCGTTGGCGGACTCCCAGGTTCGGTTCGTAGCGTGTGGGCCATGATTCGTACCGCGCACGCCCTGCTCGCCTCCGGCACCGCCCCCGAAAAGGCCGCGCCGCCCGAGGACGGGCTGGTCGGCTTCGTCATCGGCCTGGTCGAGCGGCTCGGCGGCCCCGGCGCGGGTCTGGCCGTGGCACTGGAGAACCTCTTCCCGCCGATCCCCAGCGAGGTGATCCTGCCGCTGGCCGGCTTCGTCGCCGGCCAGGGCCGGATGAGCGTGGTCAGCGCGATCTTCTGGACCACCCTCGGTTCCCTGCTCGGCGCCCTCGCCCTGTACTGGATCGGCGCCGCACTGGGCCGGGAGCGGATCCGGGCGATCGCGCAGCGGCTGCCGCTGATCAAGCTCAGCGACGTGGACCGCACCGAGGAGTGGTTCCTGCGGCACGGGGTAAAGGCCGTCTTCTTCGGCCGGATGATCCCGATCTTCCGGAGCCTGATCTCCATCCCGGCCGGCGTGGAGCGGATGCCGGTGCTGACCTTCGCGGTCTACACGACGCTCGGCAGCCTGATCTGGAACACCACCTTCGTGATGGCCGGCTACCTGCTCGGCGACAACTGGCACCTCGTCGAGGGGTACGCCGGCGTGCTGCAGAAGGTGGTCATCGTCGCCAGCGTGGCGGCCGCCGGCTGGTTCGTGGTATCCCGGATCATCCGCGCGCGGCGCGGCGCGCCGGCCGCCGACCCCGCCCCGCCCGTCGACCCCGCCCCGCTGCCCTACTCGCCGGACCCGACGGGGCGGGGCACGATCTACCGCAGCGCGTACTCGGACGGGCAGGCGCCCGACCGCGACCTGTCCCGCTGAGCCGGTGGCGCGGCCACGGCGGGCGCCACCACGCCCGCCGGGCCCGTCGTTTCGGCCCTCGGTTTCCGCGCCGCCGCCGAGGCGCTCCGCACAGTCGGCGCGGAACCCCGTCCCGACCCCGAACGGCCCCGGGATGCGGAAGCCCGCCCGCGTCCCCGGCCCTTCCTCGCCGTCGGAGGCACCGTCGCACCGGCTGCCTCCGGCCCGCTGCCACGGCTGCCTCCGGTCCGTTGCCACGGCTGCCTCCGGTCCGTTGCTATGGCTGCCTCCGGCCCGCTGCCGCGGTCGCCTCCGGCCCGTCGCACCGGTCGCTTCCGGCTCGTTGTGACGGTCGCCTCCGGCAGGCTGCCGCCGGCTTGACAGCTGGGCCGACGTCGATGTCTGGCCGGTGTCTTTATTGGACGAACGTGTCGGAGCGTCGTGTTACCGTCGCTCTCGGTCGGCGTCATGGGGCGAGCCCGGCGCGGTGCAGGGGGCTGTCGTGGAGTGGGATTTCGGCGTGCTCGGCGCGTTGCACGTGAGCCGGCGCGGGCGCGCGATACCGGTTACGGCCAACCGGCAACGGGCGTTGCTGGCCACGCTGCTGCTCAACCGGGGCGACACGGTGAGCGTCCCCGCGCTCGTCGACCGGGTCTGGGGCGACGAGGTGCCCGCCCACGCCAAGGCGTCCCTGCACTCGCTCGTCCGGCGGCTGCGGCGTGGCCTGGTCGTCGACGACCGCCTGAGCGGATTGATCGTCACCCGCGCCAACGGCTACCTTGTCGAGCTGCCACCCGACGCGATCGACCTGGGCCGGTTCGACGCCCTGCTGGCCGCGGCGAACCGGACCGCAGACCCGGGGGAGCGCGCCGTGCTGCTGCGCGAGGCCCTCGCGCTGTGGCGTGGTGAGCCGCTGGCCGATGTCGTGTCCGAGGTGCTGCACCGCGAGGACGTGCCGGCCCTGGCCGAGCGCAGGGAGCGCGCGACGGAGACGTACTTCGACGCCGAGCTCGCCCTGGGCCGCCATGCCGAGATCGTCACCGAGCTGCGGGGAGCGACCCGGCGCAGCCCGCTGCGGGAGCGGTTCTGGGGGCAACTGATGCTCGCCCTCTACCGCAGCGGCCGGCAGGCCGAGGCGCTCGACGCCTACCAGCGGTTGGCCATGGTCCTAGCCGAGGATCTGGGCCTGGACCCGGGGCCCGCGCTGCGGGACCTGCGCACCGGCATCCTCCGGTCGGAGCCGGAGCTGCGCTGGCAACCGCCCCCGTCCGTCGCCACGGTGACGCGACCCGCCCCCGCCCCCGCCCCCGCCGCTGCGTCAGCCCCCGCGCCCGCGCCGCCGGCCAATCCGATGTTCCAGCTGCCCGCCGATCCCGGCACGCTGCACGGCCGCGCCGAGGTGGTGGCGGCCGTCCGGGCAGCCATCGCGGCTGCGGCAGCCGCGGGGCGCCTGCCGCTGGTCTCCGTCTCGGGAGCGCCGGGCGTCGGCAAGACCGCCCTGGCCGTACACGTCGGTCACCGCCTCTGCGACCTCTTCCCCGACGGCCAGTGGTTCGTGCGGCTGCGTGGGCAGCAGGCGGATCCGGCCCGGGCGGCTGACGTCCTCGCCGAGCTGCTCACCAACGCCGGCGTACGGGGCTCCGCCCAACCGGCGACGACCGACGCCCGCGCTGCGGCGCTGCGGGCCGCGCTCGCCGAACGGCGGGTGCTGCTCGTCCTCGACGACGCCGCCTCGGCCGAGCAGGTCGTGCCACTGCTGCCCGGCACGGCGAGCTGCGCGGTGATCGTGACCAGCCGCAGCACGCTCGGCGGTCTCGTGGCCCTGCACGGCGGGCGGGCGGTCAGCCTCGACCCGCTCACCCCGGCCGATGCCGCGGACCTGCTGACCTCGGTGTTCCGGGAGCACGCGATCACCGTCCCGCCGGGCGTCGTGGACGAGCTGGCCGCGCTGTGCGGCCACCTTCCACTCGCGCTGCGGATCGCGGCGGCCAACCTGGCAACGGCGGGTCCGTCCGACGCGACCGACTACGTACGGCGGCTGCGTCACGGGGACCGGCTCGGCGGCCTGTCGGTGCCCGGCGACCCGGAGGTCGCGCTGCGTACCGCGATCGAGCCGTCCTACCGGCGGCTCGCCGAGGGGGAGCGGCGCACGCTGCGGCTGCTGGCGTCGGCGCCGGTCGACTGCTTCACCACGTCGGAGGTGGCGGCGCTGCTGGACGCGGGGTGGGCAGACGCCGACGCCCTCCTGCGCACGCTGGCCGCCGGGCACCTCGTGCGCCCCGGGCACTGCGGCTGGTACGTCACTCACGACCTGATCAGGCTCTACGCCGCAGAGCGTTCCCGCACCGAGGACAGCGACGAGCAGCGCGACGCCGCCCTCGCCCGGCTCTTCAATTCCTACCTGGCCACCGCCGACAGCATCGCCCGTCGTGCCTTCCCGCGGATGACCTTCCTACCCCGGCCCTCCACCCTGACCCGGGTCGCCGGCGCGCCGGACGAACCGGAGTCCCCGCAGTGGTTCCACACCGAGTACGGCAACCTGCTCGCCGCGATCCGCCACTCGGCGCAGCACGGCCCAGCCGGGCTCGCCTGGCAACTGGCCGACCGGATGCGCGGCCACCTTCAGGAGACGGGGGCGCACGGGGAGTGGCGCATGGTCGCCGAGCTGGGTCTGGACCAGGCACGGCGGGAGGGCGACGACCACGGCGTCGCCGCCATGGAGCTGAGCCTGGCCACGCTCAGCGCCAGCCGCGCCGACTACCCCGACGCCCGACGGCGCTTCGCCACCGCGCTGGTGCTCCAGCGCCAACTGGGCAACCGGGCCGGGCAGGCGTCCATCCTCAACAACCTCGGCGTCGTGCACCGGGAGGAAGGCAACCTCGCGGAGGCGAGCAGGTGCTACGCCGACGCCCTGCGCCTCTACGGGGAACTGGGCAACCGGCACGCCGAGTGGAGCTGCCTCGGCAACCTCGGTGTGGTCCAGCTCGAGCTCGACCAGGTCGTCGAGGCGCTCCACGCCCAGCACACGGCCCTGGCCGGGTTCACCGCCCTCGCCGGGGCCGAACAGCCGACCAACGACGTCGCCAACGCCCTGCACAACCTCGCCGTCGGGCTCCGCGCACTCGGTCGGCCCGCCCTGGCGGTGGTGCACCTGACCCGCGCCGTGGTGATCCGCCGGCAACTGCGGAACGTCTACGGAGTCGCCACGGACCTCGACCAGCTCGCCGCCGCCTACGTCGACCTCGGCTACCACGCCAAGGCCCTCCGCTTCGCCGACGAGTGCCTGAGCATCGCGCGCGCGATCGGCAGACGCCGGGTCGAGGCGGAGTCGTTGAGCACGCACGGGCTGATCGCGCTGGGCCTGCACGGCCCGGGGGCGGCCGTTCCGCTCCTGCACGACGCCCTGCGGCTCAGCCGGGAGATCGGCTACCGGCGCGGCGAGGTCTCCGCCCTCATCGGGCTCGTCTCGGCCCACCGGGCGGCCGGTCGGCTCGCCGAGGCGGCGCGTCACGCCTGCCTCGGCGAGCGCATCGCCCGCGACGCCCAGCACCACCTGCTGGCCCGGCAGGGCCGGGAGGCCCTCGGCGGTACCGAGGAGGAGGCGGAGCCGCTGCTGCGGGAGGCGTGCTGAGGCGGGTGGGCTCCGTTGATCTGCCCGTCATGGGGTGGCGCCGTCGCCCTCTGTGATGGTTGTGCGGTGGTTGCTGCGGTGCCTGGAGTGGGTTGTGGTGCCTGGCTGGTGCGGTGCGTCGTGGTGGGGGTGTGGCCCGCCGTGCCCGGCTCCGGGCGGTCAGGCTTGATCCCTGCGCCGGGCACGGCGGGCCACACC
>NZ_SLVT01000023.1:0-130496 GCF_004345505.1 Micromonospora sp. CNZ303 | reverse complement strand
AGCCAAACCGAAGCCCGACCAGTCCAGGGTATAAATCATAATTGGCACTGGCTTATCAAGCACCCTGTTGAGTTCTCAAAGAACAACCACACACCGCCCGAAAACCCCACACCGTGGAGCACCCGACCCGGGGCATTTCGTTCGTCATGTCCGCCGCTTCCCGCGCCGGGCACTTTTACTACGTTACCCGGTGGTTTCCGCCGTGTCAAACCGCTTCGTAGCGATCCGCACCACTTCAACCCATTTTCCGGGCGCCACGCGACATCGGCTCGCGCCGTTGTCGATCGTGACTTCCGGTAGGCCGACCGCTGCGGTCTCCCGCGAGCTCGCCCGGTTCCCTACCGGCGATGAACCATACCCGGTCGGCTCCGCCTCGCCAAATCCGCCTCGCGGTGGATCCGGGGCACCGCCCGGTCACGGGCCGGTGAGTGCAACTCGCCGGACCCGAAAGCTCGTTGCCGCGCCCGGCCTCCGGAAACTTTGCTCCGGTTCGTCCGTTCCGCGCTGGCAGAGAGAAAGTTACGCCCCCGGCGGATCGATCGTCAAATCCACCGGGGGCGTCCCACGTCACGTCGGGACCGTACGGCTAACCGCGCAGCTCGATCCCGGCGAACGACCGCTTGCCCCGACGCAGCACCAGGTACCGACCGTGCAGCAGGTCGCCGGGGCCCACGGTGGCGTCGGTCTCGGTGATCCGGGTGTTGTTCACGTAGGCGCCGCCCTCGGCGATCACCCGGCGCGCCTCCTTGAGGCTCGGCACCAGCCCGGAGTCCCGGAGCAGCCCGGCGACGTCGGGCAGCTCGTCGACGTGGACGAGGCCGGCCTCGGTCAGCGCGGCCCGCAGCGTGGCCGGAGCGAGGTCGTCCAGGGAGCCGCGGCCGAAGAGCGCCTGGCTCGCGGCGACCGCCTGCGCCATCTCCCGCTCACCGTGCACCAGCGTGGTCAGCTCCTCGGCGAGCGCCCGCTGCGCCGCCCGGGCCGCCGGTCGCTCGGCGGTCTCCTTCTCCAGCGCCTCCAGCTCCTCCCGGGAGCGGAAGCTGAAGTAGCGCAGGTAGCGGCTGACGTCCCGGTCGTCGACGTTGACCCAGAACTGGTAGAACGCGTACGGGCTGGTCATCTCGGGGTCGAGCCAGATGGCGCCGCCCTCGGTCTTGCCGAACTTCGTGCCGTCGGACTTCGTCACCAGCGGCGTGGTGAACGCCTGCACGGGCCCGGCACCGCGCCGGCGGACGTAGTCGACGCCGGCGGTGATGTTGCCCCACTGGTCCGAGCCGCCGAACTGGAGCCGGCAGCCGTGCCGGCGGTGCAACTCGAAGAAGTCGTTCGCCTGGAGCAGCTGGTAGCTGAACTCGGTGAAGCTGATGCCGCTCTCCAGCCGGGCCTTGACCACCTCCCGGGCCAGCATCTTGTTGACCGGGAAGTGCTTGCCGACGTCGCGGAGGAACTCGACCACCGACATCTCGCCGGTCCAGTCCAGGTTGTTGACCAGTCGCGCCGCGTTCTCGCCCTCGTACGAGACGAAGGGGGCGAGCTGGTCGCGGATCCGCGCCACCCAGCCGGCGACCACCTCGGGGGCGTTGAGGCTCCGCTCTGCGCTCTCCTTCGGGTCGCCGATCTGCCCGGTGGCGCCGCCGACGAGCAGCAGCGGACGGTGCCCCGCGAGCTGGAGCCGGCGGGCCGTGGCGACCTGCATGAGGTGGCCGACGTGCAGGCTCGGCGCCGTCGGATCGAAGCCCACGTAGTAGGCGGCGGAGCCGCCGTCGAGCAGCGCACGCAGCTCGTCGAGGCCGGTGGAGTCCTGGATCAGGCCCCGCCACCGCAGGTCGTCGGTCAGGGAGTCCCGCCCGGGCGGCGGGGGGCTGCTGTCGGTCACGGTCACCGATTCTCCCCCATGACCGGGAACGGAACGTACCGGGTTTGCCGGGTGGCCGGCGGCGTAGGCTGGCCGCGCCGGATCGAGGAGGGAACGCCGTGGACATGCCGGATCTGACGGGTGGCTTCGTCGCCCTGCTCGGCCTCAAGCTCGACGAGGTCGACGGCGACCGGGTGGTGATCCGTTGGCAGGTCCGCCCCGAGCTGCACCAACCGTTCGGCATCCAGCACGGCGGCGTGTACTGCTCGGTGGTCGAGACGGCCGCCAGCATCGGCGGGTCGCTGTGGCTCGGCGAGCGCGGACGCGTCGTGGGCGTGTCGAACCAGACGGACTTCCTGCGCGCGGTCCGCGACGGCGAACTGACCGCCGTGGGCACCCCCGTGCACCGGGGGCGCAGCCAGCAGCTCTGGCAGGTGGAGATCACCGACGCCGACGACCGGCTCGTGGCCCGCGGCCAGGTCCGGCTGCAGAACCTCTACCCGGCCTGACCCACCGAGGGCCCGGCCTGACTGCCGAGGGCCCGGCCTGACTGCCGAGGGCCCGGCCTGACTGCCGAGCGCCCGGCCTGACCGGTCGAGGCGCGGTGACGGCGCCGCCGGCCGAGACGCGTGAGGACACGCACACCCCGGCGGTGATCCGCCGCAACGTGCTGGAGGACCCCGGCCTGCCGCACGGCGGCAGCGGGGACGCGTTCAGCCCCGGGCCTCGTCCAGCACGGCCTCGGCCTCTTCGGGCGCCGACTCGGCCCGCCGGCGCAGCCGGACCCCGACGATGGCGCGGTGGTCGATGCGGGTCACCTCCAGCTCCCAGCCGTCCACGACGACGCTCTCCCCCGCCACGGTGGGGATGTGGCCGAGGCAGGCGAGCAGGAGTCCCGCGATGGTGGTGTAGTCGCCGCCGGGACGGCTGGGCAACTCGACGCCCAGATCGACGAGGTCGTGCACGGGGAAGGTGCCGGGGAGCAGCAGGGCGCCGTCGGGCTCGGTGCGCACGGAGCGCACGTCCCGGTCGGTCTCGTCGTAGATCTCCCCGACGATCTCCTCGAGGATGTCCTCCAGGGTGACGATCCCGTCGACCGCGCCCCGCTCGTCGACCACCAGGGCGATGTGCTGGCGTTCGGCCTTGAACTGCCGCAGCGCGTCCACCACCGGCAGGGAGTCCGGCAGCAGCATCGGCGGGCGGGCGCACTCGTCGACCGGCCGGTCGTCGGGGACGCCCACGAGGTCACGCAGGTGGATCACGCCGACCGCGTCGTCGAGGCCGCCGTGCCGGACCACCGGCGCCCGGGAGTGGCCGGTGGCGGCCAGCAGCAGCCGCGCGGCCTCCGCCGTGGTGCCGCTGTCGAGCGTGAAGACCTGCAACCGGGGTACGAGGACCGCCCGCAGCTGCCGGTCGGCGATCTCGACGGCGCCGGCGATGATGGTCCGCTGCTCCTTGGTGAAGCCGTGGTTGCCGGCGACGATGTCCCGCAGCTCGTCGGGGCCGATCTCGTCGGGCTCGTGCTTCGGGTTGAGTCCGACGAGGCGTACCACCAGGTCGCTGGTGGCGCCGAGGGCCCAGACGGCCGGTCGGGTCACGGAGGAGAGCAGGTCGAGCGGGCGGGCCACCAGCAGGGCCCACCGCTCGGCGGCCTGCATGGCGATCCGCTTCGGGGCCAGCTCGCCGAAGACCAGGGTGACGAAGGTCAGCACCAGGGTGACCGCGACGATCGCGACGGTCTCGGCGGCGCTGCCGAGCGCGCTGAGGAGCGGTACGAGGGGCTTGGCCAGCGACACCGCCGCCGCGGCGGAGGCGAGGAAGCCGGCGAGGGTGATCCCGATCTGGATGGTGGCCAGGAAGCGGTTCGGGTCCTTGGCGAGGCGGGCCAGCACCCGCCCGGCCCGGCTGGTGCGTTCCAGCCGCTGGATCTGGCTGTCCCGCAGCGAGACCAGGGCCATCTCGCTGCCCGCGAAGACCGCGTTGAGGACGACCAGGACGCCGACCAGGGCCAGTTGGGTCCAGATGCTCTGCACGCCCGGCTCTCCTCACGCGGAACAGGTGCCCGCCGGTACGACGGGCACCGCCGGCCGAAGGCCCCGGCCGGCGTAGGGCACTCTGTGCCCACCGGACCGGCCGGCGAATCCTCGCCCCGGGCGGTGTGTGATCAGATCCGCCCGGCCACCGGCGGGGCGGGCAGGTCGAGGGCGTACGAGCGGCCCTCGGGGCGGAAACCCAGCCGGTGGTAGTACGGGGCGACCATGCCGGGCGGGGTGATCACCCGGCGGAAGCCGCGGTCGGTGAAGAGGCTGCTGCGCCGGTAGACGAACTCGCCCGGGGTGAAGTCCCGGAACCGCCGGGTCACGTAGTCGAGGTCGACCTGCGCCACGCCGTCGGCCTCGGCGTGCGACAGCACCACGCCGACCACCTCGTCGGCGCGTACGACCAGGAAGGCCGAGCGTTCGGCGGCGGTGCCGGGGGGCCAGCGGAAGCCGGGGTTGAACCGGGCGATGTCGGCGGCGTGCACACTCAGCGTGTGGGCCAGGAACTGGTCGTCGACGCCGACCTCGACGACCTGGTAGGTGGCCTCGTCGTGGCGGGTGGCGAGCATGCTCCGCAGGTACCAGACGTTGATCACGGCGAGTACGACGTTCAGCCCGACCATGGGCCAGACCTGCACGGCGGCGTTGTAACCGATCAGGATCAGACAGCCGACCAGGTTCAGGGCACGCAGCCGGAGGATGCGCGTCTGCAGCAGCGACCAGACCAGCAGCGCGGAGCCGGTCCAGCCGATCAGTTCCAGCCAGTTCACCCCGCGAGAGTAGTGCTCGCGCGGATGCGGTGACCCGGCGGGCGGCGGCAGGTCAGTCGCCGGCCAGCTCCAGCACCCATTCCTCCACCTCGGTGCCCCGGCCGTTGGCGTAGCCACGGTCCTCGCCGATGACGACGAAGCCGCACTTGCGCAGCACGGCGAGCGAGGCGCGGTTGTCCTTGGCGGCGCGGGCGTGCACCGGCCGTTGGGGCAGCTCGCGCAGCAGCGCGGCAAGCGCCGCGGTGGCGTGGCCCCGGCCCCAGCGTCGCGGGTCGATCCAGTAGCTGACCTCGGTGCGCCCGTCGGCCGGGAACGCGACCACGTGGCCGACGACCTCGTCGCCGACGACCACGGTGCGCGGGACGTTGCGCTCGTCGGCGCGCACGCGGCGCCAGTGGGCGTCGAAGCGCTCCCGGTCGGCCGGGTCCTCCGGGCCGAAGGCGGCCATCCAGTTGGCCTCGGCGTCCTGCTCGTGGGCGAAGAAGTGGGGCAGGTCGTCGTCGCGGACGGGGCGCAGGCGCAGCTCGGCGGTCACGGGCCCGAGGATAGGGCCGGCCACCGACACCGGATCGCGGGTCGGGTGCGCATGATCCCGGCGCACGCCGCCGGCGGTGCGCCGACAATGGCGGGATGGGACGAACGGTACGGGGCGCGCGGGTGGTCGGGACGAGCGCCACCGGCGCGGCGGCGGCGGGCGCGCGGGCGGCGGGGGCGGCGTCGGTCGGGGCGCTGGCCGTGGGGGCGCTGGCCTGCGGTGCCGCCGCCGTCGGCGCGCTCGCGATCGGGCGGCTGGTGATCCGCCGGGCGGTCATCCGCGAGCTGCGCATCGGCAGGCTGGAGGTCGATGAGCTGGTGGTGCGCGGCCGGCCGGTCGGCGACGGATGACGGACAGCGTCCACGTGGTCGCGGTCGGGCTGGCCGCCTGGTCGGGATGACCGGCGGCGACGCGGGCCGGACGGATCAGTCGGCGGGCGGGGCGTCCATTGGGTAGCCGTAGAGGTCGAGCAGCCGGCCCCGGGCGGCGTGCAGCCGGTCCACCACGACGCTCATGAAGCGAGTGGTCAACTGCCGGCCGAGCGCGTCGTCGGACTCCATCAGCCGGCGCACCCCCTCGGCGGTGAACTCCACCGCCGTGCTGCGCTGCGCGGCCACCGCCCCGAACTGCCAGCGGTACGGCGGGAACAGCCACGACCAGCCCAGCACCCCACCCGCGCCGATCGTCTCGATCTCCACGTCACCCCGGCCGGGCACCGCGAAGTCGAGCGCGACCCGGCCGGTGCGGACCAGCCAGAAGCGCTCCGCCGGCCCGTCGGCCCGGAACAGCCGGTGCCCGGGGTGCCAGACCACCGGCCGGGCGTGCCCGGCGAGTCGGGGCAGCCAGGGCTCGGGCAGTCCGGCAAGGAACGGATGCGCGCGCAGTACGTCCAGGGTGGTCATGCGTGCCCCTCTCGTCGAACCGGGCCGGCGGTGGCCGGACACCCGCGACGGGTCGTGCCGGCTCCCATCGCACCGCACGCCGGCCGTGGGCGGCAAGGGCCGTTGGTCCCGGGTCGCGCGGGCGGAACTCCCCTGGCCGGTGCCGTCCGGCGGGACGAGGGTGGGATCAGGACGGTGCGCCGCGTCGGCGCCGGCAGGGCGGAGGGCGTTGTGGGACGGTGCGGAGAACGGCGGCTGCGGGGGCGTACCGGTGCCCGCTGACACGTCGACCAGGCCGGCGGCCGGGCTCAGCTCGGCGGAGGCCGCCGCCCGACTGCGCGCGGAGGGGCCGAACGCGGCGGTCGCGCCGGCCCGGCGCCGTCTGGGCGGGCGTGTCCTGCACCAGCTCAGCGACCCGCTGGTGGCGTTGCTGCTGGCCGCCGCCGTGGTCACCACCGTGCTGCGCGACTACCCGGACACCGCGGTGATCGTGCTGGTGGTGCTGGTGAACACCGCCATCGGCGTGGTGCAGGAGGTCCGCGCCGACCGGGCGATCGCCGCGTTGGACCAGCTCGCCGCGCCCACCGCCCGGGTCGTGCGGGACGGCCGGGACGTCGTCCTGCCCGCCGCCGACCTCGTCCGTGGTGACCTGGTGCGGGTCGAGGCCGGCGACGTGGTCCCGGCCGACCTGCTGCTCGCCGAGGCGGCCCGGCTGAGCGTCGACGAGTCGGCGCTGACCGGGGAGTCGGTGCCGGTGACCCGGGCCGTGGGCGAGGAGGCCAGCGCGGGGACCGTGGTCACCACCGGGCGGGCCACCGGCACGGTGGTACGCACGGGCGCCGCGAGCGCGCTCGGCCGGATCACCGCCTTGGTGGCGTCCACCCGGCCCGCCGCCACCCCGTTGCAGCGCCGCCTCGCGGGGCTCGGTCGGATGCTCGGCTTCGCCGCGGTGGTTCTCTCGGGGCTGGTCTTCGTCATCGGCGTCGTCGGCGGGCGGCCGGTGGTCGACATGGCGGTCACCGCGGTGAGCCTCGTGGTGGCGGCCGTGCCCGAGTCGCTGCCGGCGGTCGTCACCCTCGCCCTCGCCCTCGGCGCGCGCCGGATGGCCGGGGCGAGGGCCATCCCCCGCCGGCTGCACGCGGTCGAGACGCTCGGCTCCGTCACCGTCATCGCCTCGGACAAGACGGGCACGCTCACCGAGGGCCGGATGGCGGTGCAGCACGCCGTGACCGCCGGCGGCTCCCGCTACGGCGTCACCGGCAGCGGTTACGCGCCGCAGGGCGCCGTCCACCAGCAGGGCGCGCCGGTGGCCGTACCGGACGACCTGCGCCGCCTGGCGCGCGCCGGGCTGCTCTGCAACGACGCGACCCTGGCCCCGCCGACCGACGAGCGGCCGGAGTGGGCCGCCGTCGGCGACCCGTTGGAGGCGGCCCTGGTCGCCTTCGCCGGCCGGTGCGGCCTCGACCCGGAGCTCACCCGGTCGGCGTGGCCGCGCATCGCGGAGCACCCCTTCGACCAGGAGCTGCGCCGGATGACCACCGTGCACCGCTCCTGCGACCGGCGGTACCTGGTGGTGTGCAAGGGCGCGCCGGAGAACGTGCTGGCCGCGCCGCTGGTCGACGCCTCTGGCGAGGAGATCGCCGAGCTGACCGCCGTCGCGCACCGGCTGGCCACCGAGGGGCTGCGGGTGCTGGCCGTCGCGTCCGCCGTGGTGGACGCCCCGCCGGCCGATCCCGCCCGGCCGGTCGGGCTGCGGCCCGCGGGGCTGGTAGCCGTCGGCGACCCGCTGCGCGCGGGCGCGGCCGACATCGCGGGCAGCTTCGACGACGCCGGGGTCCGGCTGGTGCTGGTCACGGGCGACCACCCGGCGACCGCCGCGGCGATCGGCGGCCAGTTGGGGCTCTGGCGCGAGGGCGACCCGGTGGTACGCGGGGACGACGGCGACCCGGCACGGGCGCACCCGCAGGCGCGGGTGTTCGCGCGGACCCAGCCGGAGCAGAAGCTCGACATCATCGCCGGCCTCCAGTCGCGGGGGCACGTGGTGGCGATGACCGGCGACGGGGTGAACGACGCCCCCGCGCTGCGTCGCGCCGACATCGGGGTGGCGATGGGCGGCGGTACGGAGGTCGCCCGGCAGGCCGCCGACCTGGTGCTCGTCGACGACGACCTGTCCACGGTGGCCGCCGCGATCGGCGAGGGCCGCCGCATCTACGACAACATCCGGCGGTTCCTGCGCTATGCGCTCTCGGGCGGGGTCGCCGAGATCGCCGTGATGCTGCTCGGTCCGCTGTTCGGGCTGGCCGTACCGCTGCTGCCGGCGCAGATCCTCTGGGTGAACCTGCTCACCCACGGCGTGCCGGGGGTGGCGCTGGGCGCGGAGCCGGCGGAGCCCGGCACCCTGCGCCGGGCGCCGCGCTCCCCGTCGGAGTCGGTGCTCGGGGCCGGCCTGGGCCGCGACGTGCTGGTCACCGGAGGTCTGATCGCGGCCGTGGTGCTCGGTGCCGGCGTGCTCGCCGCGCACTGGGACCGACCCTGGCAGTCGGTGGTCTTCGTGGTGCTCGGCCTGGCCCAGCTCGGGGTGGCGCTCGCGGTCCGCGCGCCACGACCGCGCGGGGTCCGGCGCGGCAACCTGGCGCTGCCGGTCGCGGTGGCGGTCTCCGCGCTGCTCCAGGTCGCCGGGGTGCTGCTGCCGCCGCTGCGGGAGCTGCTCGGCACGCAGCCGCTCGACGCGGCGGAGCTGCTGGCCTGCGCCGCCGTCAGCGTGCTGCCCGGGCTGGTGCTGCGGCTGGCCCGCCGCCCGGGTGGCGGCGACGGACCGGCGGACGCGCCCCTGCCGGACGGGAGCGCGCCGGGTCCGGAGGCGGTGGCCGGCGTCGGTCGGCCCGGGCGGCTCACGTCGGTGTCGGACGGCCCGGCCGGTGACCGCCAGCCTGCGATTCGGGACCAAGGTCCCGCTGGTCGGGACGACCGCCTCTGACGGGTAGCGTGCGGACGGAGCAGGCTGAAGGTGGACGAAGGAGGATTCGATGACCATCAACACCGGTGCCCCCGTCGTGGTGGGTGTGGACGGCTCGGCCGCCGCGCTCGACGCGGTCCGGGCGGCGGCGCGGGAGGCGGCGCAGCGGCAGCGTCCGCTGCGGGTCGTGCACGCCTTCATCTGGCCCCTGACGCGCGCCCCGCTCGGTGCCGCCGAGGGCGCGCCGGCCGGCGCCGGTCTGCGCAACCAGGCCGAGCGGTACGTCGCCGAGGCGATCGCCGAGGCCACCAGGACCGCCCCGGACGTGCCGGTGACCGGCGTGGTGGTCGACGGCGCGGCGACCCCCGTCCTGCTCGGGGAGTCCCGGGACGCCGCCCTGCTGGTGCTGGGCCACCGGGGCCTGGGCGGTTTCGCCGGGCTGCTGCTCGGCTCCGTCACCGTGCAGGTCTCCGCCCACGCGCAGGTCCCCGTCCTCGTGGTGCGCGGCGAGCAGCGCGCCGACGGCCCGGTCGTGGTGGGCGTCGACGGCTCCGAGTGCTCCCTCGAGGCCGTCGCGTTCGCCTTCGAGGAGGCGAGCCGCCGGGGCGCCCCGCTGCTCGCCGTGCAGGCCTGGCTCTATCCCACGCCGGTCGGCCCGGGTGACGTCCTGCCCCTGGCGTACGACCTGGACGCCTACGCCGCGGACGAGGAACGGACCCTCGCGGAGTCCGTCGCCGGTTTCGCCGAGCGCTACCCCGACGTGCCGGTGCAGCACCGGCTGGTCCGGGGCTCCCCGGGCGGCGTACTGGTGGAGGAGTCGAAGAAGGCCCAGCTGGTGGTCGTGGGGGCGCGCGGCCGGGGCGCGCTGGGCGGGCTGCTGCTCGGCTCCGTCAGCCACGCGGTGCTGCACCACGCGCACTGCCCGCTGGTGATCGTGCGGCACCCGAAGCGGGCCGACGCGTCCTGATCCGGTCACCGCACCACGACGCCGTCGCGTCGGCCGCTCCCCCGGCCGGCGCGACGGCGTCGACGCAAATGCCGGCGGGTCGGCGGTGCCCCGTCGACAATGGCCTGAGCGATCTCTGGGAGGGCTGATGAACCGACCCGTGGTGGTGGGTGTGGACGGATCACCGGCGAGCCTGCTGGCGGCGGAGCACGCCGCCCGGGCCGCCGTGCTGCGGTCCCGCCCCCTGCACCTGGTGCACGGCTACCTGCATCCACTCGGTTACGGCGTGCCGGTCAACCCGTACGACCTGGGGTTGCCGGCGCCGACCGAGGAGGCGCAGAAGATGTTGGAGACGACGGCCGCCGACCTCGCCGAGCGCTGCCCGGGGCTGACCGTCGAGGTACGCCAGGTGGCGGGCGGGCCGGGTGCGACGCTGGTCGAGGAGTCCCGGCGGGCCGAGCTGGTGGTGGTGGGCAGCCGGGGGCTGGGCGGCTTCGCCGGGCTGCTGCTCGGCTCGGTCGGCACGCAGGTGGCCGCCCACGCGCACTGCCCGGTGCTGGTGGTGCGCCCCGCCGAGGAGCCGATCCCCGTCGCCGGACCGGTGCTGGTCGGGGTGGACGGGTCGGAGCCCGCCGAGCTGGCGGTCGGGTACGCGGCCGACGAGGCGGCCCGCCGTGGCGACGGGTTGGTGCTGTTGCACGTCGGGCCGCCGGACCGCGCGTCGGCGGACGAGGCGACGGAGACGCAGGCCACCGAGCTGCTGGCCACCGCCGAGGCGGCCGTGCGGGGCAGCCACCCGGGGCTGGCCGTCGAGGCGCGGGTGCTCCGGGCGCCGAAGGCCGAGCAGGCACTCGTCGAGGCCAGCGGGGACGCGGCGCTGGTGGTGGTCGGCTCCCGGGGCCGGGGCGGATTCGCCGGGCTGCTGCTCGGTTCGGTCAGCCAGGCCCTCGTGCAGCACGCGCACTGCCCGGTGCTGGTGGCCCGCCCGTACGGTCACGCCCGCTGACGTGCCCCGACCCGCCGACCCCGGTCGGGGTCGGCGGGTCGGCGGCGATCAGTGGTCCCGACCGCCGAGCAGCTCGTCGAAGCTGGTGGTGAGGGCGAACGGGTCGGCGGGGCCGGTGGACGCCGGCCGCCGGTGGACCTGGTCGGCCAGCTCGCCGCCGGCGCGGGCGATCCGCGCCCGCAGCGCACCGTCGGCGGACCCGGCGGACCAGTCCTCACCGGCGGCGAAGACCGCGGTGGGGACCACGACCGACCGCAGGTGGGCGAACATCGGACGCAGCGCGTGCTCCAGCGCCAGCGAATGCCGGGCCGTTCCGCCGGTGGCGCCGACCAGCACCGGCCGGTCCGCGAGCGCGCCGGATCCGACCAGGTCGAAGAACGACTTGAACAACCCGTTGTACGAGGCGTGGAAGATCGGCGTGACGGCGATCAGCCCGTCCGCGCCGGTGACCGTGTCGAGCACCTCCCGCAGCGCGGGCGACGGGAAGCCGGTCAGCAGGTGGTTGACGACGTCGTGGGCGTGCTCGCGCAGCTCGACGGGGCGCACGTCGACGTCGTCGCCGCGCCGGGCCAGCTCGTCGCGGGTGGCCGCGGCGAGCTGGTCGGCGAGCAGCCGGGTCGACGAGGGCCGCCCCAGGCCGGCCGACACCACGGCGAGGGTGCGGCGGGTCATCGGCCCGCTCCCGTCCCGGCACGGTCCGCGGCGTCGCCGCTGGTGGCGGCGTCCCGCAGGGACGCGTGGGTGGGCGCGGCCGGCACGTGCGCCGGGCGCAGCGACTCGAACTCCTTGCGCAGCACGGGGACGACCTCCTCGCCGAGCAGGTCGAGCTGCTCCAGCACGGTCTTCAGGGGCAGGCCGGCGTGGTCCATGAGGAACAGCTGGCGCTGGTAGTCGCCGACGTAGTCGCGGAAGCCCAGCGTGCGGTCGATGACCTGCTGCGGGCTGCCGACGGTCAGCGGGGTCTGCGCGGTGAACTCCTCCAGCGACGGGCCGTGTCCGTAGACGGGCGCGTTGTCGAAGTATGGCCGGAACTCCCGTACCGCGTCCTGCGAGTTGCGCCGCATAAACACCTGCCCGCCGAGGCCCACGATGGCCTGGTCGGCGGAGCCGTGACCGTAGTGGGCGTAGCGCTGCCGGTAGAGCCCGACCATCCGCTGGGTGTGCTCCTTCGGCCAGAAGATGTGGTTGGCGAAGAAGCCGTCGCCGTAGTAGGCAGCCTGCTCGGCGATCTCGGGGCTGCGGATCGAGCCGTGCCAGACGAACGGCGGCACGCCGTCGAGCGGGCGCGGCGTCGACGTGAACGACTGCAACGGGGTGCGGAAGCGGCCCTTCCAGTCGACCACGTCCTCGCGCCAGAGCCGGTGCAGCAGGTCGTAGTTCTCGATGGCGAGGGGGATGCCGTTGCGGATGTCCTGGCCGAACCACGGGTAGACCGGCCCGGTGTTGCCGCGCCCCATCATCAGGTCCACCCGGCCGTCGGCGAGGTGCTGGAGCATCGCGTAGTCCTCGGCGATCTTCACCGGGTCGTTGGTGGTGATCAGCGTGGTGGAGGTGGAGAGCAGCAGGCGCTCGGTGCGGGCGGCGATGAAGCCCAGCATGGTGGTGGGCGACGACGGCACGAACGGCGGGTTGTGGTGCTCGCCGGTGGCGAAGACGTCGAGGCCGACCTCCTCGGCCTTGAGCGCGATCGTGACCATCGCCTTGATCCGCTCATGCTCGGTCGGCTCGCGACCGGTGGTCGGGTCGACCGTGACGTCGCCGACGGTGAAGACTCCGAACTGCATGACCAGCTCCTCGCGTTGTCCCTGGCCGGGGCCGCTGCGGCGCCCGGACGCACCGCACAACATGCTTGACGAGTCAACTATTCCGCCACCGGGGGCACCGCCAGTGGCCGCCGTCACGCCTCCCCGCGTCGCCCCGCAGCGGTCGCCGCGCAGGTCAGCGGCTACGCGGCACGTGCCGGCGGTAGGCGCTGACCGTCGGGTCGCCGGCGATCCAGAACCGCCATGGCACGTCGTGCGCGCCGGTGACGCCGACGCGCGGCCCTGCGGCGACCGCCTCGTCGGGCACCGGCACGTCGGCCGGGCGCAGCCGGACCGGACCGTCGCCGAGCAGCCAGCGGCCGTAGGCGCTCTTGTCGATGCCCAGGGCCGCGCAGAGCCGGGCGGGCCCGCGCGCGAGATCGACGTCCCGGCGTACGGCGGGGCGCCTCACCCGGGCCGCCTCGACGCCGTCGACCACCTCGCCGGCGCGCAGCAGCACCGCCGAGGCCTCCCCCTCGACGCCCGTGACGACGTTCATGCACCAGTGCATGCCGTAGGTGAAGTAGACGTAGGCGTGCCCGGCCGGCCCGAACATGACGGCGTTGCGCGGGGTGCGACCGCGGTGCGCGTGCGAGGCCGGGTCGCCGGCCGTCCCGGCGTACGCCTCGACCTCGGTGATCCGGACGGTCACGTCGCCGGCGGTCAGCCGGCAGCCGAGCAGGCGCCGGGCGGCCGGCACCACCGGGCCGGCGAGCAGGTCGGCCAGCCCCGCGAGGTCGGCGGGACGGGAGTCGGAGTACGCCACCACGGCACCGACCCTATCCGCCGGCGCCACCCGACGCCGGGCACTTATCAACAATCCGTTGACAACGTTACGTTGACGTGATGGGGTGTTCGCATGACCGACTCCTTCACCGCCCCCGACGCCAGCGCGTCCCGGGCCCACCGGACCTACGCGGCGCTGCACCGGATCGCCGAGCGGCACGCCGGCACCGAGGCTCAACGCCGCCGGCACACCAACCCCTACCTGCCGGACACCTACGAGGCGGTCGCGCTCGTCACCGCCCTGGCCGCCGGCGGGGCCGAGGTCGAGCCCGGCGAGGAGCCCGTCGACGAGGCGGACCTCGTCGCGGCGCTCACCCTCGTCCCGCACCTGCGCGCCGAGGTCGACACGATGGAGGCGGGGCTGCTGACGCTGGCACGCAGCCGCGGACTGACCTGGCAGCAGATCGCGTACGGGCTCGGGCTGGGCAGCGCGCAGGCCGCCAAGCAGCGCTTCGAACGACTCTCCGCCCGCACCGCCACCACCGAGTGACGCCGCCGATGGACGAGACTGGGCGCGGGATCGGTGTCGAGGAGGACGCGATGACGCGCGAGGAGATGCTGGCGTACTGCCTGGGGAAGCCGGGGGCCTGGCTCGACCGGCCGTGGGAGGGCGACGAGGTGGTGAAGGTCGGCAGCCGGATCTTCGCCTTCCTCGGCTCCGCCGGCGGCGACCAGCCGACCGTCGGGGTGAAGTGCGGCCCGAGCCGGGACGTGGCCGACGAGTGGCTGCACCGGCACCCGGGCGACGCGCGGCCGTCGCCGTACATCGGGCGCGCCGGCTGGAACACGCTGCGCCTGGCCGGCGGGATCGACGAGGAGGAGCTGATCGAGGCGGTCGACGCCTCGTACGACGCGGTGGTGGCGAAGCTGCCGAAGCGGGAGCGCCCGGCGGGCTGAAACCCCGCGCGACGCCGGCAGCGCCGCGCGGGGTCGGCGACTCAGCGGGGTACGACCCGCTCGGCGGCCCACTCCCGCCAGCCGGCGAGCTTGTCGGCGGCGGCGGCGAGCTGGTCGGCGACCGGCCCGGGACCGGTCGAGCCGGGCGTGGTCCGGGCGGCGAGCGCCGAACGGACCGAGAGCACGTCGCGCACCGACGGGTCGAGGTGCTCGCTGACCGCCGCGAGGTCGTCGTCGCTGACCTCGTCGAGGGCGCAGTCGCGGGCCACGCAGAGCGCCACCAGCCTGCCGGTGATCTCGTGCGCGTCGCGGAACGGCACGTTCCGGCGCACCAGCCAGTCCGCGACCTCGGTGGCGAGGGAGAACCCGACCGGCGCGGCGGCCACGAGCCGGTCGGCGCGTACGGTCATCGTGGAGATCATCCCGGCGAGCGCCGGCAGCAGCAGCTCCAGGGTGTCGACCGCGTCGAAGGCCGGCTCCTTGTCCTCCTGCATGTCCCGGTCGTAGCTCATCGGCAGGCCCTTGAGCATGGTGAGCACGCTCATCAGCCCGCCGACGAGCCGGCCGGACTTGCCCCGGGCCAGCTCGGCGATGTCCGCGTTCTTCTTCTGCGGCATGATCGACGAACCGGTGGCGAACGCGTCGTCCAGCTCCACCCAGCCGAACTCCTGCGAGGTCCAGAGCACCACCTCCTCGCCGAGGCGGGACAGGTGCACCCCGATCATCGCGGTGACGAAGAGGAACTCGGCGACGAAGTCCCGGTCGGCGACCGCGTCCATCGAGTTGGCGAAGGACGTGCGGAAGCCCAGCTCCTTGGCGACGGCCACCGGGTCCAGCGGCAGGCCGGAGCCGGCGAGCGCGCCCGCGCCGAGCGGGCTGACCGCCGTGCGGTGGTCCCAGTCGCTCAGTCGCTCCAGGTCGCGCAGCAGCGGCTGCACGTGGGCCAGCAGCCAGTGCCCGAACGTGACCGGCTGGGCGTGCTGGAGGTGCGTCATGCCGGGTGCGGCGGTCTCCACGTGCCGCTCGGCCTGCTCGACCAGGGCCTCGGCCAGCTCGACCAGCCGACCGGCCACGCCCCGGGCGTGGTCGCGCAGGTAGAGCCGCAGGTCGGTGGCGACCTGGTCGTTGCGGGACCGGCCGGCGCGCAGCTTGCCGCCGAGGCTGCCGAGCCGCTCCAGCAGGCCGCGCTCCAGGGCGGTGTGCACGTCCTCGTCGTCGACCGTGGGACGGAACTGCCCGGAGGCGCAGGCGGCCTCCAGGTCGTCCAGGGCGGCGAGGATGCGGCCCAGTTCGTCCGGGTCGAGCAGGCCGGCGCCCGCGAGCACCCGGGCGTGCGCCCGGGAGGCCGCGATGTCGTACGGGGCCAGCCGCCAGTCGAACTGCACGCTCACCGACAGGCGGGCCAGGGCCTCGGCGGGGCCGCCGGCGAATCGGCCGCCCCACAGGCTCGTGCGGTTGGTGGCGGCGCTGTTCTCGGTCAGGCTCTTGTCGTCCACGGCGCCCATTCTGGTGGTCATGGTCAGCAGCCGCCCAACCGGGCGTCCCGTGCGGCGGCCATCTCGCTGGGCAGGCCCCAGAGCCGCACGAAGCCCTTCGCCAGGGACTGGTCGAAGGTGTCGCCGGTGTCGTAGGTGGCCATGCCGAAGTCGTAGAGGCTGGCCTCGGAGCGGCGCCCGGTGACGGTGACCCGGCCGCCGTGCAGGGTCAGCCGCACCTCGCCGGTGACGTGCCGCTGCGCGTCGTCGATGAACGCGTCCAGCGCGCGCTTCAGCGGCGAGAACCAGAGGCCGTCGTAGACCAGCTCCCCCCAGCGCTGGTCGACGCCGCGCTTGAACCGGGCCAGGTCCCGCTCCACCGTCACCGCCTCCAGCTCCTGGTGGGCGGTGATCAGCGCGATCGCGCCCGGTGCCTCGTACACCTCGCGGCTCTTGATGCCGACGAGGCGGTCCTCGACCATGTCGAGCCGGCCGACGCCCTGGGCGCCCGCGCGCCGGTTGAGCTCCCGGATCGCCTGGTACGGGGTGACGGTCTCGCCGTCGATCGCCACCGGGACGCCGGCGTCGAAGGTGATCACGACCTCGTCGGCGTCGCGCTCCTGCGCCGGGTCGCAGGTGTACGAGTAGAGGTCCTCGACGGGCGCGTTCCAGATGTCCTCCAGGAAGCCCGTCTCGACGGCGCGGCCCCACAGGTTCTGGTCGACGGAGTACGGGGACTTCGCCGACACGTCGATCGGCAGCCCCTTCTCCTCGGCGTAGGCGATCGCCTTGTCCCGGGTCCAGGCGAAGTCCCGGGCCGGCGCGACGATCCTCAGGTCGGGGGCGAGCGCGCCGAGGCCGACCTCGAAGCGGACCTGGTCGTTGCCCTTGCCGGTGCAGCCGTGCGACACGATGGTGCCGCCGTGCCTGCGCGCCGCAGCCACCAGGTGCTTGACGATCAACGGCCGGGACAGCGCGGAGACCAACGGGTAGCGGTCCATGTAGAGCGCGTTCGCGCGGATGGCCGGCAGGCAGTACCCGGCGGCGAACTCGTCGCGCGCGTCGACCACCTCCGACTCCACGGCGCCGCAGTCCAGGGCGCGCTGCCGGATGGCGTCGAGGTCCTCGCCGCCCTGCCCGACGTCCACCGCCACGGCGATCACCTCGGCGCCGGTCTCCTCGGCCAGGTACGGGATGGCGACGGAGGTGTCGAGCCCTCCGGAGTAGGCGAGCACGACCCGCTCGGTCATGGTGTGGTGTTCCCTTCGACGTTCTCTTCGCGGCGGGCCCAGCCGGCGAGCTTGTCGCCGAGCGCGGCCCCGCCGACGGCCTCGCGGGCCACGACGAGGATGGTGTCGTCGCCGGCGATGGTGCCGACGACCTCGGGCAGGCCCGCCCGGTCCAACGCGCTGGCCAGGTATTGGGCTGCGCCCGGCGGAGTACGCAGTACGGCGATGTTGCCGCTGGCGTCGACCCCGTTGAGCAGCTCGCGCAGCAGTCGGACCAGCCGGGCCGGTGCCGCCTCGGCGTCGCGCAGCGGCCGGTGGCCGTCCTCGGGGATGAGGTAGACGGCCCGCCCGTCGCCGCCGCGCGCGGTGACCGCGCCCAACTCCTTGAGGTCCCGGGAGAGGGTGGCCTGGGTGACCTGGATGCCGTCGCCGGAGAGCAGGTCGGCCAGCTCGGTCTGCGAGTGGATCGCCTTGTCGCGGATCAGCTCGACGATGCGGGCGTGCCGGGCGGCACGGGTCAGCGGGGCGGTCATGGTGTCTCCCTGGTCGCGGCGACGCCCGGCGCCGCTGCGTCCGGGGCGGCGGGCGCGGCCCCGAGGAGGAACGTCAGCAGCGCCTTCTGGGCGTGCAGCCGATTCTCCGCCTGGTCGAACACGACGCTCTGCGGGCCGTCGAGCACCTCGTCGGTGATCTCCTCGCCCCGGTGCGCGGGCAGGCAGTGCAGCACGACGGCGTCGGGCGCGGCGTGCCCGAGCAGCGCGGCGTTGACCTGGTACGGCAGGAACGGGGTGGTCCGGTCCAGCCCGTCGTCCTCCTGCCCCATCGAGGTCCAGGTGTCCGTGGCGACCACGTGGGCGCCGGCCACCGCCGCCACCGGGTCGGTCAGCGCCTGCACCGACCCCCCGGTGCCGGCGGCGATCTTCGCGGCCCGGGCGACCACATCCGGGTCGGGGCCGAAGCCCGCCGGCCCGGCGACCCGGACGTGCATGCCGGCGGTCGCCCCGGCGAGCAGGTACGAGTGGGCGAGGTTGTTCGCCGCGTCGCCGACGTACGCCAGCGTCCGCCCGGCGGTGCCGCCGCAGTGCTCGCGGACGGTGAGCAGGTCGGCCAGGAGCTGGCAGGGATGGAAGCCGTCGGTGAGCGCGTTGACCACCGGCACGCTGGCGCCGTCGGCCACCTCGGCGATCCGGTCGTCGCCGTGGGTACGCAGCACGATCGCCGCGACGTAGCGGGACAGCACCCGGCCGGCGTCGGCCAGGGTCTCGCCCCGCCCGAAGTGGGTGACCTGGGTGTCCACCACGAGGGGGTGCCCACCCAACTCGGCGATGCCCACGTCGAACGAGAACCGGGTACGCAGGCTCTGCTTGTCGAACAGCACCGCCACCGACCGGGGCCCGGCCAGCGGCCGGTGACCGAACCGGTCGGCCTTCATCCGCGCCGCCAGATCGAGCACCGCCGACTGCTCGGCGGGGCTCAGGTCGTCGTCCCGCAGGAAGTGCCGGATCACGCCCCCGCCTCCGTCGTGCTCGGTATCGCCCCGCCGCCGGTGGACAGCCTTGGCGCGGTGGGCAGGGTGGGCAGGGTGGGCGGCGTGGACACGGTGGGCGGCGTCGAGGCGGTCGACGCGGTGGGCGGCGTCGACGCGGTGGGTGCGGTGGGTGCGGTGGGCGGCGTCGAGATCTTGGTAGGTTCCGGCCCCTGGAGGGGACGTTTCTCACCAAGATCCGACGCGGAGCCGGCGGAGCCGGCGGCGGCAGCCGGGGATGCGCCGACAGTCGCCGGGACGGAGGCGGCAGCGGCGGCGGCCGGGATCGAGCCGGCGGCGGCCGGGGACGCCGCGTCGAGGGCGGCCGGGAGGGCGCCCAGGAAGTCGTCGGCCTGGGCGACGGTGAGGATCAGCGGCGGCGCGAGCCGCAGCACGCCGGGCTGCGCCGGGTTGACCAGGAAGCCGGCCTCCCTCAGCGCCTCGGCGAGCACCTTGGCGACGGGCGCGGTGAGCACCACGCCGAGCAGCAGGCCCGCACCGCGTACGTTGTCGACCAGCGGGTGGTCGAGCGCCTCGATCCCCCGGCGCAGCCGCTCGCCGACCCGCGTGACGTGGTCGAGCAGCCCCTCGCTGGCGATTGTCGACACCACCGCGAGGGCGGCGGCGCAGCTCACCGGGTTGCCGCCGAAGGTGGTGCCGTGCGAACCGGGGGCCAGCAACTCGGCGGCGCGGCCGAAGGCCAGGCAGGCGCCGATGGGCAGCCCGCCGCCGAGGCCCTTGGCCAGGGTCACCACGTCGGGCTCGATCCCCTCGGCCTGGTGCGCGAACCAGTGCCCGGTACGCCCGACACCGGTCTGCACCTCGTCGAGCACCAGCAGCGCGCCGCGCCGGGCGGTGATCCGGCGTGCGGCGGCCAGGTAGCCGGCCGGCGGGACCACCACGCCGTTCTCCCCCTGGATCGGCTCCAGGATCACCATCGCGGTGGCGTCGGTGACCGCCGCCTCCAGGGCCGCCACGTCGCCGAAGTCGACGTGGGTCACCTCGCCGGGCAACGGGCGGAACGGGTCGGCCTTGGCCGGCTGGCCGGTAAGGGCGAGCGCGCCCATCGTCCGGCCGTGGAAGCCGCCCCGGGTGGCGACGACGTGCGTGCGGCCCGTCAGCCGGGAGAGCTTGAACGCCGCCTCGTTGGCCTCCGCGCCCGAGTTGGCGAAGAAGACCCGTCCCGGCCGCCCGGCCAGGGCCAGCAGCAGCTCGGCGAGAGCCACCGGCGGTTCGGCGACGTAGAGGTTCGAGACGTGCCCGAGGGTGGCGATCTGCTTCGACACGGCGGCCACCACGGCCGGGTGGGCGTGACCGAGGGCGTTGACCGCGATGCCGCCGACGAGGTCGACGTACTCCCGACCGGCGTCGTCGACCACGACGGCGCCGGAGCCGGCGACGAGGGCGAGCGGCGGCGTGCCGTAGTTGTCCATCATGGACTGTGCCCAGCGCTCGACGAGCGTACTCATCCGGCGATCGTGCCTTCCTGGTTGGCGGCGGCAGGGCTGACGGACCCGCCCCGCGCGCTGACGGTGTCCGGTTCGTTCGCGACTGCGGGGCTTGGTCGCTCCGCTCCCGCACTCCTCGCTCTCACGACACCCTCTCCGTTCGCGACTGCGGGGCTTGGTCGCTCCGCTCCCGCACTCCTCGCTCTCACGGCACCCTCCTTGTCCGCGACTGCGGGGCTCGCAAGCTCACTCCTCGCGCGAACGACCATGGTTCCGAATCCTTCCGAGGTGAAGACCTCCAGCAGCGTGGAGTGGGCGACCCGGCCGTCCACGACGTGCGCGGCCGGCACGCCCTGCCGCACCGCCCGCAGGCACGCCTCCATCTTCGGGACCATGCCGCTGGACAGCGACGGCAGCAGCGCCGCCAGTTCGTCGACGGTGATCTCGCTGATCAGGCTGTCGGTGTCGGGCCAGTCGGCGTAGAGGCCGGGCACGTCGGTGAGGACGACCAGCTTGCGGGCGTCGAGAGCGACGGCGAGGGCGGCGGCGGCGGTGTCGGCGTTCAGGTTGTGCAGCACCCCGTCGGCGTCGGGCGCCACGGTGGAGATCACCGGGATGCGGCCGGCCCCGATCAGGTCGGTGACCGCCGAGACGTCGACCGACTCCACGTCGCCGACCTGCCCGACGTCGACCGGTTCCCCGTCCACGTACGCGGGCCGCCGCACGGCGGTGAACAGCCCGGCGTCCTCGCCGGAGAGGCCCACCGCGAACGGGCCGTGGGCGTTGATCAGGCCGACGAGTTCCCGGCCGACCTGGCCGACCAGGACCATCCGGACCACGTCCATCGCCTCGGGGGTGGTGACCCGCAGGCCGCCCCGGAACTCGCTGGCGATGCCCAGCCGGCCGAGCATGGCGGAGATCTGCGGGCCGCCCCCGTGCACCACGACCGGCCGCAGGCCGGCGTAGCGCAGGAAGACCATGTCGGCGGCGAAGGCCCGCTGGAGCTCGGGGTCGACCATGGCGTTGCCGCCGTACTTGACCACGACGGTCGAGCCGGAGAAGCGGGCCAGCCAGGGCAGCGCCTCGATCAGCGTGGCGGCCTTGACCTGGGCGCGGGCGAGGTCGGTGGAGAGGCTCATGTCGAGTAGGCCGAGTTCTCGTGCACGTACGCGTGGGACAGGTCGTTGGTCCAGATCGTCGCCTCGGCGGCGCCGGCGTGCAGGTCGATGCGGATGGTGACGTCCCGGCCGGTCAGGTCGACCTTCGACCGGTCCTCGGCGGCGGCGCCGGAGCGGCACACCCAGACACCGTTGACGGCGACGTCGACGCCGTCGGGCTCGAAAGCGGCGGCGGTGGTGCCGACGGCGGCGAGGATCCGGCCCCAGTTCGGGTCGTTGCCGAACAGCGCGGTCTTGACCAGGTTGTTGCGGGCCACCGAGCGCCCCACCTCGACCGCGTCGTCCTCGCTCGCCGCGCCGACCACGTCGATGGCGATCTGCTTGGTGGCGCCCTCGGCGTCGGCGATGAGCTGCTGGGCCAGGTCGTGGGCGGCGGCGGTGACCGCCGCCGCCAGCTCGGCCGGCGTCGGCGCGATGCCGCTCGCGCCGCTGGCCAGCAGCAGCACCGTGTCGTTGGTCGACATGCAGCCGTCGGAGTCGATCCGGTCGAAGGTGACCCGGCACGCCTCCCGCAGGGCGGCGTCGAGGTCCTCCGGCCCGGCCACCGCGTCGGTGGTCAGTACGCAGAGCATGGTGGCCATCGCCGGCGCGAGCATGCCGGCGCCCTTGGCCATGCCGCCGACGGTCCAGCCGCTGCCCCGGGCCACCGCGGTCTTGGGCCGGGTGTCCGTGGTCATGATGGCCTCGGCGGCCGCCGGGCCGCCGTCGCGCGCCAGCCGGCGGATCGCCGAGCGTACGCCGGGAAGCAGCTTGCCCATCGGCAGCCGCTCGCCGATCAGGCCGGTCGAGCAGACCGCCACGTCGGCGGCGCCCAGCATCAGCCGTGGGCTGGCCGCGGTGAGCGCGGCGGCGGTGTGCTCGGCCGTGGCGTGGGTGTCCTGGAAGCCGGCCGGGCCCGTGCAGGCGTTGGCGCCGCCGGAGTTGAGGATCACGGCGCGCGCGACGCCGCCGCGCACCACCTGCTGCGTCCAGAGCACCGGCGCGGCCTTGACCCGGTTGGCGGTGAACACGCCGGCGACACCGGCGTCCGGGCCGTCGTTGACGACCAGCGCGACGTCGCTCGCGCCGCTGGTCTTGAGCCCGGCGGCCACCCCGGCCGCCCGGAACCCCCGTGGGGTCGTGACGCTCACTGCACCAGTCCTTCGTTCGTGGCTACGGAACTCACGGTGCGACTCCTTCGTTCGCGACTGCGGGGCTCCGCTGCGCTGCACTCCTCGCGCTCACGGCGCGACTCCTTTATTCGCGACTGCGGGGCTCCGCTGCGCTGCACTCCTCGCGCTCACGGTGCGACTCCCCAAGTGGAGAGGCCGGTCGTCTCCGGCAGGCCGCACATCAGGTTGGCGTTCTGCACGGCCTGGCCGGCGGCGCCCTTGCCGAGGTTGTCCAGCGCGCTCAGCACGATCATCCGGCGGGAGTCGACGTCGACCGTGGCCTGGAGGTGGCAGGAGTTGGAGCCGAGGGTGGCTGCGGTGTGCGGCCAGGCGCCCTCGGGCAGCACGTGCACGAAGGGCGCGTCCGCGTACGCCTCGGCGAGCACCGCCCGCGGGTCGACGCCCCGGGCCGGCACCGCCGTCACGGTGGCGAGGATGCCCCGGGGCATCGGCGCGAGCACCGGGGTCAGCGACAGGCCGGTCGCGCCGGTGGCCTGCTTGATCTCCGGGACGTGCTGGTGGGTGCCCACGCGGTAGGGCGACAGGTCGCCCATCACCTCGCTGCCGAGCAGGTGCGGCTTGGCCGCCTTGCCGGCGCCGGAGGTCCCGGAGGCCGCGACGACCACCACGTCGGCCGGAGAGGCCACGCCGGCGGCGATCAGCGGGGCGAGGGCCAGGATGATCGCGGCGGCGTAGCAGCCGGTGTTGGCGACCCGGGTGGCGCCGGCGATCAGCTCCCGCTGGCCGGGCAGCTCGGGCAGGCCGTAGGTCCACGGCCCGGCGTGCGTGCCGCCGTAGTAGTTGGCCCAGGCGTAGGGGTCGGCGAGCCGGTGGTCGGCGCCCAGGTCGACGACCCGGACCTCGGGCGGCAGTTGGGCCGCCAGGGCCGCCGACTGCCCGTGCGGCAGGGCCAGGAAGACCAGGTCCGCGTCGGCCAGCGTCGCCGCGTCCGTCTCGCCGAGGACCAGGTCCAGGCCGGCGAGCTGCGGGTGTACGACATCGAGCCGGTGCCCGGCCTGGCTGTGCGCGGTGGCGGCGACCAGCTCGAACTCCGGATGCCCGGCGACCAGGCGGATCAGCTCGCCGCCGGCGTAGCCGCTCGCCCCGGCGACCGCGACTCGGATACCCATCCCCACCTCCGCATGACTATGCAGAGGAGGCTAGCAAGCGGCGACGCCTCCCTGCAAGTTCATGCAGTCGACTGCATGGGAATGAGATCGGCCCCGAGCACGCTCCCACCCGCCTGTGGAGCCGGGGAAGGCGAGGGCTCCTCCCGCGCCGGCGGAAGGAGCCCTCGTCGTCACTCAGGCGCCGCGCAGGGTGGCGCCGAAGCGTTCCGCGGCGCGGGCGACCGCCGCGTCCCGGGCGGCCACCGCCTCCTCCACGGTCAGCGTCCGGTCCGGGGCCCGGAAGGTGAGCTTGTACGCCAGCGACCTGCGCCCCTCGCCGAGCTGCTCCGAGGCGTACACGTCGAACAGGCGCACCTGCTCCAGCAGCCCGCCGGCGCCCTCGACGAGCGCCTGCTGCACCTGCGCCGCGGGCACCGAGGCGTCCACCACCAGCGCCACGTCGATCAGCGCCGGGGGGAAGCCCGAGACGACGGGCCCGGACGCCACCGGGGCGGCCGGCAGCGCGTCCAGGTCCAGTTCCATGGCGCTGGTGCGCCGGGGCAGCTCCAGCGCCGCCACGACCGCCGGGTGCAGCTCGCCGGCGTGCCCGACCACCGTGCCGTCGACCAGCAGCTCGGCGCAGCGGCCGGGGTGCCAGGGGGCGTACTCGGCGGCCCGGACCTCGATCCGGTGCGCGGGGACGTCGGCGGCGGCCAGCACGTCCCGGCCGGCCTCCACGGCGTCCGCCCAGCCGGCCGGGCGGCCCGCGCCCCACCAGCCGGCCGGCTCGATGTCGCCGGTCAGCACGACGGCGACGTGCCGGGGCTGGTCGGGCACCACCGCGTCGGCGGCGGCGAACTCCTCGTCGGTGGGTCGCCGGTCCACGCCCATCGCCGGCGGGCGGCCGGCGTCGGGACGCGGGTGGAACACCGCGCCGATCTCGTAGAGGGCGAGGTCGCGCTGGCCCCGGCCGAGGTTGCGCTTCGCGATGCCGAGCAGCGGGCCGAGCAGCGTGGTGCGCAGCAGCGGCTCCTCCTCCGACAGCGGGTTGGCCAGTCGCACGGCGCTCCGGCGCGGGTCGTCGGCCGGCAGGCCGAGCTGGTCGGCCAGCCCGGGGGCGACGAACGGGTGCGCGAGCACCTCCACGTACCCCCGCTCGGCGAGCGACCGGGCCACGGCCCGGCGGCGGCGCTGCTGCCAGGTCAGGCCGCGGCCGGGCGGCGCGGTCGGCAGCACCGACGGCACCCGGTCGTACCCGTCGAGGCGGACCACCTCCTCGACCAGGTCGGCCGGGTCGGTCAGGTCGGGCCGCCAGGTCGGCGGGGTGACGCTGAGCGCGCCCCCGGTGCCGGCGGCCACGCCGACCTCGCCCGGGTCCTCGGCCAGCCGGTCGGCGCCCCGGGCCACCGTGCAGCCGACCTGCTCCAGCAGGGCGGCCACCCGCGCGGGCGGGTAGTTCACGCCGATCCGCCGGCTCGGCAGGTCGGCCGGCAGGACGACCGGGGTGCGCGGCCGGACGTGGTCGATGTCGAGGATCTCGTCACCGGCCGCGCCGCCCGCGTGCTCGGTGAGCAGCCGGACCGCCCGCGCGATGGCCACCAGCGGCAGGGCCGGGTCGACGCCCCGCTCCCACCGCTTCGCCGCCTCGCTGAACAGCTTGTGCCGGCGGGCGGTGCGCCCGACCATCACCGGGTCCCAGTGGGCGGCCTCGAAGAGCACGTTCGTCGTCCCGGCGACGACCTCGCTGGTCTCGCCACCCATCACGGCGGCCAGCGAGATCGGGCCGGTCCCGTCGCAGATGACCATGTCCTCGGGCGCGAGGGCGCGGGTGACCCCGTCCAGGGTGGTGAGCTTCTCCCCCGCCTCGGCGCGGCGGACCACCAGCGGCCCGGCGATCCGGTCGGCGTCGAAGGCGTGCATCGGCTGGCCCAGTTCGAGCATCACGTAGTTGGTGATGTCGACCGGCAGCGAGATGCTGCGGATGCCGGCGACGGTGAGCCGCCGCTGCATCCAGCCGGGGGTCGGCGCCGTCGGGTCGACGCCGCGCACGAGGCGGGCGGCGAACCGGTCGCAGCCGACGGTGTCGCGCACCTCGACCGGGTACGCCGGCTCGGCGGTGCCGCCGGGCGCGGGCGCCAGGCCCGGGTCGCGGAACGGCACGCCGAGGGCGTGCGACAGCTCCCGGGCCAGACCGCGGACGCTCATCGCGTACCCCCGGTCGGGGGTGATCTCCACGTCGACCACGACGTCGTCGAGGCCGACCACGGGCCGCGCGTCGTCGCCCGGCTTGGCCGGGGTGTCCTGGGGCAGCACGACGATGCCGTCGTGGTCGTCGCCCAGGCCCAGCTCCCGCGCGGAGCAGATCATGCCGTGGGAGTTGCGCCCGTACGTCTTGCGCGCACCGATGGCGAAGCCGCCGGGCAGCACGCCACCGGGAAGGATCACCACGACCCGGTCGCCGGGGGCGAAGTTGCGCGCCCCGCAGACGATCTCCTGCGGCTCGCCGGTGCCGTTGGCGTCGCCGACATCGACCCGGCAGAACCGGATCGGCTTCTTGAAGCCGGTCAGCTCCTCGATCTCGCGGACCTCACCGACCACCAGCGCACCGGTGACGGTCTCCCGCAGGTCCGCCACGGACTCGACCTCGATGCCGAGGCCGACCAGGGCCTGCTCCAGGTCGCCGGCGGGCAGGTCGGCCGGGAGGTCGACGTACTCCCGCAGCCAACTGACAGAAACTCGCATGACTCAGACCACCGTCTCCATGACTCGTACCCGCATCGCCTATGCCCCGGTCCCGAACGCGCGGGTGAACCGCACGTCGCCCTCGGCCATGTCCCGCATGTCGCTGACCCCGTGCCGGAACATCACCGTCCGGTCGATGCCCATGCCGAACGCGAATCCGGAGTAGACCTCGGGGTCGATGCCGCAGGCGCGCAGCACCCGCGGGTTGACCATGCCGCAACCGCCCCACTCGACCCAGCGCGGGCCGTCGCGGTGCTCGGGGAACCACACGTCGAACTCGGCCGACGGCTCGGTGAACGGGAAGTAGTGCGGCCGGAAGCGGGTCTTCGCGCCCTCGCCGAACATCGCCCGGGCGAAGTGGTCCAGGGTGCCGCGCAGGTGCGCCATGGTGATGCCCCGGTCCACCACGAGCCCCTCCACCTGGTGGAAGACCGGCGCGTGGGTGGCGTCCAGCTCGTCGGTGCGGTAGACCCGGCCCGGCACGATCACGTAGATCGGCGGCTTGCGGGTCAGCATGGTGCGCGCCTGCACCGGCGAGGTGTGGGTGCGCAGGACGAGGCCGGAGCCCTCCGTGCCCTCCGGCGGCGCGACGTGGAAGGTGTCCATCAGGCCGCGCGCCGGGTGGTCGGCGGGGATGTTCAGGGCGTCGAAGTTGGTCCACTCCAGCTCGACCTCGGGCCCCTCGGCCACCTCGTAGCCCATGCCGACGAACAGGTCGCTGACCTGCTCCATCAGGGTGCTGATCGGGTGTCGGGCGCCCCGGGGCCGCCGGTCGTGGGGCAGCGTCACGTCGACGCGCTCCTCCACCAGCACCCGTTGGGCCTGCTCCCGGTCCAGGACCTCCTGGCGGGCCGCGTACGCGGCGTCGATGGCGCGGCGGGCCTCGTTGACCCGCTTGCCGGCGTCGGACTTGGCGGCCGGCGGCAGCGCGCCGATCTCGCGGCGGGCCAGCGAGACCGGGGACCGGTCGCCGAGGTGCGCCGGGCGCAGCGCGGTCAGCGCGTCCGGGTCACCGGCCTCGGCGAACGCCTTCTCGGCGGCGGCGACGGCCTCGGCCAGGGCGGCCGGGTCGAGCAGGGCGACCTGCTTCGGGTCGTACGGATCGTTGCGGTAGCTCATGGCGTACGGGCACTCCCTCACGGCGGCGCCAGCCCTCACGGGCGGCGAAGCGAGTCTACGGACGCGCGGCTGTGCCGCAGCCCGCCGGTGGGAGTTGTGCGGAGAGCAGGTCAGGCCCGCCGCCCGCCGACACCGGCGGGCTGGCTAAACGAACGCCGTGGCGCGTTCATGGGCGGACGGTCTCCCCTGCGATCTGTCTCGACGGCCGGGTCACGACCGCCGCTGTGCTCTCGCCGAAGCGTACAGGCAGACGGCGGCGGCCGCAGCCAGGTTCAGGCTCTCGGCGCGCCCGTGCAGGGGCACCCGGACCCGGGCGTCGGCGGCGGCGGTGAGCGCCTCGGGCAGGCCGTGCGCCTCCGCGCCGAAGAGCCAGGCCGTGGGGGCGGCGAGCCGGCCGTCGTCGGCGAGGTCGTCGAGGTCGTCCTCGCCGTAGCCGGTGGTGGCGAGCACGGCGAGCCCGGCGGCGCGCAGCGCCGCGACGACGTCCACCGGGTCCGGCGCGCGGACCACGTCGACGTGGAAGAGGCTGCCGGCCGAGGCCCGCACGCACTTGCCGTTGTACGGGTCGACGGCCTCGCCGGCGAAGACCACCGCACCGGCGCCCGCGGCGTCGGCGGTGCGCAGCACGGTGCCGGCGTTGCCCGGGTCGCGGATCCCGGCGAGCACGGCCACCAGGCGGGGCCCGTCGGCCAGGGCCCGCTCCAGCGGCACGTCGAGGTGGCGGCAGACGGCGACGAGGCCCTGCGGGGCGACGGTCTCGGCCAGCGCGGCGAGCGCCTCGTCGGTCGCCTCGGAGACGGGCACGTCGGCACGGGCCGCGACGGCGGCCAGGTCGGCGTGCCGGTCCAGGGCGGCGGGCGTACCGAAGAGTTCGGTGACCACCCCCGGGCGGGCCAGGGCCTCGCGGACCGCCTGCGGCCCCTCGGCCAGGAAGCGGCCGGCGGCCTCGCGGTCCCTGCGGCGCTGCAACCGGCGGGCGGCGACGACCCTGGGGGTACGCGGGGTGAAGGGGCCGGAGACAGCGTCGAGGCGTCTCCCGCGCGATGGTGACTGCATGGGAGACGCCTCGATCTGCTGGTGGGCGGGGATCAGGCGGCCTGGGCCGCCGCGCCGCCGGTGCCCTCGGCCGCGACCGCGGCCCGGGCCAGCTCGACGATCGCCGCGAAGGCGGCGGCGTCGTTGACGGCCAGGTCGGCCAGGATCTTGCGGTCGACCTCGATGCCGGCCAGGCGCAGGCCCTGGATCAGGCGGTTGTAGGTCATCCCGTTGGCGCGGGCGCCCGCGTTGATCCGCTGGATCCACAGCTGCCGGAAGTCGCCCTTGCGGTCGCGACGGTCCCGGTAGGCGTACTGCATCGAGTGCAGCACCTGCTCCTTGGCCTTGCGGTAGAGGCGGGAGCGCTGACCGCGGTAGCCGCTCGCGGTCTCCAGCAGGGTACGACGCTTCTTCTGGGCGTTCACAGCCCGCTTGACGCGTGCCATCTCAACTCCTAATTACGTAAGGTGGCGCGCGTCAGCGGCCGAGCAGCTTCTTGATGCGCTTGACATCGGCCTTGGCCAGCACCACGGTGCCGGTCAGCCGACGGGTCTGGGTGGAGGGCTTCTTCTCCAGGTTGTGCCGGAGGCCGGCCTGCTGGGCAACGATCTTGCCCTTGCCGGTCACCTTGACCCGCTTGCCCATCCCCGTGTGGCTCTTCATCTTCGGCATGTGGAACGTCTCTCCCCTGTTACTCGCCGCTGTTGTCGGCGACGGTGCCGGTGTCACCGGCCGCTGCGGGCTCGCCGGCCGGGGCGCCCTCGGCGTCCCGCTCCCGCGGCCCGCCCCGGGTGGCCGTGGCGGCGACCGCGGCGGCCTTGGTGGCGCGGTGCGGCGCGAGCACCATGATCATGTTTCGACCGTCCTGCTTCGGAGCAGCCTCGACGTATCCCAGCTCCGAGATCTCCGACTCGAGCCGGCGCAGGAGCCGGTAACCCAGCTCCGGGCGGCTCTGCTCGCGACCGCGGAACATGATCGTCACCTTGACCTTGTCGCCCGCCTTGAGGAACCGCACCACGTGACCCTTCTTGGTCTCGTAGTCGTGCGGGTCGATCTTCGGGCGGAGCTTCATCTCCTTGATGACGGTCTGCTGCTGGTTACGCCGCGCTTCGCGCGCCTTCAGTGCGCTCTCGTACTTGAACTTGCCGAAGTCCATGAGCTTGCACACCGGCGGGCGCGCCATCGGCGCAACCTCGACCAGGTCCAGGTCGACGTCCGCGGCCAGCTGAAGGGCGCGCTCCAGCGGGACGATGCCCACCTGCTCACCCTCGGGGCCGACCAGTCGGACCTCACGTGCCCGGATCTGCTCGTTCACGCGTGGTTCGACGCTGATGGGGCCTCCTCGAGTCGGAATCTCTACGTGGCCGACCCTCGCGGCTCCCGGGTGGGAGCCGACCCGGAAAGCAGAAGGCCCCGGCGCATGCCAGGGCCCGCTCGACCGGTCGGCACGATCACATGATCGCGCATCCGGTGCCGGGACGTGCCCGGAACCGGTGACCGGACCCGGCCACCGTGGTGGCGACTCGGGTGGGAGCAGGCGCTCCTCTTTCACGGCTGCACGCATGGGCGCGATGCGCACACACGAAGACAGCCTGGTCGACTTGGTAACACTACACCCTCGCCCGGACAGCCTCCCAACTGGGCACCCGGGTCAGCGGCCGGCGGCGCCCTCGGTGAGCCGGGCCTGGTGCGCCTGGTGCAGCCGGCGCAGGGCGCGGACCCCCTCGACGGCCCGCTCCTTGTCGGCGGCCTGGAGGGCGACCATCGGCAGCAGGTCGTCGTCGTGCAGCTCCAGGCTGGCCCAGGGCGCGCCCCGGTCGAAGCGGACCCCCCGGACGACCTCCCACGGCAGCTCGTACGAGCCGACAAGGTTGCGCACGCGCACCCCCGACGCGTTCGCGTCGACCCGGGGACGGGTGAAGATCAGGACGGCGAGCGCACCGAGGACGCCGAGCCCGACCATCGCGATCTGGTCGCCCCGCTGGAAGCTGCCGTAGCCGTTGCCCGTCGCGCCGCTCAGCGAGGTGGCCAGCAGGCTGAACACCACGAACAGCACGGCCGCGCAGGCCCAGCAGACCACTCGGATGCGGCGCGGGCGCAGGTGGACGGACTCGATTTCGCTCACCCCACCAGTCTGCCACCCGGTCCCGGCCGTTCCCGCGCCGCCACACGTTCCGGCACTGCCCGGGCGCTTTCCCCGGGACCCGGACCCCGCCGGCCGGCCCCCCGGCCGGCGACCAGGGCGGCCGCCAGGGTGAGCAGCGCGCCGGCGAGCACCGGCAGCCGCAGGCCGGGGCCGCCCGGCAGCAACGCGTCCAGCAGCAGGGCGCCACCCAACTGGCCGGCGACCAGGGCGAGCCCGGTGCGCAGCACGCCGACCGCGGGGACCCCGACCAGCAGGGCGGCCACGATGACGACGCCGAGCAGGCCGCCGGTGTAGAGGTACCAGTCGTCCGGCCAGGTCGGGCCGGGCCCGGTGAGGGCGCCGGCCAGCGCCGCGACCAGCAGCACGACGGGCGTGGCCGTGGCGAAGTTGACCACCATCCCGGCGGCGGCCGAGCTGGCGGCCGAGACCCGCGCGTTCAGCGCGGACTGGAGCGCGACACCGAGCCCGCCCGCCACGGCGAGCAGGACCAGGCCGAGGGCGAGGTCGCCGACGGGCTGGCCGAGCTGGGCCAGCGTCACGGCGGTCACGCCGAGCAGCGCACCGGCCACCCGGGGCGGGGTGAGCGCCAGCCGCCCCACCGGCGCCAGCCCGGCCCGGTCGACGGCCAGCCCGCCGAGGCTGCCGCCGGCGACCTGGGCGATGGTGAAGACCGCCACCCCGAGCACCGGCACGATGTACGCGCCGGCCAGCACGATGCCCGCGCCGCCGAGCCCGCCCAGGTACGTCCACCAGGGCAGCCGGGCCCGGCGCAGCGCGGCCAGGCCGGTGCGCGCCGAGGGCAGCGCCAGGACCCCGAGGCCCACCAGCAGGGCCCCGCCGAGGTTGTTGACCACCGCGCCCAGGGTCGCGTTGCCGGCCCGCTCGCCCAACTCGGCGTTGGCCGCGCCCTGGGCCGCCGAGGCGACGCCGGCGAGGGTGACCAGGGTCAGCGCCGCCCACGGCGGCAGGGCGCGCGACACCGGGGGCGGCACCGGGGTACCCGTCGCCGTGGGCGTACGACTCACAGCCGGCAGGCGTGGATGTTGGTGACCAGGATCGCGCGGGCCCCGAGCTCGTACAGCTCGTCCATGATCCGGTGCACGTCGTCGCGGAGCACCATCGCCTGCACCGCCACCCAGCCCTCGCGGTGCAGCGGGGAGACGGTCGGCGACTCGATGCCCGGGGTCAGCGAGCTGGCCCGGTCGAGCAGGCCGGCCGGCACGTCGTAGGCGAGCATCACGTAGCGGCGGGCGACCAGCACCCCGTGCAGCCGGCGCAGCAGCTGCGCGGCCTGCGGGTGGGCCTCGGCGTCGGCGCGGCGGACCAGCACCGCCGACGAGCGCAGCAGCGGCTCGCCGAAGACCACCAGGCCGGCCTGGCGCAGCGTGGTGCCGGTCTCGACCACGTCGGCGACCACGTCGGCGACGCCGAGCCGGATGGCGTTCTCCACCGCGCCGTCGAGGCGGGTCACCTCGGCCTTGACGCCCAGCTCCGCGAGGTGCCGCTCGACGAGCCCCGGGTACGCGGTGGCGATCCGGTGCCCGCCCAGCTCCCGCACGTCGTCGACGTCCTCCGGGCGGGCGGCGAAGCGGAAGGTGGCCCGGCCGAAGTCGAGATCCATGACCTCCTCGGCCGGCGCGCCGGAGTCGATCAGCAGGTCCCGGCCGGTGATCCCGACGTCGAGGTCGCCGGAGCCGACGTAGGTGGCGATGTCCTTCGGGCGCAGGTAGAAGAACTCGACGTCGTTGGGCTCGTCCCGGCAGACCAGGTCCTTCGGGTCGGTGCGCTGGCGGTAGCCCGCCTCGCGCAGCATCTGGGCGGCCTTCTCGGCCAGGGCGCCCTTGTTCGGAATGGCGACACGCAGCATGACGGAGTGCTCCTTCGATCGAAACTGATCAACGACGGGGCGCACTCACAGATGTCGGTAGACGTCCTTCAGGTCGAGGCCGCTGGCCAGCATCAGCACCTGGACCTGGTAGAGCAGCTGGGAGATCTCCTCGGCGGTGCGTTCCGGCCCCTCGTGCTCGGCGGCCATCCACGACTCGGCCGCCTCCTCGACGACCTTCTTGCCGATGAAGTGCACGCCCTTCTCGAGCGCGGCGACCGTGCCCGAGCCGGGGGTGCCCGCGGCGGCCTTGGCCTGCAGCTCGGCGAACAACTCCTCGAACGTCTTCACGCCGCGATTCTTCCAGCCGCCCCGACGGCGCCGGTGCGCCGGGTCAGGCCCCGCTCACCGACCGGGAACGCGGCACGGCGGCGGCACGGTCCCGGTCGGTCGGGGGTCAGCCGCTGAAGCCGACCCGGTGGCCGTTGCTGGCGAGGGCGCGGATGGCCAGGGCGGCGTCGAGGGCGGCGACGGTGGCCGACCAGCCCTTGTCCTCCGCCGAGCCGGGCAGCCCGGCCCGGTCCCGGGCCTGCGCGAGGGTGTCGACGGTCAGGACGCCGTGCGCGACCGGCTTGCCCTCGTCCAGCGCCACCCGGGTCAGCCCGTCGGTGACCGAGCGGCAGACGTAGTCGAAGTGGGCGGTGGCGCCGCGGACCACCACGCCGAGCGCGACCACCACGTCGCAGCGCCGCGCGAGGGCCTGGGCCACCACGGGCAGCTCGACCGAGCCGGCCACCCGGGCGGTGACCGCCCGGGCTCCGCACGCCTCGGCGGCGGCGACCGCCCGGTCGAGCATGTGGTCGGTCAGCTCGCCGTGCCAGCGCGCCGCGACCACGCCGACGGTCATCCCGGCGGCGTCCACCGCCGTCACGCCCGGTTCACCGAAACCCGCCATGCCTACGCTCCGATCTCGTCGCCGAGGACCGGGCGACCCATCGGGGCCTCGGTCACCTCGTCCAGCTCGTCCAGCAGGTGCCCCATCCGGTCCCGCTTGGTGCGCAGGTAGCGCACGTTCTCCGGGTGCGGGCGCACCGGCAGCCCCTCGCGGCCGGTGACGGTCAGCCCGTAGCCCTCCAGGCCGGCGCGCTTGGCCGGGTTGTTGGTGAGCAGTCGCATCGAGCGCACCCCGATGTCGTAGAGGATCTGCGCGCCGGTGCCGTAGTCGCGGGCGTCGGCCGGCAGGCCGAGGTCGAGGTTGGCGTCGACCGTGTCCCGGCCCTGGTCCTGGAGCTGGTACGCCTGGAGCTTGTGCAGCAGCCCGATGCCGCGCCCCTCGTGGCCGCGTACGTAGAGCACCACGCCCCGTCCCTCCCGGGCGACCCGGTCCAGGGCGGCGTCGAGCTGCGGGCCGCAGTCGCAGCGCACCGAGCCGAACACGTCCCCGGTGAGGCACTCGGAGTGCACCCGCACCAGCACGTCGCGCCCGTCGCCGATCTCGCCCGTGACCAGGGCCACGTGCTCGGCCGAGTCGTGCTCGCTGCGGTAGCCCAGGGCCCGGAACACGCCGTGCCGGGTGGGCATCCGGGCGTCGGCGACCCGCTCGACCTGCTTCTCGGTCCGCCGCCGGTACGCGACCAGGTCGGCGATGGTGACCAGGGTCAGGGAGTGCTCGGCGCAGAACTTCTCCAGGTCCGGCACCCGCATCATGGTGCCGTCGTCGTTGACCAGCTCGCAGAGCACGCCGGCGGGGCGCAGCCCGGCCAGCCGGGTCAGGTCGACGGCGGCCTCGGTGTGGCCGGGCCGGCGCAGCACGCCGCCTTCGCGGGCCCGCAGCGGCACCACGTGCCCGGGGCGGGCCAGGTCGGCCGGGCCGGTGCCGGGGTCGGCGAGCAGCCGGATGGTGTGTGCCCGGTCGGCGGCGGAGATGCCGGTGCTGACGCCCTCCCGGGCGTCCACGGTCACCATGTAGGCGGTGCCGCGCCGGTCCTGGTTGGTGTGGTGCTGCGGCGGCAGGTCCAGCCGGTCGCACTCGCTCTCGGTAAGCGGCGCGCAGATGTAGCCGGACGTGTGGCGCACCATGAAGGCGAGCAGCTCCGGCGTCGCCAACTCGGCGGCGAAGATCAGGTCGCCCTCGTTCTCCCGGTCGGCGTCGTCGACCACGACGACGGGCCGGCCGGCGGCGATGTCCGCCACCGCCTGCTCGATACTGCCAAAGGCGCTCATGCCGGCACTCCGCTTCGCTCCGTGCCGCCATGAGGCACCACCGCACCGAGCCTGATGATTCGCTCGCTTCGCTCGCTCATGCCGGCACTCCGCTTCGCTCCGTGCCGCCATGAGGCACCACCGCACCGAGCCTGATGATTCGCTCGCTTCGCTCGCTCATGCCACGGCCTCCGAGTAGGTCGACGGGATCGGGGCGGGCGCCGGGCGGGCGGCCCGCGAGGTGCGCCACCAGGCGACCAGGCCCCAGGCGCAGAAGGCGCCGTAGACGAGGTACATGGCGGCCGAGGGGTAGAACCCGCCGCGCAGCAGCAGCGGCACGCCGACCGCGTCGACGGCGATCCAGATCAGCCAGAAGTCCACCCAGCCGCGCGCCATGCCGTAGGTGGCGAGCAGGCTGCCGGTGAGGATCCAGGCGTCCGGCAGCGGCCCCCAGGAGCCGAGCGCGGCGAGCAGCGGGTACGCCGCGGCGGTGCCGATCCCGGCCGCGGCCAGCAGGCCGAGCCGTTCCCGGCCGGTGGCCCAGCGGGGTGCCACCGCGGCACCGTCGCCGTCGCCGCCGTGGCGGCGGTTGCGCGACCAGCGCCACCAGCCGTAGACGCTGACCGAGAAGAAGAAGACCTGCCGGCCCGCCTGCCCGTAGAGGTCGTGCGCCTGCGGGGTGGCGAAGACGCCGCCCAGGAAGACGGTGAACAGCAGCGCGTTGCCGATCATGCCGACGGGCCAGGCCCAGACCAGCCGGCGCAGGCCGAACACCGCCGACGCCAGCCCGAACCCGTTGCCGACGATCTCCCGAACCAGCACCGGCGACCCGGCGATGCTCACCTGCGCGTCGAGCAGCCAGCCGAGCGGGCCCATCAGGCCGCCCCGCCCGTCGTGGCGGCGCCCGGCAGACCCACGACCGGCAGCCCACCGGGCGGGCCGGCGTCGGGAACGGCGGGATCGGCCAGCCGGGCGCCGAGCAGCCGCTCGACGTACTTGGCGAGCACGTCGACCTCGAGGTTGACCGGGTCGCCGACGCCCCGGGCACCGAGGGTGGTCAGCTTCAGCGTGGTCGGGATCAGGCCGACCGCGAACCAGTCCAGGCCGACGCCCGCGACGGTCAGCGAGACGCCGTCGACCGTGATCGAGCCCTTCTCCACCACGTACCGGGCCAGGGCGGCGGGCAGCCGGAACCGGACCGTCTCCCACTGCGCGGCCGGCTCGCGGGCGATCACCTCGCCGACGCCGTCGACGTGCCCCTGCACGAGGTGCCCGCCGAGGCGGCTGCCCAGCGCGGCGGCCCGCTCCAGGTTGACCGGGTCGCCGGCCCGCAGCGCGCCCAGCGCGGAGCGGCGCAGCGTCTCCCCCATCACGTCCGCGGTGAAGGTCCCGTCGGTGACGTCGACCACGGTCAGGCAGACGCCGTTGACCGCGATCGAGTCGCCGTGCCGGGCGTCCGAGGTGACCAGCGGGCCGCGGACCGCGACCAGCGCCGAGTCCCCCGCCGTCTCCGTGATCCGGACGACCTCACCCAACTCCTCGACGATGCCGGTGAACATGTCAGCCCTCCCTCTTCCGGGGCAGCGCGGTGATCCGCAGATCGGGTCCGACCTGCGTGACGTCGACGAACTCCAGGTCGATGGCCTCGGCGATGGTGTTCACCCCGGCGTCGACCAGGGCGGTCGGGCCGGCGCCGAGCAGCCGGGGCGCGACGTAGCCGACGATCTTGTCGACCAGGCCGGCGGCCAGGAAGGCGCCGGCCAGCTTCGGGCCGCCCTCCAGCAGCGCGGCGCGGATCCCCCGCCCGTGCAGCGCGGCGAGTAGCGCCGGCAGGTCGACCCGGCCGTCGGGCCCGGTGCCGACCTCCGCCGCGGTGGCGATCCACGTGCGCGCCGCGCCGTCGCGGACGCGGGCGTCGGCCGGCGTACGACCCTCGGTGTCCACCACGACCCGCAGCGGCTGCCGGATGGCGAGCGTGCCGTCGCGCAGGTTGCGGGCGGTGAGCCGGGGGTCGTCGGCGAGGACCGTGCCGACCCCGGCGAGCACCGCGTCGACGGTGCCGCGCAGCGCGTGCACGTCCATCCGGGCGGCCTCGGAGGTGATCCACATGCTGGTGCCGTCGGCCGCCGCCGACCGGCCGTCCACCGTCGCGGCGAACTTCCAGATCACGTACGGCCAGCCCCGGCGCATCGAGGTGAGCCAGGCGATGTTGCCGGCCTCCGCCTCGCACGCGCGTACCCCCGTGTCGACCTGGATCCCGGCGGCGCGCAGCGTGGCGGCGCCCCCGGTGGCGAGGGGATTGGGGTCGGGCACGGCGATGACGACGCGGGCGACGCCGGCGCGCACCAGCGCGGTGCTGCAGGGGCCGGTGCGGCCGGTGTGGTCGCACGGTTCCAGGGTGACCACGGCGGTGCCGCCACGGGCCCGCTCCCCCGCCTGGGCGAGCGCGACGATCTCGGCGTGCGGCCCGCCGGCGTAGGCGTGGAATCCCTCGCCGACCACCTGCCCGTCGGCGTCGATCAGCACGCAGCCGACCACCGGGTTGGGGCTGGTCGTGCCGAGACCGCGCGCGGCGAGTTCCACCGCGCGACGCATCGCCTCGTCCACGGAGACGCCGACCATGCCCTGCCCTCTCACTCGCCGGTCGACGCGCGGGCGGGCACGGGAGGCAACGGCATGGGGCCGCGAGCGTGCGGCGGCGGAGATCCGGGTACGGCGGGGCCGCCCCGGGGGGCGCGCACGGCACGCTGAACTCAGCGGCCGGGCAGGGCCCGTCCGTCCCGCGCGCTGTCTCCCATCCGGACTGTCTGGGGGCGGGGTTTCCCGCTCCCAACCGTCGGCCCCGGATTCTCACCAGGTCCACCGGGCGGCACGAGGCCGACCGGGTCGCGGGCTTACCACGGTCACACCGTGGATCACCGCCGGTTCGGAATTACACCGAGTCCCGCCAGCGCGTGGTGGGTACACGGGAAGTGTTACACGCCGGACGGGGGGTCGCGCCACCCGGGCGTGGTACTTCACAGCAACAGCGCACGAATCAGGTAACCCCGCGTCGGCGGTCCACCGCCACGTACGAGCCGGGTTGGCTCTTGGCCACCGTCTTCATCTCCGAGGCGACGGCGATCGCCTCCAGCGGGTCGGTGAACCGCTTGCCGGAGTCGGAGAGGGACACGCCGATCGACAGGGTCACCAGGGCGGCCCGCCGGATGTTGCCCCGGCGGTCCTTCAGCTCCACGTAGCCGCGCGCGGCGTCGACCGGGTCGTAGAGCGAGTCGGCGGCCTTCTCGAAGTCGGCGGAGACCCGGGAGGTGAGCGGCCGGACCTGCTCCGGGGCGCAGACGATGACGAAGTCGTCCCCGCCGACGTGCCCCAGGAAGGCCGGCGGCAGCCCGACCGAGACCACCGCCCGGTGCAGGCTGCGGGCCAGGGCCGAGATGAAGTCGTCGCCGCGGACGAAGCCGTACCGGTCGTTGACGCTCTTGAACCGGTCGATGTCGATGTAGCCGACGGCGTAGTCGGCCCCGCTGCGGACGCGGTCGGAGATCTCCCGGCGGATCCGGCTGTTGCCGGGCAGCCCGGTCAGCGGCGAGACCTCGCGGAACTCCTTGTTGCGGCGCAGCGTGGAGCTGACCCGGGCGACCAGTTCGGCGGTGTCGAACGGCTTGACCAGGTAGTCGTCGGCGCCGGCGCTGAGCCCGTGCACCTTGTCCACCGTCATGCCCTTGGCGGTCAGCATGATCACCGGCAGGGCCGAGGTCATCGGGTCGGCGCGCAGCCGCCGGGTCAGTTCCAACCCGTCGATGCGCGGCATCATCAGGTCGACCACCGCCAGGTCGGGTCGCTGGCGCTCGATCACCTCGAGCGCCTCCTGCCCGTCGCTGGCGTGGATCACCTCGAAGCCGTGCAGCCGGAGGTTGAACGCGACGAAACGCGCGATGTCCTCGTCGTCGTCGACGACGAGGATGACGTCCGGACGGTCGCCGGCCGGTTCCACGTCAGGCCCCGGGGGCGGCGTGTTCCGCGAGTGCCCGCAGCTTCCGGATGGCCTCGGCGGGGTCGTCGGCGCCGTAGACGGCGGTGCCGGCGACGAACGCGTCGGCCCCCGCCTCGGCCGCCTGGGCGATGGTGTCGGCGGCGATGCCGCCGTCGACCTCGATGCGCAGTTCGAGGTGGCCGGCGTCGACGTGCCGGCGGGCCGTACGCACCTTGTCCAGCAACTGCGGAATGAACCGCTGCCCGCCGAAGCCGGCCTTGATCGTCATGATCAGCAGCGTGTCGAAGCTCGGCAGCAGCTCCAGGTACGGCTCGATCGGGGTGTCCCGGTCGATCGCCAGCCCCGCCTTGGCCCCCGCCGAGCGCAGGTCCTTGGCCAGGGCCACCGGGTCGTCGCACGCCTCCGCGTGGAAGGTGACGTTGTACGCCCCGGCGTCGGCGTAGCCGGGCGCCCAGCGGCGCGGGTCCTCGATCATCAGGTGCACGTCGAAGGGCAGCTCGGTGGCGGCCCGCAGGCTCTGCACCACGGGCAGCCCGATGGTCAGGTTGGGCACGAAGTGGTTGTCCATGACATCCACGTGCAGCCAGTCCGCGGCGTTCTCGACGGCGCGGACCTCCTCGGCGAGGCGGGCGAAATCGGCGGCGAGGATGCTGGGCGCGACGATCGGCGGCGGTACGGTCACCGGGCCAGTGTACGAACGTGGCCGACGGCCGCCCGCAGCGCGCCACCAACGGGACACCCGGTGACCCGACGGTGACCTGTGGTGCAGAATTGGTCCTCCCGGCCCGGCGAAACCGGACGAAGGGCCATCCGTGACTGGCCGGACGACGGAAACGCGGCGAGACTCCATCAGGGACGGTGACGTGAGCCGCACGCCCGCACGGTGCCCCGGCGGCGGTCGACGCGTCAGCTCCCGGAAAGGGCGGACGATGCGACGGTGGCTCGCGGCGCTGGCGCTGGCCGGCACGCTGACGGTCCTGCTGTCCGGCTGCGTACGACCGGGCGGCTCCGACGGCGACCTCACCGACGACTGGCCGGCGCTGCGGGCGCCGCAGCTGTTCGTGCCGGCCACCGACGCCTGCCTGCCCCGGATCACCGCCGTCGTGCAGGCCCGCACCTACGAGGCGGTGGACTGCTCCCGCAACCACCTGGCCGAGACCGTGCACGTGGGCAGGTTCGCCGGGCCGACCGCCGACGGCGACCGGCCCGAACCGGGATCCGCGGCCCTGCGGCCCGCCCGCGCCGAGTGCGACCAGCGCGCCCGCGAGGTGCTCGGCGGCGACTGGCACGCCGCCCGCGTCGCCCTCACCGTCGCGCTGCCCTCCGCCCCCGCGTGGCGCGCGGGCGCCCGCTGGTTCCGCTGCGACCTGAGCGAGACCGGCAGCATCGACAACACCCGGCCGGTGAACCGCACGGGCAGCCTGCGGGGCGCGATGATCGGCGACTCCCCGCTGCTGCACCGCTGCTTCGACCCCAAGCTGATCGGCGACAACCTGAACTACATGGCCCCGGTGCTCTGCACCGAGCCGCACCGCGCCGAGTTCGTCGGCGTCTACCTGGAGCGGGACATGACCTGGGCCGAGTTCGGCCGGTCCCACCGGCAGGCGCACACGCGCTGCATGGCGCTCATCGCCGCCTTCGCCGAGGTGCCCGTCAACAGTGACCTGCCGTACCGGGCGGGCTCGATCTTCTATCCCCCGTCGCAGCGGGAGTGGCAGGAGGGCGACCGGGGCGTGCGGTGTTTCCTGTGGAGCGACGACCGGAAGCTGACCCGCTCCATGCGGGGCGCCGGCCCGCAAGGGTTGCCCGCGAGCTGAGCGGGGGTGCCGTATGCTGCCGCACCGTGGCGTGTCCGGCCGCCTGCGCGCCGGTGGGACCGTCGCGCTGGCCGCCGCCGGGCGCGGCCCACGAACGGCGGGAGGTCGGGATGCGACGGTGGTGGACGGCGGCCACGGTGGGCACGGTGGCGGCCCTGGCGCTCGCCGGTTGCGGCACCCCGGCCGGCACCGACCGTGACCTGACCGACGACTGGCCGGCACCCGCCGCGCCGCAGGCGTTCGTGCCCGCCGCCGGGGTCTGCCACGCCGGCGTGCAGGACGTCGGCTACCTCACCGCCTACCGCCCCGTCGACTGTGCGGTGTCGCACCGCACGGAGACCGTGCACGTCGGCACGCTGACCGGGGCGGGAGCCGACCGGGTCACGCCCCCGCCGGCCGGGTCGGCCGGCATGCGCGCCGCCCGCGCCGAGTGCGACGCGAAGGTCAACGAGATGGTGGGCGGCGACTGGCGCTCGGGCCGGCTCGGGCTGAGCGTGGTCCTGCCGTCGCCGCAGGCGTGGGGCGGCGGCGCCCGGTGGTTCCGCTGCGACCTCAGCGAGCAGACCAGCCTCGACGAGGCCGCCGCGAAGGCCCGCACGGGCAGCCTGAAGGGCGCGCTGACCGGCGCCGCCCCGCTCGCCCACCGCTGCTTCAACCCGAGGACGCGGGCCGACGAGGTGCGGGACATGGTGCCCGTCGCCTGCACCAGCAAGCACCGCGCCGAGTTCGTCGGGGTGTGGCAGGCCCCCGACACCAGCTACGAGGACTTCGGCCGCGACACCCGGAAGGTGCACCGGGCGTGCCGGACGCTGATCGCGAAGTACGCGAAGGTGCCGGACAACGGCGACCTGCAGTACCGGGCCGGCTCGATCTACTACCACCCGTTCGAGCGGGAGTGGCGCAACGGCAACCGGGGCGTGCAGTGCTTCCTGTGGGTCAGCGACCGCAACCTCACCCGGTCGGTGAAGGGCGCCGGCACGAAGGGCCTGCCGGTCACCTGAGCGGGGCGGCCGGCGTGGCCGACCGCCCCGACCCGGTGGTGCGTCAGCTGGCCTGGAGCGTCACGTCGTCGACGACGAAGCTGGTCTGCAACGAGGCGTCCTCCGTGCCGGTGAACTTCAGCGTCACCGTCTGGCCCGCGTACGCGGCCACGTTGAACGACCGCTGCGTGTAGCCGGCCGCCGCGTTCAGGTTCGAGTACGTCGCCAGCGTCGTCGAGCCCACCTGCACCACCAACCGGTCGTACGCGGTGCTGGTCGTCGTCTCCGCCGTGTCGACGTGCAGCCAGAACGACAGCGTGTAGCTCGCACAGCCCGCCGGGATGGTCACCGACTGCGACAGCGTCTCCGTCCGCGTCGAGCCGTAGCCCAGCAGCCACGCCTTGTAGGAGCCCGTCCGCGCCGGCTGGCGGGTGTCGTTGGTGATCACGCCGGACGACGCCGTCCACGGCGACGAGCCGCTCTCGAACCCGCCGTTGCCGATGAGCTGGCCGCCGGAGCAGCCGCCGCTGCCGCCGACGGTCAGCGTGTAGCTGGCCGAGCGCGAGACGCCGCCGGAGCCCGCCCCGGTGACCGTGACGGTGTAGGTGCCCAGCGTCGCCGAGGCCGACGCGCTGAGCGTCAGGGTCGCGGAGCCGCCGGAGGTGACCGACGACGGGCTGAACGAGGCGGTGACGCCCGCCGGCAGGCCGGTCGCCGACAGGCCGACCGTCTGGGCCGTGCCGGCGGTGGTGGCCGTGGAGACCGTCGCCGTGGTCGACGCGCCCCGCTGCACCGAGCCCGACGTCGGGCTCACCGCGACGGAGAAGTCGTTGGTCGCCGAGCCCACGGCGAGCTGCCAGATGGCATACGCGATCCCGTCGGCGCTGCGGTTGAGCACCGTGGCGCTGACGTTCGAGGTGGTGTCGCAGGACCGGTGGTAGCACGGGTCGTACGCCGAGCCGGACGTGCCGCCCCACTTGGTGGCCTGCGCCGAGGTCTTCCGGGCGCTGGCGCCCGCGGCGTACCCGGAGGTCTGGATGCCGGCCTGCGCGAACGGGTAGTCGTCGGAACGGCCCTGGCCCTCGACGTTCTCCTCGGGCTGGATGTTCAGCGAGTCCCAGTACGCCTTCAGCGGGGCGGCCGTGGCGGAGGTGATCCGGTTGATGAAGTAGCCGCCGTTGACCGAGCCGATCATGTCGAAGTTGTAGTAGCCCTTGATGTAGCCCCGCTGGGTGGCGCTCAGCGAGCGGACGTAGAAGTCCGAGCCGTTGAGGCCCTGCTCCTCGTCGGTCCACCAGGCGAACCGGACCCGCTTGGTCATCGTCGGGTTCTGCCGGGCCAGCACCAGCGCGTTCTCCAGCAGCGCCGACGAGCCGGTGGCGTTGTCGTTGATGCCCGGGCCGGCGGAGACGCCGTCGAGGTGCGAGCCGAACATGACGACCTGGTCGGCGGGCCCGCCCGGCCACTCGGCGATCAGGTTGTTCGACCGGTACGTGCAGTCGGTGCAGACCTGCTCGGTGACCGTGTAACCGGCGGCCTGGAGCTTCGTCTTGACGTACGCGACGGAGGCCGTGTAGCCGGCGGACCCGGCCCGCCGGTTGCCGCCGTTCTGGGTGGCGATGGTCTGGAACTGCGTGAGGTGGGCCTGGACGTTGGCCACCGCGATGTCCGGTGCGGCCAGGGCCTGCGCGGCGGGCGCGAGCACGCCGACGGACGGGGCCGCCGCCGCCGGCCCGACAGCCGGTGCGACCGCGGCGGCGGCGAGGACGGCGAGTGCGGCACCGACGGTCAGGACTCTTCGTTTCATGGACGCTCCTCGATAGGTGACGACATGATGCCACCTCGGAGCGCGTTTGGGGAGACAGTGGAGGGACGGCGGTCCCGGCCGCCGGCGCGCCGTGCGCACGACGGCCCCGGGCGTCGCCGGCCCGCCCCGACCAGGGCGGACCGGTTTGTCCCGGGCGCCCCGCTCAGGTGCGGCGGAGCATCGCGAGGAACATCGCGTCGGTGCCGTGCCGGTGCGGCCACAGCTGCACCGTCGGCCCGTCGCCGAGGCCGGGCATGCCCGCCGGCAGCAGCGGCCGGGCGTCGACGAAGTCGACCGGCACCCCCGAGCGGCGGGCCGCCTCGGTCACCGTCACGTGCGTCTCCACGGTGTGCGGGGAGCACGTCACGTAGGCGACCAGCCCGCCCGGCCGGACGGCACGCAGCGCCGCGGCGAGCAGCTCACGCTGCAACCGGGTCAGCGGCGGCAGGTCCGAGGGCTGACGCCGCCAGCGCGACTCCGGGCGGCGGCGCAGCGACCCCAGCCCCGTGCAGGGCGCGTCGACGAGCACCCGGTCGAAGTGCGCCTCCGGCAGCTTCGGGTCCGCGCCGACGGTGCGGCCGTCGGCGTGCAGCACGCTCACGGGCAGGCCCCGGGTGGCCTGCTCGACCAGCCGGGCCCGGTGCTCCGAGACCTCGACCGCGGTCAGCCGCGCGTCCCGCTGGGCCGCGAGGGCGCCGAGCAGGCCGGACTTGCCACCCGGGCCGGCGCACAGGTCCAGCCAGCGCCCGTCCGGGCCGTCGAGCGGGGCCACCGCCAGGGCGTTGGCCACCAGCTGGGAGCCCTCGTCCTGCACGTGGGCGCGCCCCCGCGCGAGCGCCGGCAGGTCGCCGGGCGCCCCACCGGAGAGATAGACCGCGTACGGGGAGAAGGCGCCCGGCGCGCCGCCGGCCTCGTCGGCCAGCTCCACCGGATCGGCCAGCCCGGGCCGGGCGCACAGGTGCACCGGTGGGCGCTCGTTGTCCTCGATGAGCAGCCGGGTGGTCTCGCCCAGGTCGCCGCCGAGCGCCTCGGCGAAGGCCCGCACGATCCACTGCGGATGGCTGTACGCCAGGGCCAGGTGCCCGATCGGGTCGCTCTCCGCCGACGGGGCCAGCTTGGCCACCCAGGCGTCGGCGTCGCGGCCGGCCACCTCGCGCAGCACCGCGTTGGCGAAGCCCGTCGCGCCGACACCCACCGACTTGACCAGGTCGACGGTCGAGGAGACGGCGGCGTGCGCCGGCACCCGCGTGTGCAGGAGCTGGTACGCCCCGAGCCGCAGCGCGTCGCGCACCGGCGGGTCGATGCGCTGCACGTCCCGCCCGGCGGCGTCGCCGAGGATCGCGTCGAGGGTGCCGAGGTGGCGCAGCGTGCCGTAGGTCAGCTCGGTGGCGAAGGCGGCGTCCCGGCCGACCAGCCCCGCGTCGCGCAGGAGCGACGGGAGCACCAGGTTGGCGTACGCGTCGTCCCGGTGCACCGCCGCGACCGCCTCGTAGGCCACCTGGCGGGGCAGGTCCACCGCCGGGCGGGCCGGGGGACGCCGGCCGCCGTCGCGGCGGTCACCGCCGGACCGGGCACCCCACTGGCCGCCCCGCGCCGGCCGCTCGCCGCGCTGGCCGCCCGGGGGACGCTGCTCGCGCCCACCGAACCGCTCACCGCCGAACCGTTGACCGTCGGAGCGCTCGCCGCCGGAGCGCTCACCGCCGGGACGCTCACCGCCGGAGCGCTCACCGCGCCGTTCGCCGGAGAAGCGGTCGCCCGAGGGCCGTTCCGAAGTGCCCGTCACGCGACTTCCTCCCCCGCGGCGACCCGGACGCCCCGCGCCCAGTCGGTCGCCGGCATCGCCCGCTTGCCCGCCGCCCGGACCTCGCCGAGCCGCACCGGGGTGGTGGCCGTGCCGGCCAGCACCCGGGACTTCTCCACCAGCAGCTCGCCCGGTTTCAACTCCGGTCCGTCGGGCACCGGGGTGACCGGGCCCAGCTTGACGCGCTCGCCCCGGAACGTCGTCCACGGGCCGGGCGCCGGAGTGCAGGCCCGGATCCGCCGGTCCACCGCGAAGGCGGGATCGGACCAGCGCACCCGGGCGTCCTCCACGGTCAGCTTCGGCGCCAGCGACACCCCGTCGGCGGGCTGCGGCTCGGCCCGGGCCGTGCCGTCGTCGATCGCGTCGAGGACGGCCACCAGCAGGCCGGCGCCGGAGTGCGCCAACCGCTCCAGCAGGTCGCCGGACGTGTCCGCCGGACGGATCTCGTTGGTCAGCGTGCCGTAGACCGGACCGGTGTCCAGCCCTTCTTCCAGCTGGAACACGCTCGCCCCGGTCAGCTCGTCGCCGTGCAGCACGGCGTGCTGCACGGGCGCGGCCCCGCGCCAGGCGGGCAGCAACGAGAAGTGCAGGTTGATCCAGCCGTGGCGGGGGATCTCCAGGGCGGCCGGCGGCACCAGCGCGCCGTAGGCGACCACGGGGACGCAGTCGGGGGCCAGCGCGCGCAGCCGGTCCTGGAACTCCGGCTCACGCGGCCGGGCGGGGGTGAGCACCTCGATCCCGTGCTCGTCGGCCCACGCCCCCACCGGGGAGCGGGCCAGCCCGCGACCGCGCCCGGCGGGGGCGTCCGGCCGGGTGACCACGGCGACGAGCTCGTGCCGGGAGGCGGCCACGGCCGCCAGGGCGGGAACGGCGACGGCCGGCGTGCCGGCGAAGATCACGCGCACCGGCTCACCGACCCAGGCCGAAGGGGCTGCCCGAGGCGTGCGGGTTGAGCTTGACCGTCGGCGGGGTGGTCGGGTCGTACCACTCCGCCTGGCGGATCGCCTTCATCGCCTCCTTGCGCCCGGCCGGGTCCAGCCGGTCCACGAAGAGCACCCCGTCGAGGTGGTCGGTCTCGTGCTGCACGCAGCGGGCCATCAGACCGGTGCCGACGATCTGCATCGGGTCGCCGTAGCCGTTGAAGCCCTTGGCGATCACGTTCTGCCGGCGCTTGGTGTCGAAGTAGAGGCCGGGGATGGACAGGCAGCCCTCGGGGCCGTCCTGCTCCTCGGCGTCGGGAAACTCCAGCACCGGGTTGACCAGGTGGCCGACCACGTCGTCGACGTCGAAGGTGAACACCCGCAGGCCCACACCGAGCTGCGGCGCGGCGAGGCCGGCGCCGTTCTGCTCACGCATCGTGTCGGTCAGGTCGGCGACGAGCTTGCGCAGCTCGACGTCGAAGTCGACCACCGGATCGGCCGGCGTGCGCAGCACCGGATCCCCGAACAGACGGATGGGCTGGACGGTCACTCGGCATGGCTCCTTCGGCGGGCGGACTGGTGCCGTACCAGTCTACGGAGTGCCGTCGGCCGCCCCGGCCGGCGTACCGCGAAGCGGCGCGGCCCGTCGCGTGTCGATGGTCACCAGAAGGCGCCCGTGGCCGCGCAGGACCCGCCGGGCCCGACGGCACGACGGGACGGGGGCGGGCGGCTCAGACGGCGGTGCCCGGCTCCCCGGCCAGGACCGCGTCGCCGCCGAGCAGGGCGTGCTCGGGCAACGGCAGCTCGATGGAGTGGGCGGCCTCCCAGTCGTGGATGAGACCGGGCCGGGCCTGGGCGGCGAAGTAGTCCACCGCGCTCATCCCGCCGACCACCGGCTCGTCCACCTCGGCGACGAGCTGGGCCGGCACCAGGCGGAAGCCGTTCTGGAGGGCGGCGCTGAGGCGGCGGTGCCCGTCGACGACGAAGAAGTACTCGCCGGTGTAGCCGATCCGCAGCGGCTCCAGCGCCTCGTCGCCGGCGGCGGCCACCTCGCCGACGAACTCCGAGTCCCACAGGTCGCGCAGGTGGGCGATGTCCTCGGTCGGGTAGACGCGGGCCGGGTCGAGCAGCAGCAGCGGCGGCGCGTCGCGCAGCACGTCCGCGCCCAGCCGGCCCTCGTACGCGTCGATGATGTGCTCGATGACCTCGGTGGCCGAGGCGCGGGTGGTGTCGCAGATCAGGTCGTAGTTGCGCAGCCGGGCCTTGTCCACCCCGTAGCGGACGATGAACCGGCCCCGCTCGCTCTCGCTGCGCTCGCGCAGCTTGGCCTTGGCCTCCTCCATGGAGGCGTAGCTCTCGGCCGGGCCGGACGGGCGGGCGAGCACCCGTCGGGCCGCCTCGCCCGGCTCGGTGATCATGTGCACCTTGAGCGCGTCCGTGAAGAAGTGCCAGGCCAGCCGGGAGTCCATGACGAGCCGCTCGCCCGAGGCTGCGATGTCCCGCTGGAGCTGGTCGACGTAGCCGTCGACGGCCTGGTCCAGCTCCGCGTGCAGGTTGAGCTGGAGCGCGGTCATCTCCCGCTCCTGCGCCATCTGGCGGTAGAGGTCACCGACGCTGACCCGGCGCAGGCCGAGCCGCTCGGCGATCACCACGGAGACGGTGCTCTTGCCGCTGCCGAGGTCACCATTGAAGACGATCGACTGACGAACGGTCACGACTGGTCCACCCCTGATCACCGGCTGTTTGGAATCATCGACACCGCGCCGAACCGACGCGCTCCCGCCATCGTCGCGCGATCCTGCGACGACCCCGGCTCGGCGCGGTGTGGCGCCGTGCCGCGACCTGGAGCCGTCGTACGCCCGGGCATGACGGGCGATGCTATCACCCGCGTGTCGACACACCGCCGGACACGGCGTGCGACGACGGGCCAGGTCGGGCGGTGGGAGCGGCGCCGGACCGGCCGGGCCGTCGGTCAGAAGAGGGCCAGCGGGTCGACCTGGAGGCGGACCGGCTCGGCGGCCTTGCGGGCGGTGCGCACCCCCGCCGCCGAGTGCAGCGCGCCGGCCAGCGCGCCGGCCCGGGCCCGGGGGACCCGGACCAGCATCCGCTCGCGCTCCCCGTCGGCCGGCACCGGCCCGAGCAGCTCGGCCTCCGCCGGCAGCCGGGCCTCGGCCAGCAGGTCGGCCACGGCGGCCGGCAGGCCGGTCACGCTGGCCATCCGCACCGCCGGCGGGAAGCCCAGCTCCCGCCGTTCGGCCAGCTCCCGGGCGGCGAACCAGCCGGCGTCCCAGCGCAGCAGCGCCTGTACGGGGGCGAGGGCCCCGTCGGCGACCACCACCACCCGGCCCCCGGCGGCGGCGGGACGGGCCAGCGCGGCGGCCGCCAGCCAGCGGCGCAGCGCCTCCTCCCCCGCCCGCAGGTCGGCCCGCGTGAGCAGGGCCCACGAGTCGAGCAGCAGCACCGCCCCGAAGCCGCCGTCGGCGACCGGCTCGGCGCCGGGGGTGGCGATGACCAGGCCGGCGCCGCCCGGGACCGTGGCCAGCACCTCCTCCCGCCCGGAGGTGCGCACCGGCACGCCGGGGAAGGCCCGGCCCAGTTCCTCGGCGGTGCGCCGGGCGCCGGTGACGGAGGCGCGCAGCCGCCGCCCGCCGCACTCCGGGCAGGCGTACGCGGCGGCGACCCGCCCGCACCAGCGGCAGGCCGGGGTGCCCTCGGCGGAGGGCAGCGCGAGCGGGCCGGCGCAGTGCGGGCACCGGGCCGGGGTGCGGCACTCGGCGCAGGCCACCGACGGCAGGTAGCCGCGGCGGGGCACCTGGACCAGCACCGGCAGGTCCGCCCGGAGCGAGTCCCGGGCGGTCGTCCAGGCCAGGCTGGGCAGCCGGGCGGTGGCCGCCCCGGGGTCCCGGGCCAGCTGCGGGTCGTCGCCGGTCGGCGCGATCGCCGGCATCCGGGCCCGGAGGGTCGCCCGGTCGGCCACCACCTCGCGGGCCCATCCGGTCTCCACCAGCAGCTGCGCCTCGGCGGTGCGGGTGTAGCCGCCCACCAGGGCCGCGGCGTCGCCGAGCTGGGCGCGGGTGAGCAGCACCTCTCGGGCGTGCGGATAGGGGGCCCGCGGCTCGGCGTGCAGGTCGTCGCCGTCGTCCCAGATCGCCACCAGCCCGAGCCGGGTGACCGGGGCGAACATCGCGGCCCTGGTGCCGACCACCACCGGCACGTCGCCGCGCCGGGCGGCGAGGAACGCCCGGTAGCGCCGGGCGGGACCGAGCGCGGCGGAGAGGCAGACGTGCCGCCCCGGGCCCAGGGCGTCGTGCAGGGCGGCGTCGAGACGGTCCAGGTCGCGGTTGTCGGCGACGACCACCACCGCGCCCCGGCCGCCGGCCACGGTGGCGGCGACGGCCTCGGCGTACCGGGCGGGCCAGTCCTCCCCCGGCAGCGCCGACCAGACGGCCCGGGCGGCCCGGCCGTCGGCGAGCGCCCGGAGCAGGGCCGGCCCGGCCGGGTAGTCCCGCCAGGCGTCGGGACCGGGCCCGGCCGGCGCGACGGGGTCCGCCGGGGCCGGGTCGGGTCGTGGCGGGTCCCCGCCGGTGGCCTCCGCCGGTGCGGCGGGGTCCACGTCGGGCGCGGCGGGGTTCTCGTCGGAGGCGACGGTGCCCTCTTCGGGGGCGGCGGGGCTCTCGTCGGAGGCGGCGGGGTTCTCGTCGGGGGCGGTGAGGCTCTCGTCGGAGGCGGCGGGGTTTTCGTCGGGGGCCGCGGCGCGGGCGCGGACGTCCTTCTCCACGCGGGCGTGCCGGGGCGGAACGGCGAGGCGGAGCACGTCGGCGAGGTTGCCGGCGTAGCGGTCCGCGACCGCCCGGGCCAGCCGGGCGACCTCCGGCGCGAGCACCGGCTCGGGCGAGACGACCTTCTCCAGGTACGCCAGCCGGCCGGTGTGCCCGGAGTCGTCGGCCCGCTCCAGCAGCCAGCCGTCGACGAGCTGCCCCGCGAAGCGGACCTTCACGCGTACGCCGGGGACGGCGTCGGCGTCCAGCTCGGCCGGGACGAGGTAGTCGAACGGGCGGTCCAGGTGGGCCAGGGGGACGTCGACGCAGACACGAGCGACCGGCGACCCGTCCGCGGGTCGCCGGTCGCTGCGCCTGGTGCCGGTCAGGCTCCCGCGGCCGACTTGAGGTCGGCGGCCCGGTCGGTGCTCTCCCAGGTCAGGTCCGGCAGCTCCCTGCCGAAGTGGCCGTAGGCGGCGGTCTGCTGGTAGATCGGGCGAAGCAGGTTCAGGTCCCGGATGATGGCGGCCGGGCGCAGGTCGAAGACCTCGGAGACGGCCTTCTCGATCGAGGCGACGGGCACGGTCTCGGTGCCGAACGTCTCGACGAAGAGGCTGACCGGGTGGGCCTTGCCGATCGCGTACGCGACCTGGACCTCGCACCGCTCGGCCAGGCCGGCGGCGACCACGTTCTTGGCCACCCAGCGCGTCGCGTACGCCGCCGAGCGGTCCACCTTCGACGGGTCCTTGCCGGAGAACGCGCCGCCGCCGTGCCGGGCGTAGCCGCCGTAGGTGTCGACGATGATCTTGCGACCGGTCAGGCCGGCGTCGCCCATCGGCCCGCCGATCTCGAACCGGCCGGTCGGGTTGACCAGCAGCCGGTAGCCCTCGGTGTCGAGACCGAGGCTCTCCAGCTCCGGGGCGATGACGTGCTCGCGCACGTCGGGGGTGAGGAGCGAGTCCAGCGAGATGTCCGCCGCGTGCTGGCTGGAGACGACGACCGTGTTGAGCCGGACGGGGCGCAGCCCCTCGTACTCGATGGTGACCTGGGTCTTGCCGTCGGGACGCAGGTACGGGATCGTGCCGTCCTTGCGGACCTGGGAGAGCCGCCGGGCCAGCCGGTGCGCCAGGGCGATCGGCAGCGGCATCAGCTCCGGCGTCTCGGAGCAGGCGAAGCCGAACATCATGCCCTGGTCGCCGGCGCCCTGGGCGTCCAGCGCGCTCTCCGACGCCCCGGTACGCAGCTCGAAGGCGTTGTCGACGCCCTGCGCGATGTCCTCGGACTGGGCGCCGATGGAGACGCTGACGCCGCACGAGGCGCCGTCGAAGCCCTTCTTCGACGAGTCGTAGCCGATGTCGAGGATGGTCCGGCGGACGATCGTCGGGATGTCGGCGTACGCCTTGGTGGTCACCTCGCCCGCGATGTGCACCTGACCGGTGGTGATCAGGGTTTCCACGGCGACGCGGCTGCGTGGGTCCTCGGCGAGCAGGGCGTCGAGGATGCCGTCGCTGATCTGGTCGGCGATCTTGTCCGGGTGGCCTTCCGTGACCGATTCGGAAGTGAAGAGGCGGCGTGTCACGGCACTCCTAAATTGTGGAAGTCGTTCCGCGGCAGTGTAGTCATCCGCGTCAGAGCCTGGCCTCTTCGGTCGTGCCCGTTTCCAGCCGTCAGGAACGGCCGGGCAACCGGGCCACCACGAGATCCCAGACGCCGTCGGCGAGGTCCTCCTTGGACCGCTCGGGCATCCGGCTGACCGAACCGTCCGCGCCGATGACCGTCGCCGCGTTGGTCTCGGCGCCGAAGACCTTGTCGGACCCGACCTCGTTGATCACGACGAGGTCCGCCCGCTTGCGGGCGAGCTTGGCCCGGCCGTTGGCCTCGGCGTCGCCCGTCTCCGCGGCGAACACCACCAGCACCTGCTCCGGTCGACGGCGCCGGCCCAGCTCGGCCGCGATGTCCGGGTTGGTGACGAGCTCGATGGTGGGCGCGCTGCCGTCGTCCGACTTCTTGATTTTGCCAGGCGCGTAGGTCGCCGGACGGAAATCGGCCGGAGCCGCCGCCATCACCACCGCGTCGGCGTCGGCCGCCGCAGCGAGCGTGGCGTCGCGCAGCTCGCCCGTGGTGCCGACGCGGACCAGGTCGACGCCAGCGGGGTCGGGCAGCGAGACGTTGGCCGAGATCAGGGTGACCCGGGCGCCCCGGGCCACCGCGCAGCGGGCGAAGGCGTAGCCCTGCTTGCCCGAGGAGCGGTTGCCCAGGAAGCGGACCGGGTCGAGGGGTTCGCGGGTGCCGCCGGCCGTCACCACCACGTGCCGTCCGGCGAGGTCGGCGGGGGCCCCGACGCCCCGCGCGAGGGCCCGGCGGGCGACCGCGAAGATCTCCGCCGGGTCGGGCAGTCGGCCCTTGCCGGTGTCGGCGCCGGTGAGCCGGCCGACGGCGGGCTCGACGACGCGCACGCCCCGGGAGCGCAGCGTCGCGACGTTGGCGACGGTGGCCGGGTGCTCCCACATCTCGGTGTGCATGGCCGGGGCCAGCACGACCGGGCAGCGGGCGGTCAGCAGCGTGTTGGTGAGCAGGTCGTCGGCCAGGCCATGGGCGGCCTTGGCCAGCAGGTCGGCGGTGGCCGGCGCGACCACCACCAGGTCGGCCTGCTGACCGAGCCGGACGTGCGGCACCTCGTGCACGTCCGACCAGACGTCGTCGGCGACGGGCTGGCCGGAGAGCGCCGCCCAGGTCGGGGCCCCGACGAAGCGCAACGCCGACGCGGTCGGCACGACCCGGACCTGGTGGCCCGACTCGGTGAGGAGCCGCAGCAGCTCGCACGCCTTGTAGGCGGCGATGCCGCCGCCGACCCCGAGGACGATCCGGGGGGACATCGACGCGGGGCGGATTACGGCTGGTCGGTCGGCTCGGCGGTGAGCAGGCCCGCGTTGATCTCGCGCATGGCGATGGAGAGGGGCTTCTCCTGCGGCGTGGTCTCGACCAGCGGGCCGACGTATTCCAGCAGCCCCTCACCGAGCTGGCTGTAGTAGGCGTTGACCTGGCGCGCGCGCTTGGCGGCGAAGATCACCAGCGCGTACTTCGAGGTCGTCTTCTCGAGGAGCTCGTCGATCGGCGGGTTGGTGATGCCTTCGGGGTTTGCGATGGATCCCACGAATTAACCTCTGCGTCTATCGCACCGCGCGTGGCGGTGCTGGCGGTCAACCGCGCATGTGCGGTGGCGCCGGAGCCAGGAAAGAAGAACCGGACAAGCCTACCAGCTCGTCGACGACCCGCCCGGTGCGGTCGTGCGCGAGGGTGTGTTCGAAGGCAGCCGGTGTGGCCTGCGGGGGGAGGTTCCCCGGCGGGTGCAGCAGCACCAGCCGGGCGTCGGGCAGTACCGCCCGGACCAGCAGCGCGCCGGCCAGGTCGAGGCCGATCAGCACCGGCTGCCCGGCGGCGAGCCGGGCGCGCACCGGTTCGAGGGGGGTGCCGCGCCGGTACGGCCCGGCCCGGCTCCACTCCAGCAGCTCCCCGGCGGCGACCATCCGGTCGAACTCGGCGGGGGCCAGGAAGAGCCGGTCGACGCCGTCCAGCTCGCTCTCCGCGCGGGATCGCGTGGTGGCCGGCACCGGAACCCACACGGACGGAGAACGCGCCCGGACGCGCTCGACGACACTCTCCGTGCCGGAGCCCGAAGGCCCCGTCAGGACAGTGAGCCGAGCCGCCGGGCGCGCCTCGTCATCCGTGCTCACTGCTTGTTTCTACACGCAGCCAGGCTCAGTTGGCGGCGAACTCTCCAAGCAGTGCCTTGCGCTGCTGCTCGCCGAGGCCACGCAGGCGACGGCTGTCGGCGATCTTGAGCTTCTCCATGATCTGGGTGGCCCGGATCTTGCCGATGCCCGGCATCGCCTGCAGCACGGCGGAGACCTTGAGCTTGCCGACGACGTCGTCGGACTCGGCACGCTCGAGGACGGCTCCGAGGGTGGTCTTGCCCTGCTTGAGCTGCTCCTTCAGCTCAGCACGGGCCTTGCGGATCTCCGCGGCCTTCTCCAGCGCGGCAGCGCGCTGTTCGGGGGTCAGTGACGGGAGCGGCACCAGTTCTCCTCAGGTCCCTATCGCGACGGGCGGGACGCACCGCCGCATCTGTGAAACGTGGTGTCGCTGTGAACCAAGGGGTCCGTGGTTCCCAGCGCGGGGAAAACTAGCGGTCGACGGCGCATTCGGCAACGTGGACGCGCGATGATCTTCACAAAGGTGACCGAGCCGTCAGTCAGTCACCAGCGGCGAGGGCGGCCCGGCAGCCGGTCAGGGCGCGGTCGGCGGCGGCCCGCAGCGCGTCCGGATCCGGGCCCGCGCCCAGCACCTCGCGGGAGTACGAGGGCAGCACCGCGGGCAGGGCGGAGCCGAAGACGACGCGCAGATCGGCCGCCGTGGCGCCCTGCGCCCCGAGGCCCGGAGCGAGCAGCGGACCGTTCACGGCGGACAGGTCGTGACCGGTGTCGCCGATGGTCGCGCCGACCACCAGCCCGACGCTGCCGAGCGGCTGCGCACCCGCGTTGAGCTGGGAAATCTCGTCGATGACGGCCTGCGCGACGGTGCGTCCGTCGGCGGTGCGCGCGCGCTGCACGGCGGCGCCCTCGGGGTTGGAGGTGAGCGCCAGCACGAAGACCCCGCCGCCGTGCTCGGCGGCCAGTTCGAACATCGGCGCGAGCGCGCCGACACCGAGGTACGGGCTCGCCGTCACCGCGTCCACATGGACCGGGCTGGATGGATCGAGGTATGCCGAGGCGTACGCGGCGACGGTCGAGCCGATGTCGCCGCGCTTGACGTCCAGCAGAACGAGCGAGCCGGCATCGCGCAACTGTCGGATAGTTGACTCAAGAATCGCGATACCTTTCGAGCCGAACCGCTCGAAAAAGGCCGACTGGGGCTTGATCACCGCGACCCGGTCACCGAGGGCGTCCGTGACCGTCCGGGCGAACCGGTCAAGCCCCCGGATGTCGTCGTCGAGCCCCCAGCGGGCCAGCAGCCCGGGGTGCGGGTCGATGCCGACACAGAGCGGACCCCGCTCGGTGACGGCCCGGTACAGGCGGGCGCCGAAGCTCTCCATCCGGTTCTCTCCCTCTCCTCGGCACCCGGGGCGTCCGCCGCCGGGGCCACGCTCCTGTCGCGGGCGGCGCGTGCGCCCGCGTACCTCCGCCGGATGGTGACCGGCGGCTCAGCCGGCCCGCACCGCGGCGGCGACCCCGGCGGCGATCCGGGCCAGGTCGGCGTCGTCGGTGACGTACGGCGGCATGGTGTAGACCAGGTCGCGGAACGGCCGCAGCCAGACCCCCTCGGCGACCGCCGCGGCGGTCGCGGCGGGCAGGTCCACCTCGTGGTCGAGCTGGACCACGCCGATCGCGCCGAGCACCCGCACGTCGGCCACCCCCGGCCCGCCGCGCAACGGCTCCAGGCCGGCCCGCAGGCCCGCCTGCACCCTCGCCACCCGCCCCGCCCAGTCGCCGGCCCGCAGCAGGCCGAGGGAGGCGTTGGCGACCGCGCAGGCCAACGGGTTGCCCATGAACGTCGGACCGTGCGCCAGCACCCCGCCGGCGGAGATGCCCCGGGCGACCTCCGCCGTGCAGAGCGTGGCGGCCAGCGTCAGGTACCCGCCGGTGAGCGCCTTGCCCACGCACATCACGTCGGGCACCACCCCGGCGTGCTCGGCGGCGAACATCGTGCCCGTGCGGCCGAAGCCGGTGGCGATCTCGTCGAAGATCAGTAGCACGCCGTGCGCCCGGGTCACCTCGCGCAGCACCCGCAGGTAGTGCGGGTGGTGGAAGCGCATCCCGCCGGCGCCCTGGACCACCGGCTCCACGACGACCGCGGCCAGCTCGTGGGCGTGCCGCTCGACCGCGTCGACCAGGGCCGCCTCGTAGGCCGGGTCGGGCGGCGTGTCGAAGCCGCCGGGCGGCACGGGGGCGAAGACCTGCCGGGGCAGCACGTCGCCCCAGAGGTGGTGCATGCCGCCCTCGGGGTCGCAGACGCTCATCGGGTGGAACGTGTCGCCGTGGTAGCCACCCCGCCAGGTGCCCAGCCGGCGGCGCTCCGGCCGGCCGGTGGCCCGCTGGTACTGCAGGCACATCTTGATCGCGACCTCGACGCCGACCGAGCCGGAGTCGGCCAGGAAGACGTGCTCCAGCCCTTCTGGCGCCAGCTCGACCAGGGTGGCCGCCAGGCGGACCGCGGGCTCGTGGGTGAGCCCGCCGAACATCACGTGGCTCATCCGGCCGAGCTGGTCGGTCACGGCCGCGTCGAGCACCGGGTGCCGGTAACCGTGGATCGCCGCCCACCACGACGACATCCCGTCGACCAGCTCCCGGCCGTCGGCCAGCCGCAGCCGTACGCCCGCCGCGGCCTCCACGACGTAGGGCGCGCTCGCCGGCGGCAGGGCCGCGTACGGGTGCCACACGTGCGCCCGGTCGGCGGCCAGGACCTCCTCGGGGGTCACCCGCCCGTCCCCGTGGCGCGGGCGGCGGCGCGGACCAGGGCCGGGCCGCGGTAGATGAAGCCGGTGTAGAGCTGCACCAGGGCGGCGCCCGCGTCGAACATCCGGGCCGCCGCGTCCGGGTCGACGATGCCCCCGACGCCGATCACCGGCAGCCGCCCGCCGGCCTCCCGGTGCACGAAGGCGACCACCTCGCGGGCGCGGTCGGCGAGCGGGCGACCCGACAGGCCGCCGGTCTCCGCGCCGCGCGCCCGGTCCGCCGGGGCGAGGCCGTCGCGGGCCAGCGTGGTGTTCGTGGCGATCACCCCGGCCGCGCCCCGGGCCAGGCAGACCTCCAGCAGCTCGGCGATCGCCGGCTCGGTGAGGTCCGGGGCGATCTTCACCAGCACCGGCTTCTCCCCCACCAGCGCCGCCAGGATGGCGTCCAGGTGCGCCCGGTCCTGTAGCGAGCGCAGCCCCGGGGTGTTCGGCGAGGAGACGTTGACCGCGAAGTAGTCGCCGTGCGCGCGCAGCGCCCGGTAGGACGCCTGGTAGTCCGCCACCGCCTCGTCCAGCGGGGTCACCTTGGACTTGCCGAGCGAGATGCCCAGCGGCACGCCGATCGGGCGCGGCAGCGCCGCGAGCCGGGCCGCGAGGGCCTCGGCGCCGGCGTTGTTGAAGCCCATCCGGTTCACCACGGCCTCGCTGCCGGGCAGCCGGAACAGCCGGGGCCGGGGATTACCCGGCTGTGGGTGCGCGGTGACCGTGCCGACCTCGACGAAGCCGAAGCCGAGCGCCGGCCAGGCCGGCAGCGCCGCGCCGTCCTTGTCCATCCCGGCGGCGAGCCCGACCGGGTTGGGAAACTCGACGCCGAACACCGTGCGCGGCGCCCGCACGGCGTACCGGGCCCGCAACACCCCAAGGGCCGCCGGCCGGCGGGAGAGTCCCGCCAGCCGCCGCAGCGTCCACTCGTGCGCCGCCTCGGCGTCCCCGCCGCCGATCCGGAACAACCCCGGCCGGACCACCCGCTCGAACATCACGACCGACCACCCCCGTCGATCATGAGGTTGTCGCCGCGACACGCCGTGCCGGCCGACAACAACTTCATGATCAACGCGTACGGGTGGGGGCGTCGGGGGTGCGGGTGGGGGGTCATTCGGCGGCTCGGAGGGCGGCGTGCAGCTCCTGGAGCGGGCGGACCTGCATGTCGCCCCGGATCCGCGCCTCGATGCCCATCACCGCCGCCGCCGCGCCCGGCACCGTGGTGATGCACGGGATGTCCGCCGTGACGGCGGCGCTGCGGATCTCGTAGCCGTCCGAGCGGGCGCTCGCACCCGAGCCCTGCGGAGTGTTGATCACCAGCGCCACGTCGCCGCCGAGGATCAGCGACACCGCGTCCTCGCCCCCGCCGGACTCGTAGTGCTTGCGGATCTGCTCGCAGGCGATGCCGTGCCGGCGCAGCACCTCGGCCGTGCCGGTGGTGGCGACGATCTCGAACCCCAGGTCGGCCAGGCGCTTGATCGGGAAGATCATGCCCCGCTTGTCCCGGTTGGCGACCGAGACGAAGATCTTCCCGGCGGTCGGCAGCGAGCCGTACGCGGCCGACTGCGACTTGGCGAAGGCGTGCCCGAAGGCGGTGTCGATGCCCATCACCTCGCCCGTGGACTTCATCTCCGGGCCGAGCAGCGAGTCCACGCCCTTGCCGGTGGGGGTGCGGAACCGCTTGAACGGCAGCACCGCCTCCTTGACCGCGATCGGGGCGCCGGCCGGCAGCGAACCGCCGTCCCCGGTCGCCGGGAGCAGCCCCTCGGCGCGCAGCTCGGCGATGGTGGCGCCCAGCGCGATCCGGGCCGCCGCCTTCGCCAGCGGCACCGCCGTCGCCTTGGAGACGAAGGGCACCGTCCGCGACGCGCGCGGGTTCGCCTCCAGCACGTAGAGCACGTCGTCCTTCAGCGCGTACTGCACGTTGAGCAGGCCCCGCACGCCCACCCCCCGGGCGATCGCCTCGGTGTAGCGGCGCACCTGGGCCACGTGCGAGCCCGCCAGGGTGATCGGCGGCAGCGCGCAGGACGAGTCGCCGGAGTGGATGCCGGCCTCCTCGATGTGCTCCATCACCCCGCCGAGGTAGACCTCCCCGTCGGCGTCGCAGAGCGCGTCCACGTCGATCTCGATGGCGTCGTCGAGGAAGCGGTCGACCAGCACCGGGTGGTCCGGTGAGATCTCCGTCGCCCGCCCGATGTAGTCACGCAGCGTGGCGTCGTCGTAGACAATCTCCATGCCCCGCCCGCCCAGCACGTACGACGGCCGGACCAGCACCGGGTAGCCGATCTCGTCGGCGATCGCCTTCGCCTCGTCGTACGAGGTGGCCATGCCGTGCGCCGGCGCGCGCAGCCCGGCCCGGGCCAGCACCGCCCCGAACGCGCCCCGCTCCTCGGCCAGGTGGATCGACTCCGGCGAGGTGCCGACGACCGGCACGCCCGCGTCCTTCAGCCGCTGTGCCAGGCCCAGCGGGGTCTGCCCGCCGAGCTGGACGATCACCCCGACGACGCCCGGCCCGCCGGCCGTCCGGCCGGAGGAGTCCTCGGCGTGCCAGACCTCCAGCACGTCCTCGAAGGTGAGCGGCTCGAAGTAGAGCCGGTCGGCGGTGTCGTAGTCGGTGGAGACGGTCTCCGGGTTGCAGTTGACCATCACGGTCTCGAAACCGGCGCCGGAGGCGGAACCCGCGCCCGCGGCGGCCGGCGCGGCGGTGCCGACCGGCGCGCTCCGCAACGCCTGTACCGCGTGAACGCACGAGTAGTCGAACTCGATGCCCTGACCGATCCGGTTCGGCCCGGAACCCAGGATGATCACCTTCGGCCGGGCCGACGGCACGACCTCCGTCTCCTGGTCGTACGTCGAGTAGTGGTAGGGCGTGGTCGCCTCGAACTCGGCGGCGCAGGTGTCCACCGTCTTGTAGACCGGGCGGACGTCGAGGCGGTGCCGCAGCGTCCGTACGCCGTCCTCGGCGGCCAGCTCCGGACGCAGCGCGGCCAGCTGCCGGTCCGACAGGCCGGCCCGCTTGGCGCGGCGCAGCAGCTCGGCGTCGAGCACCGGGGCGTCCACGATCTCCGCGCGCAGCTCGACGAGGGCGGCGATCTGGTCCAGGAACCAGGGGTCGATCCCGCCGGACGCGGCGGTGACCTCGGCGATCGACGCGCCGAGGCGTAGCGCCCGCTCGACGGTGTAGAGCCGGCCGTCGTGCGGCATCCGCAGCGCGTCGAGGGTGTTCTCCTTCGTCGCGCCGGCCGGGTCGGGCAGCGTCCAGAACCCGCCCGCCTTCGTCTCCAGCGACCGCATCGCCTTGTTCAGCGCCTCGCTGAAGTTGCGGCCCAGGCTCATCGCCTCGCCGACGGACTTCATGGTGGTGGTCAGCTCCGGGTCGGCGCCCGGGAACTTCTCGAACGCGAACCGGGGGATCTTCACCACCACGTAGTCCAGGGTCGGCTCGAACGCCGCCGGGGTCTTCAGGGTGATGTCGTTGGGGATCTCGTCGAGGGTGTAGCCGATGGCCAGCTTCGCGGCGATCTTCGCGATCGGGAAGCCGGTGGCCTTCGAGGCCAGCGCCGACGACCGGGACACCCGCGGGTTCATCTCGATCACCACGATGCGGCCGTCGGCCGGGTTGACGGCGAACTGGATGTTGCAGCCACCGGTGTCCACCCCGACCTCGCGCAGCACCGCGATGCCCAGGTCGCGCAGCTGCTGGTACTCGCGGTCGGTGAGCGTCATGGCCGGGGCGACGGTGACGCTGTCGCCGGTGTGCACGCCCATCGGGTCGACGTTCTCGATCGAGCAGACCACCACGACGTTGTCGTGCCGGTCGCGCATCAGTTCGAGCTCGTACTCCTTCCAGCCGAGCACGCTCTCCTCGATGAGCACCTCGTGCACCGGGCTGGCGGCCAGCCCGTCGCCGGCGATGCGGGCCAGGTCCTCCGGGGTGTGCGCCATGCCGGAGCCGAGGCCGCCCATGGTGAACGACGGCCGGATCACCACCGGCAGGCCCAGCTCGGCGACCGTCGCCTCGACCTCCGCCATCGAGTGGCAGACCCGGGAGCGGGGCACGAGGCCCGCCGGGTCGTCGAGCCCCAGGCGTACGCCGGCCTTGGCGACGATGTCCTTGAACAGCTGCCGGTCCTCGCCGCGGTTGATCGCCTCGATGTTGGCGCCGATCAGCTCCACGCCGTACTTGTCGAGCACGCCGGCCTCGTGCAGGGCGACCGCGGTGTTCAGCGCGGTCTGCCCGCCGAGGGTGGGCAGGATCGCGTCGGGGCGCTCCTTGGCGATCACCAGCTCGACGAACTCCGGGGTGATCGGCTCGACGTACGTGGCGTCGGCGAACTCGGGGTCCGTCATGATCGTCGCCGGGTTCGAGTTGACCAGGCTGACCCGGATCCCCTCGCTGCGCAGCACCCGGCAGGCCTGGGTGCCGGAGTAGTCGAACTCGCAGGCCTGCCCGATCACGATCGGCCCGGAGCCGATCACCAGGATGTGCTTGAGATCGGTCCGCTTAGGCATGTGTGCGCCCCTCGCTGTGGGTCCGGCCCTCGATGAGCTCGGCGAAGCGGTCGAAGAGGTAGTCCGCGTCGTGCGGGCCGGCCGCCGCCTCCGGGTGGTACTGGACGGTGAAGGCGGGCACGTCCTTCGCCCGCAGCCCCTCGACCACGTTGTCATTGAGGCAGACGTGTGACACCTGGACGCCACCGAACTCGGTCTCGATCACCGCATCGGGTACGACCGCGCCCTGCCGCGCGCCGGGGACCTCGACGGCGAAGCCGTGGTTGTGGCTGGTCACCTCGACCTTGCCGGTGACCCGGTCGAGCACCGGCTGGTTGATGCCCCGGTGGCCGTAGCCGAGCTTGTAGGTGCCGAAGCCCAGCGCCCGGCCGAGGATCTGGCTGCCGAAGCAGATGCCGAAGAGCGGCACCCGCCGGCGCAGCACCTCCCGCGCCAGGGCCACCGGCGCGTCGGCGGTGGCCGGGTCGCCCGGGCCGGGCGAGAAGAAGACCGCGTCCGCGCCGGTGGCGAGCAGGTCGTCGATCGTCGAACCGGCCGGCAGCACGTGCGTGGTGACCCCGCGGGCGGCGAGCCGGCGCGGCACGTTGCGCTTGATGCCCAGGTCCAGCGCGGCGACCGTGAACCGGTGCTCGCCCTCGGCCGCCACCACGTACGGCTCGGCGGTGGTGACCTCGGCGGAGAGGTCCGCGCCGACCATCTCGGGGGCCTGCCGCACCCGGGCCAGCAGCGCCCGGGGGTCGGCCTCGACGCTGGAGATGCCGACCCGCATGGCGCCGCGCTCGCGCAGGTGCCGGGTCAGCGCCCGGGTGTCCACGCCGCTGATGCCGACCACGCCCTCGGCGGCCAGCCGCTCCTCCAGCCCGCCGGTGGCCCGCCAGTTCGAGCCGATCCGGGCCGGGTCGCGGACCACGTAGCCGGCGACCCAGATGCGGCCCGACTCGTCGTCCTCGCCGTTGACGCCGGTGTTGCCGATGTGCGGGGCGGTCTGCACCACCACCTGACGGTGGTAGGACGGGTCGGTCAACGTCTCCTGGTAGCCGGTCATGCCGGTGTTGAAGACCGCCTCGCCGAAGGTCTCCCCGACGCTGCCGTACGCCTCACCGTGGAACGTGCGCCCGTCCTCCAGCACGAGGATCGCGGGCCTCCGCTTCGTCATAGAACAGCCTTTCCGTCCAGGACCGTCGGCTCGCCGCGCAGGAAGGTCGCCACGATGCGACCCGGCAGCGTCATGCGGGCGTACGGGGTGTTGCGGCTACGGCTGGCCAGCTCCGCCGGCTCGATGGTGCGACGGGCGGCCGGGTCGACCAGGGTCAGGTTCGCCGGCACGCCGGGCGCCGGGTCGAGGCCGTGCCCCTCCAGCCCGGCGATCCGGGCCGGGGTGCGCGACATCCGCTCGGCGATCAGGTCCCACTGCGGGCCGAGCACGTCGAGGGCGATCGACAGCGCCGTCTCCAGGCCGAGCATGCCCGGCCGGGCGTACGCCCACTCGCACTCCTTGTCCTCCACCGCGTGCGGGGCGTGGTCGGTGGCGACGATGTCGATCACGCCCTCGACCAGGGCCGCCCGCAGCGCGGCGACGTCGGCCGCGGTGCGCAGCGGCGGGTTGACCTTGTAGACCGGGTCGTAGGTCTCGGCCCGGGAGTCGGTGAGCAGCAGGTGGTGCGGGGTGACCTCGGCGGTGACCCGGACGCCCCGGGCCTTGGCCTGGCGCAGCACCTCCACGCTGCCGGCGGTGGAGACGTGGCACACGTGCAGGCGGCTGCCGACGTGCTCGGCGAGCAGCACGTCCCGGGCGATGATCGCCTCCTCGGCGACCGCCGGCCAGCCGGTCAGGCCGAGGCGGGTCGAGACCTCGCCCTCGTGCATCTGCGCGCCCTCGGTGAGCCGGGGCTCCTCGGCGTGCTGGGCGATGATCCCGTCGAACGCCTTCACGTACTCCAGCGCCCGGCGCATCAGCCTCGGGTCGGCGACGCAGTGCCCGTCGTCGGAGAAGATCCGCACCCGGGCCGCCGAGTCGGCCATCGCGCCCAGCTCGGCGAGGTGCTCGCCGGCCAGGCCGACGGTGACCGCCCCGATCGGCTGCACGTCCACCAGCCCGGCCTCCCGGCCGAGGCGCCAGACCTGCTCGACCACGCCGGCGGTGTCGGCCACCGGCGAGGTGTTGGCCATCGCGCAGACCGCGGTGTAGCCACCGAGCGCCGCCGCCCGGGACCCGGACTCGACGGTCTCGGCGTCCTCCCGGCCGGGCTCGCGCAGGTGGGTGTGCAGGTCGACCAGGCCGGGCAGGGCGACCAGCCCGGTGCCGTCGACGACGGTCGCCTCCGGTGCGTCCAGCCCGGCGCCGACGGCCGCGACGACGCCGTCGCGGATGAGCACGTCGGTCGGCGCGGCGCCGACGACGCTGACGTTGGAGATCAGGTACGAGCTCACCGGTTGTTCCCCCCGAGCAGCAGATAGAGGACGGCCATCCGCACGGAGACCCCGTTGGCGACCTGTTCGACGATGGTGGAGCGGGGCGAGTCGGCCACCTCGGGCGTGATCTCCATCCCCCGGTTCATCGGTCCGGGGTGCATGACGATCGCGTGCTCGGGCAGCCGGCGCATCCGCGGGCCGTCCAGGCCGTAGCGGCGGGCGTACTCGCGGGCGGACGGGAAGTAGGAGGCGTTCATCCGCTCGCGCTGCACCCGCAGCATCATCACCACGTCCGACTGCGGCAGCACCGCGTCGAGGTCGTAGGAGACGTCGGTGCCGGGCGCGAGCGCCTGCGCGATGTGGACGGGGATCAGCGTCGGCGGCCCGACCAGGGTCACCTTGGCGCCGAGCGTGGACAGCAGCAGGACGTTCGAGCGGGCCACCCGGCTGTGCAGGACGTCCCCGACCACCGCGACCGACAGGCCGGCCAGCCGCCCCAGCCGGGAGCGCATCGTGTACGCGTCGAGCAGCGCCTGGGTCGGGTGCTCGTGGGTGCCGTCGCCGGCGTTGACCACCGAGCCGTCGACCCAGTCGGCGAGCCGGTGCGGGGCGCCGGAGGCAGGGTGCCGGACGACGACGGCGTCGGCCCCCATCGCCTGGAGGGTCAGCGCGGTGTCCTTCAGGCTCTCGCCCTTGGTCACGCTGGAGCCCTTGGCCGAAAAGTTGATCACGTCGGCGCTGAGCCGCTTCGCCGCCGCCTCGAAGGAGATCCGGGTGCGGGTGGAGTCCTCGTAGAAGAGGTTCACCACGGTGCGCCCGCGCAGCGCGGGGAGCTTCTTGACCTCCCGGCCGGCGACCGTGGCCATCTCGGCGGCCGTGTCCAGGATCTCGGTGGCGGTGGCGGCGTCCAGGTCGGCACCGGAGAGCAGGTGCCTGATCATGGGCGCTGCCGCCTTTCGTTCGCGGCTGCGGGGCTCCGCTCCGCTGCACTCCGCACGCTCACCGGGTACCCCCGTACAACCTGACCTCGTCGGTGCCGTCGGTCTCCGCGAGAGTGACCTTCACGCTCTCCGCCAGGGACGTCGGGATGTTCTTGCCGACGTAGTCGGCGCGGATCGGCAGCTCGCGGTGGCCGCGGTCGACCAGGACGGCGAGCTGGACGGACGCCGGCCGCCCGACGTCGTTGAGCGCGTCGAGCGCGGCCCGCACCGTGCGGCCGGAGAAGAGCACGTCGTCGACGAGGACGACCCGCTTGCCGTCGATGCCGCCGGGCGGCACCTGGGTCGGCCCGACCGCGCGGGTGGCGTGCCGGCGCAGGTCGTCGCGGTAGAGGGTGATGTCGAGCACGCCGACCGGGACGGTCACGTCCTCGAAGGTGCTGATCCGGGCGGCGAGCCGCTTCGCGAGCGGGGCGCCCCGGGTGGGGATGCCCAGCAGCACGGTGTCCGCGGCGCCCTGGGTCTTCTCCAGGATCTGGTGGGCGATGCGGTCGACCACGCGCTGGACGTCAGCACTGGCGAGGATCACCTTCACCGAGGGTTGTCGCGGCGGCGACGACTGGGCAGCAGGTGGGTAGGCCACGGCGGACCTCCTTCCCCGCCTCACGGGACGGGTCGTTAAAGGACGTCGGATGCCGGTACCGGGACGCGAGCGGCCCGGACCGGGGCTTCCCGCCACGTTACCAGTGGTCACCGCACCGACCGCCGCCGGCCACTGACCCCCTGGTCAGCCCGGCGAAATGGGGACAACTCCCCCGGTGATCCCAACGGTAAGGTCACGACCACTTGACCAGTTGTGCCAATCCCCGTACCGTCACGCTCCGTAGCGATCGCTGGGAGAACCCCGAGCAGCACTGGGAGTGTTTAATGCCCTCTGAATACGCCAAGTCTCTGGGCGCCCGCCTGCGCTCCATCCGCCAGCAGCAGGGCCTGTCCCTGCAGGGCGTGGAGGAGAAGTCGAACGGGCGGTGGAAGGCGGTGGTGGTCGGCTCCTACGAGCGCGGCGACCGCGCCGTCACGGTGTCGCGCCTGGCCGAGCTTGCCGACTTCTACCGCGTTCCCGTCTCGGAGCTGCTGCCCGACGGCAGCGGGGTTCGCCACGAGCCCACCAGCAAGATCGTCCTCGACCTGGAGCGGCTCTACGACGAGGCCTCCGAGGACCTCGCCTACGTCGCCCGGTACGCGCGTGCCATCCAGCAGCAGCGCGGTGACTACAACGGCCGCGTGCTCTCCATCCGCGCCGACGACCTGCGCGCGCTCGCGATCGTGTACGACGCCTCGCCGTCCGGCCTGATCGAGCGGCTCACCGAGCACGGCGTGCTGGTTGCCGACCCGCGGGCGTTCTTCGCCAGCTGACCAGGAACGCGAGAGGGGCCCGTGCCGAATGGCACGGGCCCCTCTCGTCGTCGTTCGTGTCGCGTCCCGCCTGTTGAGCACGCCCGCTGTGACGTTCGTCCGGGTGTGACGTGCGCCGCGTCAGCGGGTGGCGTACTCGGCGATGCGGCCGAGGATGCCGTTGAGGAAGCGCGGCGAGTCGTCGGTCGACATCTGCCGGGCCAGCTCGACGGCCTCGCTGATGGCCACCGCGTCGTCGATCTCGTCGACGTAGAGCAGCTCGTAGACCGCGATCCGGGCGAGGTTGCGGTCGACCGCCGGCATCCGGTCCAGCGTCCACCCCTCGGCGTAGCTGGCGATCACCTCGTCGATCCGGTCGAGGTGGGCGGCGACGCCCTCGACGAGGCCCACCGCGTATCCCAGGTGCTCGGGTCGGGGCTTCTCGATCCGCTCGATGTAGCCGGCGAGCACCTCGACCGGCGGGCGGTCCCGCAGGTCGGCCTCGAAGAGCACGTCCAGCGCCCGCTTACGCGCCTTGCGGCGCGCAGGCATCTGCTGCTTGGGACCCTCGGCCATCAGGCGCGGCCGAGGTAACGGCCGTCGCGGGTGTCGACCTTGATCTTCTCGCCGGTGGTGATGAAGAGCGGCACCTGGACCGTCGCGTCGGTCTCGACGGTGGCCGGCTTGTTGCCGCCGGTCGACCGGTCGCCCTGCAGGCCCGGCTCGGTGTAGGTGACCTCCAGCACGACGCTGGTCGGAAGCTCGATGTAGAGCGGGACACCCTCGTGGGTGGCCACGGTCGCCTCAGCCTCGGGCAGCAGGTAGTTCGCCGCGTCGCCGACGGTGGCACCGGGCACGTTGATCTGGTCGAACGTCTCCAGATCCATGAAGACGTAGTCCTCGCCGTCGGCGTAGAGGTACTGCATGGTGCGCTTGTCCACGGTCGCGGTCTCGACCTTGGTGCCCGCGTTGAAGGTCTTGTCGACCACCTTGCCGGACAGCACGTTCTTCAGCGTGGTACGCACGAACGCACCACCCTTACCGGGCTTGACGTGCTGGAACTCGACGACGGCCCAGAGCTCTCCGTCGAGGTTGAGTACCAGGCCGTTCTTCAGGTCGTTGGTGGTGGCCATTTCCTGCCTTGATCATCAATTGGCGGACAGACCTGGCAAGTCTACTAGTTGCGCCGAACGCCGCTGTCCGCCGCTTCCCGCCGCCCTTCCCACGGCCCTCCCACCGCCCTCCCGCCGGCTCCTCCCCCGCGCTTCCGCCGACTTCCCGCCGCGATTCCGCCACTCTCCCGCCGCCCGCTCGCGACGCTTCCGCCGCAGCCCCACCGTTCTCCGCCGCCGCTGCCGCGGTTGTCCCGCCGGTCCCGCCACTGGTTTGCCCGCCGACCGGCCGAGCCGCCGTCGCCCCGCGGCCGACCCCGCCACGCCGCCCCGCCAGCCGAGCCGCCGTCGCCTCGCAGCTCCCCAGCCGCCGCCGCTTGCAGCCGCCCAGTCGCCGTCGCCCCGCCGGCCGAGCCGCCGCCTCGCGGCCGACCCCGCCGCGCCGCCCAGACAGCCCAGCCGCCGTCGCCAGGCGGCCGGCCCAGCCGCGTCACCGCGCCGGCCCAGCCACCGCTGCCCCGCCGGCCCAGCCACCTTGCGGGTTGCCGGCAACAACGCACGTCGGTGCTCACACTCCGTAAGCTGCCACGCTCCACGGCAGAGGCCCGCCGCGTTCCCTTTGCTCTGCACCTACGGACGCACCAGTTACGCACGGTCACTATTTCGCCTCCCGCCACGATTCGCCGCCGACAAGAAATCCCAGCTCAGACCCGTGGTGCGAATTTGGATGCAGAGCAAAGCGTCGGAGGGGCAGGGAGCACGGGACGCAGCGGCAGTCACCGACAGCAACGAAGAGAGATGTTACTGATCGTCACGACGGCTGGAGCACAGAGCGCGCCATCGGCGCTCATCTCGCCGCGCGCCCGCACACGGCGGGCGGGACGGCCAGGACAGACGGGACGGGCAGGGCAGCCGGGGGTCAGCGGATCAGGGCGGCCAGGTGGTGCAGGGCCAGGCGGTAGCCGTCGACGCCGAGGCCGCAGATCACCCCGGTCGCCACCGCCGACACCACCGAGTGGTGCCGGAACTCCTCGCGGGCGTGGATGTTGGAGATGTGCACCTCGACCAGCGGCCCGCGCAACATGGCGCAGGCGTCCCGGACCGCGTACGAGTAGTGCGACCAGGCGGCCGGGTTGAGCACCACGGCGGCGCCCTCGTCGGCGGCGGCGTGCAGCCAGGCCAGCAGCTCGTGCTCGGCGTCGGTCTGCCGGACCGTCACGTCCAGGCCGAGCTCCCGCCCGGTCGACTCGCAGAGCGCCACCAGGTCCGCGTAGCTGGTCGCCCCGTAGACGTCGGGCTGCCGGGTGCCGAGCCGGCCGAGGTTTGGGCCGTTCAGCACGTGGACCTTCACGCGGCCACCTCGCGGTAGGCCGCCTCCAGCAGCTCGTCGTCCGGGCCCTCCAGGATCGCCGGCCGGGCCAGCCCGTCCAGCACGACGAAACGCAGTTGGCTGCCCCGGGCCTTCTTGTCGACCCGCATCGTGGCGAGCAGTCCGGGCCAGGCCTGCGCGGGATAGCTGGTGGGCAGGCCGAGCGCCGCCATGGCCGTCCGGTGCCGCTCGGCGGTGGCGGCATCCAGCCGCCCGGCCAGTCGGGCCAACTCACCGGCGTAGACGACGCCGACCGACACGGCGTGGCCGTGCCGCCAGCGGTAGTCCTCCGCCTTCTCGATGGCGTGGGCCAGGGTGTGACCGTAGTTGAGCACCTCCCGCACGCCCGACTCGCGCAGATCGCCCGAGACCACGTCGGACTTCACCCGGATCGCTCGCTCGATCAGCTCGCGGGTCACCGGGCCGGTCGGGTCGGTGGCCGCCGCCCGGTCCCGCTCCACCAGGTCGAGGATCACCGGGTCGGCGATGAAGCCGCACTTGACCACCTCGGCCAGACCGGCGGCGAGGTCGGCCTGCGGGAGGCTGTCCAGCGTCGTCAGGTCGGCGAGGACGCCGACCGGCGGGTGGAACGCCCCGACCAGGTTCTTGCCGGCGGCGGTGTTGATCCCGGTCTTGCCGCCCACCGCCGCGTCGACCATGCCCAGCAGCGAGGTCGCCACCGGAACCCAGCGCACCCCCCGCAGCCAGCAGGCCGCGACGAAGCCGGCCAGGTCGGTCACCGCGCCGCCACCGACGCCCACCACCGCGTCGGTACGGGTGAAACCCGCCTCGCCCAGCCGGTCCCAGCAGGTCGCCGCCACGTCGATGCGCTTGCCCGCCTCGGCGTCCGGCACCTCGATCAGCAGCGTCGCGACGCCGGCGGCGCGCAGCCGCCCGCCGATCGCGTCGGCCAGTTCCCGGAGCGGGTGCGCGTGCAGCACCGCCACCCGGGTCGCGTCCGGCAGCAGCCCGGGCAGCGCATCGAGCAGGTCGCGTCCCACCAGTACGTCGTACGGGCGCTCGCCGCCGACCGGGATCCGGGTCACCTCGTCCATCGCCGGCAGCCTAGTCCAGCCGCCCGATCCGAGGGGGGAACTGTCCACTTCGTGGCCACCCGTTCCCGCCGTCCCGCGCCAGCGCTCGAGGAGCGCGACGGCCACAGCCTTCGAGGAGGAGCCGGGCGGCTCAGCGCTTGAGGAGCGCGGCGATCTCGGCGGCGATCTCCGCCGGTTCCCGCCCGTCGGTGACGACCGTCGCGGTGGCCACCTCGGCGTAGAGGGGACGGCGCTGGTCCAGCAGGTACTTCAGCGTCGCCCGGGGGTTGATGGCCAGCAGCGGGCGGCCCCCGCCGAGCCCGACCCGCTTGACCGCGTCGGACAGTTCGACGGAGAGGTGGACCACGGGGTGCCCGACCAGGGCCGCGCGGTTCTCCTCGGCGAGGATCGCGCCGCCGCCGAGGGCGAGCACGCCCTCGCACGAGGCGAGCCCCGCCGCCACGGCCGCCCGTTCGAGGGTACGGAAGTGGTCCTCACCCTCGTCGATGAAGATCTCGGAGATCGGCTTGCCGGCCAGGCGCACGATGTCCACGTCGGTGTCGCGGAACTCCACGCCGAGCAGCTCGGCAAGCGCCAGCCCGACGGTGGTCTTGCCCGAGCCGGGCGCCCCCACCAGCACACAGACCGGCGCCATCAGCGGCACCGCCGAACCGCCGCGCGCCCCGCCCGCCGGCCCGCGCTCACCGGATCACCAGGGCGTCGAGGTAGCCGGCCAGATTGCGGCGGATCTCGGCGACCGAGTCGCCGCCGAACTTCTCGGTGGCGGCCTCCGCCAACACCAGCGCCACCATCGCCTCGGCGACGACGGCGGCGGCGGGCACGGCGCAGACGTCCGAGCGCTGGTTGATCGCGGTGGCCGGCTCGCCGGTGGTGACGTCCACCGTCGCCAGGGCCCGGTTCAGCGACGAGATCGGCTTCATCGCGGCCTTCACGCGCAGCGGCTCGCCGGTGGTGATGCCGCCCTCCAGCCCGCCGGCCCGGTCGGTCACCCGGCGTACGCCGGTGGCGGTGGGGATGATCTCGTCGTGCGCCTCGGAGCCACGGGAGCGCGCCTGCTGCCAGCCGTCGCCGATCTCCACGCCCTTGATGGCCTGGATCGACATGAGGGCGGTCGCGAGCCGGGCGTCGAGCTTGCGGTCCCACTGCACGTGGCTGCCCAAGCCCGGCGGCACCCCGTACGCCAGCACCTCGACCACGCCACCCAGGGTGTCGGCGGCCTTCTTCGCGGCATCGACCTCGGCGACCATCCGGGCGCTGGCCTCCGGGTCGAGGCAGCGCAGCGGGTCCGCGTCGATGCGGTCGGCGTCGGCGGGCGTGGGGCGCAGCCCCGGCTTGGCGGCGACCGGGCCCAGCTCCACCACGTGCGAGACGATCTCGACGCCGAGGGCCTGCCGGAGCAGCGCCTTGGCGACCGTGCCGACGGCGACCCGGGCGGCGGTCTCCCGGGCGCTGGCCCGCTCCAGGATCGGCCGGGCGTCGGTGTGGCCGTACTTCTGCATGCCGGCCAGGTCGGCGTGGCCCGGACGGGGGCGGGTGAGCGGCGCGTTGCGGGCCTGGCTGGCCAGCTCCTCCGCGTCCACCGGGTCGGCGGCCATCACGGTGCGCCACTTGGGCCACTCGGAGTTGCCGACGCGGATCGCGACCGGGCTGCCGAGGGTCGCCCCGTGCCGCAGCCCGCCGATGACCTCCACCTCGTCCTGCTCGAACGACATCCGCGCGCCCCGGCCGTAGCCGAGCCGGCGCCGGGCCAGCTCACCGGCGATGTCCCCGGTGGTCACCTCGACGCCGGCGGGCACGCCCTCCAGCATCGCGACGAGGGCGGGACCGTGCGATTCCCCTGCAGTCAACCAGCGCAACACAGCGGTCAGTCTGTCACGCCCGGTGGCCGCCGCCGTGCGGTGCCCGCCGCGTCCCGCCCTGCGGACGCGGCACGGCCCGCCGCCCGGCCTCAGCCGCTTCCGTGGGCTCCGGGCCTGTCACCTCCGATAGCGCTGTGCCACTGCCGCGAAGGCGGCCTTCGGCTCCCATTCCATGTCGGGGTAGGTCTGCCCACGGCGTCCTTCGAGGAGCTTGACGATGCCCAGGCTGGCCCGGTCCAGGTCGTCCCTGGGGTCGCCGTCCGGGCGGTGCGGGTAGCCGGGCAGGGCGAACAGGAACACGAACGCGCTGTCCACGCCCTCGGTCTCGAAGATCTCCAGCAGCTCGCTCAGATATGCGGCCTGGCCGGCCTCGTCACGCTCGTACACGCCGTTGAGCCGTACCGGGGCCCTGGTCTCCGGGTCGTACCCGACCACTTCCAGCACCCGCCCGCCGCGGTCTCCCGCGCCACGGTAGGCCGCGGTGCCGAACCCGGTGATGGCGAGCGGCTTCGGGCCCTGCGCCAGGGTGCGCACCGCGTCCCGGAACCGGTCGGCGACCTCGGCGGAGCGGATCAGCTCGAACGCCACGATGTCGAAGGGAGTCCAGTCGACCTGCTCGAACTGGATGGACGCGTAGGTGAGCCTACCCTGGAAGCGCTCGCGGACCGTGGCCGCGGCGTCGCGGAGGAACGCGTTGATGCGCACGCCGAGTTCGCGGATGGCGTCGGCCCGCCGTTCGGGTCGGCTCATCAGCCGCGCGACCCGGTCCTCGGGGCTCTCGCCGGGCAGGAACCCGCGGTTCATCACGCTCAGCTCGACCCCTGCGACGAACACGACTGCGGCCCCCTGCTGCCGGAGCCGTTCCGCCCGCTCGGCGCAGTCGCGGAAGAGCGTGAGGATCTGCTCCGGATCCAGCTCCAGCGGATAGGGCGAGAACCAGACCTCCAGGCCGAGGTCGGCGGCGGCGCCGGCGGCCAGTTCCAGTCGATCCGGATCGCCGCCGATGATCTGGACCGCGTTGCAGTGCAGGTCGTCGCGGATGATGGCGAGCTCACGCCGGACCACCGCAGGATCGAGGTGCTCGCGGGACGTCTGGCCGTGCACGACGAATCCGGTGTCGTAGGTCATTCCTCTTGCGCGCATGGCGGCGTCCTCTCCGTCGGGCCCGGTCGGGTCGAGACTGACAGGAAACATGCGTGTACGCAAGTTTTCGTTCGCGCAACTTTGCGCGCGCGTAGCCCTGCGTGGGACGCTGGCACCGTGACGACGCCACCCCCAGGGCTGCGGGAGCGGAAGAAGCAGGCCACGCGCGAGGCGCTACGCGAGGCGGCCCTGCGCCTGGCCGTGCAGCACGGACCGGACCAGGTGCGGGTCGAGGACATCGCCGAGGCGGCCGGGGTCTCACCGCGCACCTACAACAACTACTTCGCCAGCCGGGAGCAGGCGATCGTCTCCGCCGTCACCGCCGACCGGGAGGCGCGCATCGCGGCGGCGGTCACGGCTCGGCCCGCAGGAGCGCGCCTGGCCGACGCCGTCACCGAGGCGGTGGTCGAGCAGTACGCGAACACCGGCGAGCACGAACGCCAGGTGCTGCTGTTGATCACCACCCGGACCGCGCTGCGCGACGCGTTCCTCGACACCACCACCGGCATCGAGCCCCCGCTCACGGCAGCGATCGCCGAACGCCTGGGTGACGCCGGAGCGCACACGGCCCGCGTCCTCGCGGCAAGCGTGGCCGCGGCGGTGCGCATCGCACTGGAGGGCTGGCTCCAGCCGGCCGCGAACGCGGGGGCCGCCGAGGGCTTGCAAGCCGGAGGACTGGTCGTGCCCTCCGGCTCACTGCCCGACCAGCTCCGCGCGGCGCTGGCCCCGCTCGCGCCCGCGTTCGACGCCGCGGAGCGACGCACCGGGACCTGAACGCGGCTCAGATGCCCCGGCCGCGCTTGTGCAGGGTACGCAGCACCGCGTCGGCACGGACCATCCGCCCGGCCACGGCGAGGGCCAGGTACGCCCTCGGCTCGCGCGGGTTGCGTCGGATGGTGTGCCGGGCCCAGCGCATCGCGCCCCGCCGGTCGCCGGACGCGGCTCGGGCGAAGGCGATCTGCCCGGTGACCCGCGCCTCGCCGGCCGGCTGGGTGCCGAACTCGGGGTAGCGCTCCAGCAGCCACTGCAACGCCTCGGAGATGGTGTCCCAGCGCTGCGCGAAGTAGGACCGCTTGTGCCAGCGCACCAAGACGTACGGCGTGCGCAGGTTGACCAGCGGAGCGCTGCGGGCGGCCCGCAGCAGGAACTCGTAGTCCTCCGCGTAGCTGCCCGGGATCTCCTCGTCGACCAGCCCGAACCCGTCGCGCAGCGCGGCGGCGCGGATCAGGAAGGTCGACGGGTGCAGCTCCGTCATCCGGTCCCGCAGCAGGTCGGCCAGGGTGACCGAGTCCTTCGGCAGCGCCCGGTCGACGGTGTGCCCGTCGTAGCTGACCCGGATGCCGCAGCTGACGAACTCCGCGTCGGGGTGGGCGGCGAGCGCCTCGACCTGGGCCCGCAGCTTGCCGGGCAGCCACTCGTCGTCGTCGTCGCAGAACGCGACGAGCTCGCCGGTGGCCGCCAGGACGCCCGAGTTGCGGGCGCCGGCCAGGCCGGGGGCGCGCTCGTTGCGGATGACCCGGACCACCCGGTCGGGGCGGGACAGCTCGGCCAGCGAGGCGTCCGGCTCGGACTGGTCGTAGACCACCACCACCTCGATCGGGCCGGGGTGGTCCTGGTCGAGGATGGCGCGCACGGCGGCCCGGAGCAGCTCCGGGCGGTCCCGGGTGGGCACCACCGCGCTCACGCTCGGGTGTTCGGTCATCGCCGCTCTCCGTTCCGGCCCGGCCGTGCCCACGGCCGCCACCTCGTCCGCTGCCGCCGTCCGGTCGACGCGGCCACCAGGTCCTCCACGATCCGTCCCACCTGCTCGACCGCCGCGCGGCGCGCCCGGGACGCGTCCGGGTCGGCCGCGACGGCGAACCGCGACGGGTCGGCGAGGCCGGCGGTGAGCGCCCCGAACAGCGCCTCCCGGGTCTCGGCCAGCGCCACCATGCCGGCCGCGCCCAGGCGGCGGGCGAACAACTGCTGGTGGTCGTCGACGTGTTCACCCCGGGTCGGGTCCCGTGGGACGACGATCGGCAGGTGACCGTGCCGGCGGGCCTCCAGGATGGTGGCCGGGCCGCCGTGGCAGACCACGAGGTCGGCCTCGGCCATCGCCGTCTGCAACTCGTCGTGACCGAGGAAGGGCATCGCCCCGGGCACGCCGGGGGCCCGGGTGTGGCCGTGCTGGACGGTCAGCCCGACGTCCTCGGCGACGGCGGGATGCCACTCCTCCAGCCAGCCGACCAGGCGGTCGAACGGATGCTTGTCGGTGCCGACGGCGACCAGCAGTCGGGCCTGCGCGAGGCCGCCGGAGTCGCGCGGCCGGGGCACCCGGGCGGCGGGCGCGGGCCGGGGACGGCCGGGGGCGACGCGGTGGACGGGGGTGGTTCCGGTGCTCTCGGCGCTCACAGCAGGGTCCCCACGACGGTGGCCTCCGGGTACTGGCGGCGCTGCTCGTCCCACTGCACGAGCATCGCGGAGAGGAACGGCCGGCAGAGCCGGGCGGTCAGGGTCGGGGTGTCGATGCGGTCGTACACCTCGATGTAGACGGTCGGCACGCGCCGCAGCCGGGCCAGCACCACGAACGGGACGGCCACCCCGGCGCCGGTGGTCACCACCGCGGCGACCCTGCGCGACCGCAGCACCCGCCAGGCGAGGACGGCGTTGCGCAGCAGGTTCGGCACGTTGCGGGTGGTCGGATGGTGCGCCGGGACGAGTTCCTCGCCGGCCAGCAGCGAGAGCGCCTCGGGTGTGTCGAAGGTGACCCAGCACCGCCGCCAGCGTTCGTACCACGGGCGCAGGGCGAGCAGTTGGGCCAGGTGGCCGCCGCTGGAGCCCACCAGGAGCAGGACTCCGGGCTCGCCGGCATCCTCGGTCGTCGTTTCCACGCGACTCCCCACAAGTTCGCTTGGATGTTCGGTGGTCGCCACGCGACAGCAGATCACACGTCCCCCGGCTGGTGAAATAGGGCGACCGGGCGACAGATCGATCTCCGCGGGTGGCGGATCGGGTGCGCCGCGGCGACCATCGGTATCGACGATCGTCACGACCTGGAGTTTCTTCGTCACTATCCGGAGTCGACGGTGACCCGCAGGCTCCGGCGATTTCGGTGGATCAGCCGCTATGTCGTTTCTCGACGACGTCCAGCAGGTCGGGATGCAGCGCCGCGTTCCAGCCCGCGCCCGCGTCGGCGAGGCGCCAGGTGCGCAGCCACATCTCCAGCAGGTAGGCGTCGGCCACCAGCCGCCGGGCCGCCGGCCCGAGCCCGAGGTCGGTGCCGTACCGGTCGAGGTCAGCGTCGACGGCCCGCGCCGCCGCCGCGGCCGGCTCGCCCCGCAGCACCAGGGCCCGCTGGAACGCGTCGTGCGCCAGGTCGAAGCCGAGCGGCACGTCCGGCCCGCTGTGCTCCCAGTCCCAGGCGACGAGGCGGCCGGCGTGCACGCCGAGGTTCCAGGGCACCCAGTCGCCGTGCCAGTGCCCGAACTCGACGGCCGTGTCGCCGTGCCGGCCGGTCAGGGCGGCGACGGCGGCGACCGCCCGGGCCCCGTCCGGCGTGCCGGCGGCGGCGCGTCCGGCGTCGGCGGCGAGCCGGGCCAGGAACGTCGACCCGGCCAGGGGGCGCGGTGGCGCCGGCGGGCGGCCCCGGCGGGCCACGGCCAGCAGGGCCGCGATCCGCGGCGGTTCGCCGGCCGACACGCCCCGCACGGCCGGTGGCAGCGGCTCGACCAGCGCGACGACCTGCCCGGCGGCCGTCGTCTCGGCCAGCAGCCGGGGCGCCGCCGGATGGTCGGGTACGCCGGTCACCGCCGGCAACTCCCGCAGGGCCGCCGCCTCGGTGGTCACCAGCGCCCGGGTGGCCCCGTTCCAGCCGATCTTCGCGTAGCCGAGGGCCCGGCCGTCCGGGGCGAACAGTTGCAGGGTGGGCTTGTGGTTCGGGTCCGGCGGGCGGACCCCGCAGGCCGCGTACACCGCCGGTCTCCCGAGCGCGGCGCCCAGCCGCCCGGCCAGCAGCGCCTCGTCGGCCGCGACGCCCTCGGGCAGCGACACCGTCAGCCGGGGGAACGGGGCCAGGTCGACCGCGCCGACCCGCGCCAGCGTGCCGAGACCGGCCCGCACGGCCCGCACCTTCGGCGGGCGCAGCGCGTTGTACGCCAGCAGCGAGGCGGCCGTGGCCCGGGGCGCGCCGAGCGGCAGCAGGAAGCGGGCCCGGGCGAGCGACGCGACGACGGCGTACCGGGCGACGGCGCGGTGCCCGGGCGGCGGCGGGGCGCCCACGGTCAGGGCGATCCGCTCGTCGCCGAACACCGCCCGGGTGACCCAGCCCAGCCCGTCGGTGCGCGTGCGGGGGTCGGCGGCGGTGGTCCGCGCCGTCACGGGGCCTGGTCCGGCCAGTCGAGCTCCAGCCCCAACCGCTGCCGCAACGCGTCGTTGTACGGGCGGTAGTACCCGGTCAGCTCGTCGCGCACCGCCGGCTCCAGCGGCGACGAGCGGCGGTCGTTGTAGACCTTGAAGTCGGGCAGGTCGTGCGGGGGCAGGCCGAGGAAGTCCAGCGTCCGGCGGTAGGTGGACCGGGCGTCGCGGTAGAGGTCCTCGCTGGGCAGGAAGAGGATCTGCTCCCGGTCGAAGCGCTCCAGCCACGGCTCCAGGTGCTCCAGGTAGCGGCCCCGGGCCCGGTAGGTGTACCAGTCGTACGGCTCGCTGAAGTACTCCGGCTCGGCGATCAGCCGCTCCCGCTCCCCCGTCGTGCGCTCCTGCTCGGCGGCCAGCGCGGCGGCGAAGTCGAGCGGCTCGATGCCGTGCGTGCGCCGCTCCTTCCAGTGCGAGTACGCCCGCTCCACCGGGTCACGCAGCAGCACGATCAGCCGCACCGACGGCATCAGCGCCGCGACCCGCTGCGCCGCGAGGGGGTGGAACATGTACAGCGGCGCCGCCTCGCCGACGCGTACCGGCCCGCCGTGCCGCTTCTCCAGCGCCTCCCGGTGGCGCTCGGTGGGGAAGTGCGAGCGGTACCAGGCCTCGCCCCGGCGCCAGTGCTCCTCGAAGTAGTGCGAGGACTTGGTGTTCCAGGCCGGGAAGAGCCGGGGCACCAGCGGGTGCTGGATCAGGTAGTTCCACAGCGAGGTGGTGCCGCCCCGCTTGGTGCCGATGATGAGGAAGTCCGGCAGCGGTCGCCGGTCGCTGGTCCGTACCCCGTAGTCGACGAGCGACTCCCGCACCCGCTCCGTCACCTGGGCCGGTACGAGCTGCTTCACCCGGTCTCGGATGGACGGCACGACGACCTCACCTGCCCTTCGACTCCTCCGGGGCGCGCCCGGTGGCGGCCGGGGCCGCCTCCTGCCGCCCACGAACCTGCACCATGGTCACCCGGATGCGGTGCCGCACCCGGGGCAACGTCAACAAGCCGACGCAGCCGGCGGCCAGCACGCCCAGGGCCACGGCCAGGCCGCCGATCCCCCGGCCGCCGGCCAGCACCCCGACCGCCGCCGCGGCCCCGACCCCCGCGACGGTGGCCGCCCCGGCCCGCAGCATCGCCGCGTCGACCAGCGGCTGGCCGACCACGGCCCGGGCGCAGCCGACCGCCGTGAGGTTCTCGGTGGCGATGCCGAGGGCCCAGGCCAGCGCCGCCCCCGTCGCGCCGTGCGCCGGGATCAGCCACAGCCCGAGCGAGACCGTGACCAGCAGCCCGGCCAGCGTGGCGGCCAGGTGCAGCCCGCTGCGCCCGCCCATCAGCAGCAGGCTCTGCACGTTGCCGACCCCGGTGTTGACCAGCATGGCCAGCGCGAGCACGGTCATCGCGGGGGCGCCGGCGGTGAACTCGGGCCCGAAGAGCTGGAGGAAGGCCAGCCCGAAGACGGCGAGCAGCAGGTAGACCGGCCAGGACAGCACCAGCCCCCACGTGGTCAACTGCCGGTGCACGGCCGCCGCCGCGGCCCGGTCCCCGCGCCCGAGCAGTCGGGACAGCTGCGGCGACACCGCCACCCGCAGCCCCTGCATGGCCAGTTGGCCGGCGAGGATGTAGCGCCCGACGGCGCCGAACACGCCGGCGTCGGCCGGCCCGGCGAGCACCGACGTGAGCAGCACGCCCACCCACATGTTGCCGGCGTCGATGGCGGCCGACGCGGCCCTGGGCAGCGCGAAGCGCCAGAACGCCGACCAGTCGTCCCGCGCGGGCCGCAGCGCCGCGCCCCGGCCGACGCCGAGCGGGCCGGCCACCAGCGTCAGGCAGGCCAGCAGGGCGAGCGCCGCCGGCACCAGCCAGCCGGTCATGCCGGCCAGCAGGCCACCGCCGGCCAGGGCCGCCGCGCCGACCAGCACGGGCCGGGCCACCGGCAGCAGGAAGAACTGCACCCCGACGTACGCCCGGATCGGGCGCACGCAGCGCAGCGCCGCGAGCAGCAGCGTCATCGCCACCACCACCGGCACCGCGGCGAAGCTGGCCGTCAGCAGGGCCGCGCCGTCGACGCCGGAGCCGCCGAGCAGGCGCGGGGCGAGCGCGTCGGCGGCGAGCACCCCGCCCACGGCGACGGCGACCGCGACCAGCAGCGGCGGGACCAGCGCCACCGGGAGCACCCGGGCGGCGTCGCCCCGCGCGCCGAGGCGCCGGCGGGGCAGCGCCCACATCAGCCCGGTCTCCGCGCCGAGGGTGCACACGGCGGTGGCGACGGTGACCACACCGATCGCGGCGAAGAACGCCCCGGAGCCGACCGTGCCGTAGCCGCGGGTGATGACCACCGCGAGCAGGAAGCCGAAGAGGCCGCTGGTGGCCGCGCCGACCAGCCCGGCCACGCCGCTACGGACGCTGCGGCGGGTCTCCGTGTCGTCGCCGGTCGGCGCTCCGCCCGGGCCCGACGCGGCGGGTGCGGCGGCCGGGTGGGGGCCGGACGGCGGGCGGGTGGCGGCGGTCATGCGGGCACCGCTTCCGGGCGCGGGAGGCGGGGGCGGTGCAGTCGGGCCGCCGTCTCCCGCTCGGTGAGCGCCATCGCGAAGGCGACCGCGAAGAAGGCGACGGCGAGGTTCTGGTTGGCCATGCCGTAGAAGGGGATCTGCACCAGGCAGACCACCGGCACCACGGCCAGCCACTGCCCGGCGGCGGACGTGGCCCGGGCGCAGATCAGCGCGGCGACCACGAACCACGCGAGGAAGCACAGCAGCGCGGGGACGCCATGGCTGAACAGCACCATCCACAACTGCCCCTGGGTGCCGATCGGCGCCTCCGCGCTGACGGTGTCGACGTTCACCGGCGCGCCGTAGCCGAGCCAGGGCGACTCCCGTACCCGCCGGATCACCTCCACGTAGAGGGAGAGCCGGTCGGTGTTGGTGTCGCTGGACTCGACCCGGTTGCCGATCAGCTGGGTGACCGGGATGAACAGGGTGACGAGGCCACCGGTGACCACCACCCCGACGATCGACGCGGCCACCCGGACGTTGCCGCGCAGGGCCGCCCGGACGCCGAGCACCGCCAGCCCGGCGCCGAGGCTGAGGAACATCGCCCGGTTGAGCGTGAGGAAGGCCGGCGCCAACGACAGTGGCAGCGACGCCAGCAGCGCCCAGCGCAGCACGCCGCGCCGGCGCAGCATGGTGAAGGCCACCACGCAGGGCAGCGTCATCGCGTACGCGCTGCCGTAGTTGTTGGTGTACGCGAACGGCGCGGCCGGCCGGTAGATCGGGTTCAACGAGCGGGCGCTGTACTCCGCGGTGGTGAGGTGGACCATGTCCTGGATGAACGGGGTGTTGGCCACCCCGCCCGGAAGCAGCACCTCCACCGGGGTGGTCAGCGCGAAGCGGGGCGCCAGCACGCCCAGCCAGCCCAGCGCGACCAGCCCGAACCAGAAGGCGCAGAGCGGAACGAGGACGGCGACCTGGTCGGGGCGTTCCCGGGCGACCGCGTAGACGTAGACGCCCACCACGAGCGCGGTGAGGTAGAAGGCGAGGCGCAGGGCGAACGTCAGCACCGAGGCCGGCGTCTGCAACTGGGTGGCGCTGACCACCACGATGGCCAGGAACAGCAGCCAGATCCCGGCGGCCGGAGGCAGCGGCACCCGGCCCCGGATGAACAGCAGCGCGAACAGCAGCGCCCCGAGCAGGGGCCACCCGAGGTAGAACGCGCCGGCCAGCCACCACACGGGCACCAGGCCGAACATCAACGCCAGCGGCCAGATCGGCAACCGTGGCGGGGGCGGCGGCTGCGGCAGCGACGCGGCGGCGCCCGGGCCGCCGCCCGGCTCGGTCGTCGCCGGCGCGCGGGTGACCGGCACAGGATCAGCCCCGGCCGCAGCGCGTCAACACGAAGCCGAGCGGGGTGACCCCGGCGGCGCGCAGCCGCTCCACGAGGCGGCGCAGGTCGCCTTGGCGGGTCCGGTCCTGTTCGACCACCACGACCGCCGTGCCCTGCCGGGCGACGGCCACCCCGCGCTCGTCGGACTCCGCCGGCGGGGCGTTGAACAGCACCAGGCTGTGGTCGGCGCCCTGCCGCCAGATGCCGAACCGGACGCTGCCCGCGCCCACGGTCACCGGGTCGGTGCTCGACGCCTTGCCGTTGCCGCCGGCCGGCGTCGAGGTGACCCGGGGCAGCGTCAGCGTGGCGTCCGGGTCGGTGGACGGGCGGGCGCCGATCGGGTGCGGCGACGGGCGCCGGGCCGCGGCCGGCTCCGCCGTGCCGCCACTCTTGCCGTCCGTCGTCGAGCCGGCCGGCCGGGGCTTCGGGACGAGCGGGCGGGACGGGTCCGCCGCGGCGGGCAGCCGCTCCCGGTCGGCGAGCACGGTGCTGCGCAGCCGGTCGGCGCGCCCGCTGTCGTCGGCGACGAAGACCTCCCGGCCGACGGCCGCCAGCGCCACCGCCAGCCCGGCGGTGATGGCCGTGGGGTCCTCCTCGCGGGCGGTCAGCAGGGACACCCGGGCGGGCTGGCGCACCCGCTCGGCGATGGCCATCGCCACGTACCGGATGTCGGCGTCGACCGCCTCCTTGCCGCCGCGCCACCGGCGGCTGCGGACCGTGCCGAGCAGCGGCAGCCCGGTGGCGTCCCGGCCGTCGTCGACCGACCGGATCCGCCGGTCCATCGACTCCCAGGCGTACGCCAGGACCACGCCGAGCAGCGTCCCGCCGAGCAGGCCGGCGAGCAGGTAGAGCGGGCGGTTGCCGGCGGAGGAGGCCAGGGCCCGCTCGGCGGTCTGGGTGACCCAGCCGGGGTTGACGTCGACGGCGGCGATCTCGGTCCGCGCGGCGTTGAGCTGGGTGAGCTGGTTGTTGATCCCGGTCAGCTCGGTCACCGCGGCGTCGACGGTGCCCTCCCGGGCGTTGTTGACCCGCTTCTGCAGGGCGGCCTGCTGGGCGGCGACCTTGGCGATGCTCTCGTCGTACGAGCGCAGCATCTCCTCGCGCTGCTTCTCGTACATCGTGCGGCGCACGTCGAGGTAGGCCTGGGCGGCGAGGTTGACGCCCTCGACCGCCTGCTCGGCGGTGGGGGCCTGGTAGACGAAGCGCAGGATCTGCCCGCCGGTGGGCACCTCGACTTCCAGCGCGTCGCGCACCTCGCGCGGGTCCAGGTCCCCCGAGTCGGCCAGCCGCTGCACCACGTCGGTGCCCGTGGCGATGCCGCTCTCCACGTTCATGTTCACCGCCCGGTCGGCGGCGGCGCCGCTGGGCGTGAACGCGTCGGTGACGACGGGACGCACCGCCACGACCGCGCTGGCGGACACGGCGGCCGGTACGAGCACCACGTAGCCGAGCGCGGCGAGCAGGCCGATCGCGGCGACGGCCCCGACGAGCCGGATCCGGTGCAGCGGGACACGCAGCAGGTCGGTCAGCGTGACGGTGCGGCCCGGTGTGCCGCCACCGCTGGCGGGGACGTCCGTGGCCCAGGTACCGGAGGAAGCGTCATTCATTGAACTTCTTCACCGTCTGTTGTGGATTTCCAGCGACCACGACCCGCGGCGGCACGTCCGTACGGACCACCGTGGCGGCGCCCACGACACTGTCCCGGCCGATCCGCACGCCCTTCATCACCAGGGCGTGCGCCCCGATCCACACGTTGTCCTCAACCGTGATCGGGGCGCGGGTGGCCGGGACGGGCGGGTCGTGCCGCTGCTCGGGGGGCAGGTTGTGGAAGTCGTTGTCCAGCAGCTCGCAGTCCGAGAGCAGGCACCGGTCGCCGATGGTGACCGACGTCCAGGTGCCGATCCAGGTGGCGTTCAACAGGCAGTCGGCGCCGACCCGCACCTCGCCGGGACCGGCGAAGCGGACCAGCTTGTTGATCCGGGTGCGGTCACCGATGCTCACCCGTACGCCCCGGCGCAGCCGGATCCGGCCACGGATCTCCACGCCCCGACCCAGCGTCAGCCCGGGATAGCGCAGCGTGTACCAGCGGCGCTTGACCGCGAAGACGACCCGCACCGCGAGCCCTCTGCGGTTGCCACCCGAGCCGACCAACGACCCTCCCCACGTCGTGCGGGCCGGCGACGGCTGATCCGTCGCCGGCCCAACGTGAACAATCTACCGATGTTCCGTTACGAACAGTCGACCGTCACTGCACGGAGAAGAAGGTCGACGGCGTTGACCACGTCACGCCGGCGGTCGCCGGGACCACCGTCGCCGTCGTTCCGTCGACCGCCGGGGCGGCCGTCGGGTCGAACGGCACGCTGCGCAGCGTTCCGTCGGTGGCACCGTACACGATCCGGCCGGCGACCCAGGCCATGCCCCGCACGGCCGACCAGGTGACTCCGGTGGTGGGCAGCGTGAACTCGGTGGCGCCGAGGTAGTTGCCGTCGATCTCGAAGTAGCGGTAGTAGAGGCCGCTGGCGCCCGAGCGGGTGTAGTAGAGGCGCCCGTCGAGGTAGAACGCGCCGGTCATCAGCGCCGGATTGAACCAGTCGTTGTAGCCGGACGCCTCCCACGGCGCGCCGATGGCGCCGCCGTTGAACAGCGAGATGTCGATCCGGCTGCCCGTGGGGGTGCCGGCGACGGTGTGCGACCAGTAGATCCGGTCGTCCACCCGCCAGGTCGCGCCGGCCGCCGTGTAGTTGGGCTGGCTGACCGTGGTCGGGGTGCCCAGGCTGGCCCCGTCGAACGGCACCTTGGCCAGCTCGCCCGCGCCGGTGCCGACGTAGAGGTTGCCGGTGGTCGCGGTCGGCGCGTTCTTCGGGGTGATGGTGCGCCCGCCGGTCAGCGGGAACATCCCGAGCCGGCCGTGGTACTCGTTGCCCATGCCGTCGGAGTTGTGGCCGAAGTAGAGGCCGTCGCTGCCGCGCCAGAGCACCGGCACGGAGGAGCCCCAGTTGCTGGTGCCGGCCGGCATCGACGCGCTGCCGCTGCGGCGGGGGTTCCAGTTGACCGGCATGCCGGTGGCCGGGGTGACCGCGGCGATGCCGAGCCGGTCGATCGCGCCCTTGCCGGCGGTGTCGCTGGCGTTCGGGTTGTTCAGCCAGCGGAAGTGCCCGCCGAGGTAGATGACGTTGTCGGCGACCTCGACGGAGGTGATGGTGTCGTTGCCCGTGTAGTCGACCCAGGTGCCGAGCTGCCCGGTGCCCCGGGCGGCGGTCTCGAAGCGCACCAGCGCGTCGCAGTACGCGGCCGGCCAGCCCGAGCCGCCGTTGGTGCCGACGACGAACCAGCTGCCGTCACCGCCGAACTTGACGTCCTGCACGTAGTGCACGAAGGTCGCCGGCGCCGCGCACGGCGGCACGAACTTCTCCGTGCTCCAGTCCAGCAACGCCGGGGTGCCGGTGAGGTCGACCAGCGCCATCTGGTTGCGCGGCAGGTCGTTGACGAGCGTGAAGTTGCCGCCGACAGCCAGGGTGCCGCCGTCCGGGGCGACGTCGATCGTCCACACGTACGAGGCGGTCCCGTGGCGCCCGACGGTCGCGTCGACGTTGAAGGTCGGGTCGATCGCCCCGGTCGTGGCGTTGAGCCGGCCGAGCCCGGCGTGCGCGGTGCCGTTGAGCCAGTTGAACGCCCCGGCCACGTAGAGCCAGTTGCCGTGCAGCGCCAGGTCGCGCACGGTGCCGCCGTCGGAGCGGCCGACCCAGCTGTCGATGATCGCGCCCGTGGCGGGGTTGAGCGCCACCAGGTTCTTGCGGGAGACGCCGTTGACGTTCTTGAAGGTGCCGCCGACGATCAGCGTGCCGCCGGGCCCGGCGACCAGCGTGTTGACCGCACCGTCCAGCACCGGCAGGAAGCTGGTCGAGATCGTGCCGGTGGCCCGGTCGTACGCGAAGAGGTAACGCTGGGTGGTCCACGCCGCGCTGGCGGTCTGCCGGATCTGGGTGAAGCTGCCGCCGACGAACACCGTGGAGCCGACCTGCGCGAAGGCGCGGGTCTCGCCGTCCCTGGCGTGCGGTGTGGCGTCGGCCGGATTGGCCGAGACCAGGGTCGCCGGTTCGGGCGCCGGCACCAGGGCGGCGGAGGTCCCGGTGGGGACGGCCAGCACGGCGGCGGCGGTCACGAGTGCGACCACCCCCGCCCGGGTGCGGAGTCCGGCGGTTCGCCGAGAGAGCGGGATGTCGGGCACGCTACGCCTCCATGTCGGGAGAGAACCCGCGTAGCGTGCCTGGTCGACCCAGGCCGGCGATATCCGCCGATTGGGCGGTCACTGCATCAGCAACATGACACCGCACACAGCAAGTCGGATGTCCGACTCGCCCGTATCACCGTGGGCCGAAGTGTGAACGCGCGGTGTCAGCGGGCGCCCCCGGTGGGCTGCCGCAGATAGCTGTCGCGCCCGGCGCGGGCGAACCCCGCCACCGACGCGGCGTCGTGGTTCATGGTCATGTCGCAGGTGTCCGACCGGCGGGTCATCCCCGGGGAGTTGAAGTAGATCGCCGCCTTGATCTTCGGGTGCGCCTTCAGCGCCGCCGGGAACTCCTCGAACCAGCGCCGCTTCGCGTCCGGGTCGGCCGCGTCGAAGTTGGTGCCGAACTCGGCGAGCATCCGTGGCTTGCCGGCCCCGAGGCGGTTCTCGTCCAGCCAGCGGTAGAAGCCGCCGATGGTGGTGGCCGGGCTCTTCCAGACCTTGCTGCCGTTGCAGACGTGGAAGTTGTACGGGTCGTAGCCCACCCAGTCGACGTACCGGTCGCCGGGATAGAGGCCGGCGTAGCGGTCGTAGTGGCCCGACCAGCCCATCATCGTCCACACCCACACCGCGTTGTCGGCGCCCGCCTTGGCGAACCGGTCGTGCACGTGCCGCCAGGCACGGACGAAGTCGGCGTCGCTGCCCTTGGCCGGCTCGTCCTCCGGCTCGTGGTCGAAGCCCATGAACACCGGCACGCCGGTGTCGCGGATCCGGCCGGCGACCGCGTCGATGGTGGCGTCGTACCGGCCACTGTAGACGTCCTGCCAGGTCAGCACCGTGCCGGAGGAGAAGATCCGCGACTCCCAGGCGAAGAACATCAGCCGCCCCTCGCGCATCTGCTGCCGCTGGTAGGCGTCGGGGAAGGCGCCGTTGCTGCCGGCGTTGGAGAAGTCGTGGTAGCGGTGCACGATGTCGAACTTGCGCCCGACCTGCGCCTCGACGTCCGCGACCGCGGCGCCGTGGTCCCAGCCGTCACCGGCGTTCGACGGCGAGTACATCCCCCACCAGGCGCCGCAGGAGGGCACCAGCCTGCTCGACACCGCGCCGCAGCGGTCCGTACCGGCCGACGGGCTCGCCGACGGGCTCGGGGTGGCGCGGGTGGGGCTGGCGCTGGGCGACGGCTTCGGCGCGGGGCTCGGCGCGACCGTCCGGCTCGGTGACGGCGCGGCGCTGGTCACCACCGGCGTGGGCCGGGCGCCGACGTCGTAGCGGATCTCCAGACGCGGGCGCAGGTCGGGATTGCGGTTCTCCGTCGACGCCCAGTAGATCCGGGTCTCCAGTCCCGTCTGTGCGAGCGAGACCGTAAAGGTGCCGTTGCCCTTGACCAGGGCCGAGACGTCCCACTCGTTGAAGCCCTTTTCCACACCCGAGACGGTGTCGAGGACCGCCCCCGGCAGCGCCGGCGTCGGCCGGGCCGCGCGGGCGTCCACCGTGGAGGCGTGCGCGGTCACGGTCGCCGGGAACTCCTGCCACGCGTGCACCCGCAGGGTGGCCCGCACGTTGACCGCCGTCGCCGGCAGGGTGGTCACGGCGAACTGGACGACGGCCTCCCGGCCGCCCCGGGGGTTGTCGTCGCAGCGGACCGCGCAGGTCGCCAGCGTCGTCTTCGCCCCGTTGTCGCCGTCCTGCGACACCATCGTCGCCGTGGTGTCGGCGGTCGCCGGGATCGACAGATCGTCGGCGGCCAGCAGCGGCATCGTGGTGGCCACGATGCCGGCCACCACCGTGGCGCCGGCCACGCCGAGGACGACGGCCTTGCGCCGAGGGCCGGCTTGCCGGGTGAGGCGGTGCAGTCCGTGCCGAGCCAAGGTGAACTCCCTGTGTGTCGGGCGGTGACGGTCAGCAGCGTAACCACGGCCACGGCGTGACGTGGGGACGACAGCCGGACCTAAGCGCGTCTTAACCGTCGCCTAAGGATGCACCGGATGGCCACAGGGGACACATCCGTCCCGTCTGAGCGCTCAGATCGCGCGGGCGGCGGCGAGCGCGGCGGCCATCGCCGCCCGGGGCGCCGCGACGCCCGTGAAGTGCTCGAACTGGCCCACCGCCTGGGCCAGGAGCAGGTCGAGGCCGGAGACGATCCGGCAGCCGGCCGCCTCGGCCGACGCGGCCAGCGGCGTCGGCCACGGGTCGTAGAGCGCGTCGAAGAGCACCGTGCCGGGCCGCCAGTCCGCTGCGACGGCCAGCGGGTCGGCGACTCCCTTCGGCACGGTCGAGATCACGACTTCGGCGCCGAGGTGGGTCGCCGCGTCCTCGTCCCAGGCCGCCGCGTGCATCGGCACGTCGACGGCGCGGGCCACCGGGCGAAGTTCCTCGACGGCCGCCGGGCGGCGGGCCACCACGGTCACCGCGCGGGCGCCGAGCCGCCCCGCCGCGGCCACCGCCGCGCGGGCGGTGCCGCCCGCGCCCAGCACCGTCACCGTCGCGCCCGGGCGCACCCCGGCGTCGGTGAGCACCTCGACCATGCCGACCACGTCCGTGTTGTCGGCGTACCAGGAGCCGTCCGGGCGGCGTACCAGCGTGTTGGCGGCACCGACGGCGGCGGCGACCGGCGAGACCTCGTCGGCCACCGCGAGCGCCGCCTCCTTGCCCGGCATGGTCACCGACAGCCCGGCCCACTCCGGGCCGAGGCCGGCGACCACGTCCGGCAGCTCCGCCGCCGCGCACTCGATCCGGGTGTACGACCACCCGGTCAACCCCGCCGCCGCGTAGCCGGCGTTGTGGATCACCGGGGAGAGGGAGTGCGCGATCGGCGTGCCGAGCACCCCCGCCCGGCGTGCGGCCGTCATCAGATGACCCCGGCCTCCTTGGCCTTGACCTTGTTCCGCTCGTGCTGCTCGATCGTGTCGGCGAAGGCCGAGTGCCCCTCCTTGTCGATCGCCACGAAGAAGAGCCACTTGCCGGGCGGCGGGTCCATCGCGCCCTCCATGGCCTGCTTGCCCGGGTTGTTGATCGGCGTCGGCACCAGACCGCGCAGCTTGCGGCTGTACGGGTTCTTGGTGTCGAGCAACTCATCCTCGGTCATCTGGGCGGAGGTCTTGGTCTTCTGCCCGGTCAGCTCCAGGTAGTAGTTGACCGTGACGTCCATCTCCAGGCAGTTGCACGGAAACTCGCCGAACACCCGGTTGTACGCCACCCGGGCGACCTTGCCCAGGTCGTCCTTGTTGCCCGCCTCGGCCTGCGCCAGCGACGCGACGATCAGCGCCTCGTACGGGCTGATGCCGCCGCGCTCCTTCTGCACCCGGTCGGCGAACTGCATCTCGCTGGTCACGCTGAGGAAATTCTCGACCATCAGCTCGATGATGGTCTCGGCGGTCGCCTTCGGCGGGATCTCGTAGGTGTCCGGGTAGAGGAAGCCCTCGATCGACGGCTTGACCTTCTTGTTGTCGGTGCGCTTGAACCACCAGTCCGGCACGCCCCGCGCGATCGGGTCCTTCGCCGCCGCCTCGAAGTCCTTCACCGGGATCTTGGTCTTCTCCGAGAGCAGCTTGTAGACGTTCTTCGCCGTCCGGCCCTCCGGGATGGTGACCCCGTTGACGACCCGGTTCTTCAGGTCGAGCATCGCGGTGACGGCGCTCTCGCCGCTCATCTGCTTACGCAGCTTGTAGGTGCCCGGCTGGATGTTCTTGCTGCGGGCGTTGCCCTCGGCGGCCTCGATGAACGCCTTGGCGCTCTTCACCACGTCGGCGGCGACCAGCGCGTTGGCCATGTCGGCGAGCAGCGCGCCCTGCTTGATCTCGACCGTCACCTCGCCGGTGCCCGCACCGTCGTAGTCGGGGGTCATGAAGTAGCCCTGGACGCGGTCGAAGCCGTAGAAGGCACCGCCGCCGATCCCGCCGAGCAGGACGATGGCGAGCAGCAGGGCCAGGACCGTCTTGCCCCGCCCGCCACCGCCGCCGGAGCCGTCCTTGCGCTTGCGCACCGCGCCGCGCCGGTGCTTGCCCTTCTCCCCCCGGTCCTGCTCGTCGAACCCGAGGTCAAGATCGTCCATCATCGCGTCCGCCTCCGCTGCGCGTCCAGCCAGCTCTGCAGAATCTCCACCGCGGCAGCCTGGTCGACCACCGCTCGTTGCCGTTTTCCTCGGACCCCACGCTCGGCAAGCCTACGAGACGCCACGACCGTGGACATCCTCTCGTCGGTGAGCGCCACCGGAACGGGCGCTATTACATCAGCCAGTCGGCCAGCGTACGCCTTCACGTGTACGGCGGCGGGACCGTGCTTGCCGGCGAGATTGACTGGAAGGCCGACGACGACCTCCACCGCCTCGTGCTCGGCCACCAGCGCGGCGAGCGCGACGATGTCGGCCGGCACCGCGTCCGGGGCGGCGGTGAGGTCGCGGGCGAGGGTCACCAGCGGGGTGGCCAACACGCCGTGCGGGTCCGAGCGGGAGACCCCCACCCGGACCTGCCCGACGTCCACCCCGAGCCGGACACCCCGGGACAACTCACTCACGGTCGGTGACTCCCCCTGAAACGGCGAACCAGGGCGGACCACGCGGGTCCGCCCTGGCCGCTGCGAGCACGTATCACGCGTCGGCGATCGCCTTCTCGACCGTACGGAGCAGGTTCGGCGCCTCGGCGGCCGGCAGGCCGCCACCCTGGGCCAGGTCGGGGCTGCCGCCGCCGCGCCCGGAGAAGGCCGCCTTGACCAGGTCCGACGCGGCCAGACCCCGGCTGCGGGCCGCCGGGTTCACCGCGACGACCAGCGAGGCCTTGCCGTTGGCCCGGGCCGCCACCGCGACGACCGCCGGCCGCGCCGGGTCGATCTTGCCCCGGACCTCCTGGGCGAGGGTACGCACGTCGTTGCCGGCCGCGCCCTCCGGCGCCTCGGTGCCCACGTACGCGACCCCACCCACGTCCTTGGCCTGCGCCGCGAGCGCCGCCGCGCCACCGAGAACCAGCTGGGCCCGCAGCTTCTCCAGCTCCTTCTCGGCGTCGCGCAGCTGCGTCACGGTCTGCTCGACCCGGTCGGCGACCTGGTCGCTGGGCACCCGGTACAGCTCGGCGAGGCGGGAGACCAGCAGGTGCTCCCGGGCCAGGAAGTTGAAGGCGTCCATGCCGACCAGGGCCTCGACGCGGCGCACCCCGGAGCCGATCGACGACTCGTTGAGGATCTTCACCAGGCCGAGCTGGCCGGAGCGGGAGACGTGGGTGCCGCCGCACAGCTCGCGGGCGTAGTCGCCGACCTCGACGACCCGCACCTCCTCGCCGTACTTCTCGCCGAAGAGCGCCATCGCGCCGATGCGCCGCGCCTCCTCCAGCGAGGTGATGAAGGCGTGCACCTCCAGGTCGGCCAGGAGCACCTCGTTGACCTGCTGCTCGACGTCGCGCAGCACGCTCGGCGCCACACCCGTCGGGGTGTTGAAGTCGAAGCGCAGCCGCCCCGGGGCGTTCAGCGAACCGGCCTGGGTGGCGGACTCGCCGAGGAAGTTGCGCATCGTCTGGTGCACCAGGTGCGTCGCCGTGTGCGACCGGGAGATCGCCCGCCGGCGGGTGGTGTCGATCTCGGCGTAGCCGGTCTCCCCCGCCCGCACCTCGCCCCGCAGCACCCGGGCGCGGTGCACGATCAGGCCGGGCACCGGCTGCTGCACGTCGAGCACCTCGACCTGGCCGCCACCGACGGTGATCATGCCGAGGTCGGGCTGCTGCCCGCCGCCCTCGGCGTAGAACGGGGTCGCGTCGAGCACCAGCTCGATCGTGTCGCCCTCGACCGCCGCCTGGCGGGGGCCGTCGACGCCGAGCACCGCCCGCACCGTCGACTCCCGGGACACCTCGCCGTAGCCGGTGAACCGCACCGGGCCGCCCGAGTCGAGCACCGACCGGTACGCCGACAGGTCGGTGTGCCCGGTCTTGCGCGCCTGGGCGTCGGCCTTGGCGCGCGCCCGCTGGTCGGCCATCAGCCGGCGGAAGCCCTCCGCGTCGACCGCCAGGCCCTGCTCGGCCGCGATCTCCAGCGTCAGGTCGATCGGGAAGCCGTACGTGTCGTGCAGCTGGAACGCCTTCTCACCCGACAGCGCCGGCTTGCCGGCCGTGCGGGTCTCCGCGATGGCCGTGTCCAGGATCGTGGTGCCGGCCCGCAGGGTGGACAGGAAGGCGTCCTCCTCCGCGTACGCGTAGTCGGCGATCCGGTCGAAGTCGGCGGCCAGCTCCGGGTACGACGGGGCCATGCAGTCCCGGGCCACCGGCAGCAGCTCGGGCAGCGCCCGCTCCTGCCAGCCCAGCAGCCGCACCGACCGGATCGCCCGACGCATGATGCGGCGCAGCACGTAGCCGCGCCCCTCGTTGCTCGGGGTGACCCCGTCGCCGATCAGCATCAGCGCCGTACGCACGTGGTCGGCGATCACCCGCAGCCGCACGTCGTCCGGGTGCGACTCGCTGGCGACCTGGCCGGACCGGGCACCGTAGCGCTTGCCCGTCAGCTCGGCGGCCCGGTCGAGGATCGGCCGGACCTCGTCGATCTCGTAGAGGTTGTCGACGCCCTGGAGGATGGAGGCCATCCGCTCCAGGCCCATGCCGGTGTCGATGTTCTTCGCCGGCAGGTCACCGAGGATCGGGTAGTCCTCCTTGCCGGTGCCCGGGCCGCGCTCGAACTGCATGAAGACGAGGTTCCAGAACTCCATGTAGCGGTCCTCGTCGACCGCCGGGCCGCCCTCTCGGCCGTACTCCGGGCCACGGTCGTAGAACAGCTCCGAGCACGGGCCGCACGGGCCGGGGATGCCCATCGACCAGAAGTTGTCCGCCTTGCCCCGGCGCACGATCCGCTCGGTCGGCACCCCGACCGAGCGCCAGATCTCGAACGCCTCGTCGTCGTCGAGGTAGACCGTCGGCCAGATCCGCTCCGGGTCCAGGCCGAACCCGCCCTGCTCCTGGGACTTGGTGACCAGGTCCCAGGCGAGCGGGATCGCCCCGTCCTTGAAGTAGTCACCGAAGGAGAAGTTGCCGTTCATCTGGAAGAACGTGCCGTGCCGGCTGGTCTTGCCGACCTCGTCGATGTCGGGCGTACGGATGCACTTCTGCACGCTGACCGCCCGCCGGTACGGCGGGGTCTGCTGCCCCAGGAAGTAGGGCACGAACTGCACCATGCCGGCGTTGACGAACAGCAGGTTCGGGTCGCTGATGGCGGGCAGCGGAGCGGACGGCACCACGGTGTGACCGTTCGCCTCGAAGTGGGCGAGGTACCGCCGCTTGATCTCCGCCGTCTTCATCGCTGGTGTTCCTCCGGAAAGATCTCTCGGTCGCCGATGCGCGGGTCCTCCCGCAGCTCGGCGAACTGGTCGTCGAACGCCTCGCCCTGGGCGAACGCCTCGTGGATCTCCTGCTCGCGCTCGGCCATCGCGATCCGGACGTCCTCCACGAAGCTACGCAGCGACTCCGCCAGCCCGCCAGCGGATTCGGTCACCGTGCTGGCGATGCCGGCCGGGGTGTACGCCTGTGCGGTGCGGGTGGCCTTGCGGACCACCACCACGCCGACGGCCAGCCCGATGCCGAGCCAGAACAACCGCCTCATCTCCGAAGCTCCTCCTGGTCGTGCCGGATCAGCGGTTGCCGCGCTTGGCGGCCCGCCGCTGCTGCTTGATGGTGTCGCGCACCTCGCGCTCGGTCTCGGCGTGCCGCCGGGCGGAGGCGGCCTTGCGTACGCCGTAGCCGAAGGCGGCCACCTTGACCAACGGGTTGGCGGCGGCGGCGGAGACGACGGTCGCCAGGTTCGCGACGTTGGCGGTGACGTTCTGCGCGTGACTGGTCATGGTGTCGACCTTGGCGAGCTGGAGGTTGACCCCGTCCAGGGAGGTCTGCACCTGCTCCAGGGCGGTGTTGACGTTCTTCACCGTGGTGTTCACGTCGCCCAGCAGCGGCCCGGTCCGGTCGTTCAGGTCGTTGATCATCCGGGTGGTGGCGTCCACGGTGTGCCGCAGCCGCAGGATGGGCAGCGTCAGGATCAACACCAGCATCGCGAACGCGATCGCCGCGATCAGCGCCGCGACCTCGAAAAAGCCCACGCCTGTCCTCCTCAAGCAGAGTTCCGGGAACCCGACGCCCCCGCAACGCGCGACCGTCCTGCCCACACCACCGCCCGGCACCCGCGAGGGGCCGGCGGGGGCTGGCGGTCCGCCAGCCCCAGACCCTACCGTCCGTGATGGAAACCGGCTCAGGACGGTGAGGGTGTCGGCGTCGCGAGCGGATCCTCGCTGACCGTCGGGAAGGGATCCTCCCCGGTGAGTGACGGGTCGGTGGTGGGCTGGGGCCGGGTCCGCTCGTCGTCGATCGCGTTGCGGACCTTCACCGACACCAACGAGCCGGAGCACTGCTCCGCAGCGGTCGCCGGTTCGGGCGACGGCACGACCGCCGGTTCCCCGTCCACCGGCGGCGGCACGCAGGCGGGCTCGCGTACCCACAGGTCGAGGGTCAGCTCGTCCCGGCGCCAGCACGTGTAGCTCCCCTTCGCGGGTTGCTCGGGGCAGCGGGTCACCTTCCACGGCTGCCAGCCGTCGTCGGCCAGCGCCCGCTCGTAGACCTGTGCCGTCTCCGCCGGCGGCCGCTCGGAGGTGGCCGTGCGTTCGCGGAGCCGGCAGTCGAGCAGGCACCACCGGCTGCCGCTGACGTCGTCGACGGTCTGCACCGCCGCCCAGCCCGGCACGTCCAACTCGTCGAGGGTGTCGAAGACCGGATCGCGGCTGAGCGTACGGATGCCGAAGTAGAGCGGGACCGCGCCGAGCAGCACCACGCTGACCAGGGCGAGGATGCCCATCCGCAGCCGCCGCCGCTCACGCATCCGGCGGCGCAGCTCGGACCGCGCGCCGCGCAGCCCGCCGGGGCCGGCCGAGTCGTCGTCCGGCGACTCCGGCTCCGCGGGCCGGCGCAGCGCCGGTCCGTCCGCCGGCTCGACGGGTGGTACGACAGCCGCGGCGGCCCGCGCCACCACCGGCTCGCCCGCGGCCCCGGGCGGTGGCACCGGCGCGACGCCAGACGGCTCGGGCCGCCCCGGCTCGCGGTGCGGCGGCATCGCCCGTCCGGCGGCGCGGTCCTCGGGCCCGGGGCGGGGCGCCGGGGCGGCCGCCCGGGCGACGCCGGACGGAGCGCCGGGGCCGGGTCGGGGGCCCGCGCCGGACGTCGGCTCGGGCCGGGCCGGGCCCGGCGCAGTGGCGGTCGGGCCGGACGAGGTCTGTTCGGCTCCCCGCGGTGCGGGCGGGTGCGTCCCCGGACCGGCGGGGCCCGCCGGGCCGGGCCCGGGGCGGCGCGGGCCGGGCGGCGCGCTCGGGTTCGCGGCGGCCGGGGAGGGCCCGGCGACGGACGCCGCGCCGGCGGCCCCGGGTGGCGGTGCGACGGGCCGCGCGGCACCCGCCGGTCCGGAGTCGGGGCGCGCGGCACCCCGGACGGGACCCGCCAGGCCAGGGTCGGGACGCGCGGCACCCCGCGCCGGACCCGCCAGACCGGGATCGGGACGCGCAGGACCCGCCAGACCAGGATCAGGGCGCGCGGCACCCCGCGCCGGACCCGCCAGACCGGGATCGGGACGCGCGGCGCCCAGGGCAGGACCCGCCGGGCCGGCGTCGGGACGCGCGGCGCCCCGCGCGGGTCCGGCCGGGGGCGGGTCGGGGTGGGTCCGGCCGGCCGGAGTCGGGGCGCCGGGCGGCGGCGGTGCACCGGCCGGCGTGGGGCGGGCGGCGCCTCGGGCCGGCGGCCCGGGGTCGGCGGCCCGGGGCGACTCGCCGGCGGGCCGGGCCCGGCCCGCCGGCCGTCCGGGCTCGGTGGCGTCGGCGGGTCGCGGCGGCTGCGCGCCGGGCCGCGCCCGGCCGGGCGGGACGTCGCCGGTCTCGGCGCCGCGCGGCTGCGGCCCGGGCGGCACCGGCGACGGACCGCCCGCAGCGGGCGGCACCGACCGCTTGACCGTCGGCAGGGCGGGGTCGGTGTGGTGTGCCCGGCCGGCCTGCCGCAGCCAGTCGGCGGGGCGCTCCGGTCGGCCGGGCCGGGAGTCACCGGGTCGGCGGCGCCCCGCTTCCCCGTCGGCCGGGCGCGGCGGGTTCTCCGCCTCGTCCGGGGCCACGGGGCCGCCCGGAGGCGGGACGGCGTCGGCACGGCGCGCGGGGGGCTGACCGCCGCCCGTGGCGCGTCCGGCCCGGCCGGAGGTCTCCTCGTCGCCGGCCGCACGCCGGCCCCGACCCGCGACCTCGACGTCGTCGGGTGCGGCGCGTCGGCCGCGCGGCGCGGAACCGTGCGGCGGCTGCACCCCGACGCCGGGAGGCGCGGCGGGCGCGCCGGGCACGGGCGGGGCGTTGCCGGAACGCGGTACCGGCGGGGCATTGCCGGAGCGCAGCACCGGCGGGGCGCTGCCCGGGCGGGGTGCCGGCGGCGCGTCCTCCTCGGCGGCGCGGCGTCGGCCGGCCGGCGCAGCGGGGCGTCGGCCCCGGTCGGTGCCGTCGCCGTCGGGCATCGGCGGGGCGGCCGCCGGCACGGATCCGGTGCCGTCCGTCGGGACGGGCACACCGGCGTCGACCGGGCCCCGCCGCATCCGGCCGGACCGGGGATCGCGTCCGTCGGCGGGGGCGCCGCGCAGCTCGCCGGTCGGCGGACCGGCGGGTGGCTGAGGGGTGCCGGGGGCCGGGACGCCGACCCGGGCGGCGCCCACGGCACCGCCCGGCCGCCCGGCGGCCGCCGGTGGCGGCGTACCGCCCGGCACCGCCGCGCGGCCGTCGGGGCGCCGGCCCGCCGGGTGCGGCACGTCCGGGGGCACCGGCGCACCGGGACGCGGTCCGGTCGGCGTGCCGGCGTGCGCGCCGGGAGGCGGCCCGACCTGGGGGCCGGTGGCCGGACCGGGCTGCGGCCCGGTCCGCGGCTCGGCCTGCGGAGCCGCCGGGAAGCCGGCCTGCGGATGCGCAGGGAAACCGGCGTGCGGATGCGGTGCGGAAGCCCGCTGCGGGCCGGCCGGCGGGGTCGCCTGCGGGCCCGTCGCGGGACCGGCCGGTGCGCCCGCCTGCGGACCCGGCGGGGTGCCCGGAACGGGGCGTGGCCGCCGGTCCGGGCCGTCCGGGCCCGGTTGCGGACGAACGGCCGCCGGGGGGCGGCGGACGGGCTGGTGCGGGGGGACGGCCTCGGGGGCGGCGGGACCGGCCGGCCGGGATGGTTCCGGCGAACCGGGCCAGGGTCCGTCCACCGGACGGGAGCGCGGCGGCTCCGCCTCGCCCCGGCGCACCGGGGGTGCGGCGGCCGGACCGGGGCCACGGTGGGGCGGCAGCCCGGCAGGGCGGGGGGCCGTCGGGTCACCCGGACGGGCGCCGGCAGGCGAGGCGGGCTCCAGCCCGCCCGGCCCCAGCTCGGTGCGCTGCTGCTTGGCCGAGCGCAGGTCGTCGATCCAGCCGAACTCCTCGCCGCTGATCGGCTCCTCGGGCTCGGCCTCGGCCTTACCCCGTCCCCAGCGGCGCCCCTTGGCGCGGGAGTCGCGCCGCTCTTCGGGGCCGTCCTCCGGTCGCTCCGAACCACGCGATTTCACTACTGACCCTCCCCGGCGGTGTCACTGCCGCCCTCTCGCGCCGCGTCGGCGCCGCCCGTGTCCGTCTGCCGCCGGCCGTTGTCCGCCGAACCGCTCCCGGCCCCCGCCGCCGAGGGCGCGGCCGGCGCGGGCAGCCCCCGGACGATACGGCGCAGCAGCGGCAGCCGGGTGGCGACCGAGCGCTCGACGCCGTGCTGGCTGGGCCGGTAGTAGTCGGTGCCGGCGAGGTCGTCGGGGGCGTACTGCTGGGTGACCACGCCGCGCTGGTCGTCGTGCGGGTAGCGGTAGCCGGTCCCGTGCCCCAGCCCCTTTGCGCCCGAGTAGTGCGCGTCGCGCAGCCCGCGCGGCACCGGCCCGCCCCGGCCGGCCCGCACGTCGGCGATGGCCGCGCCGATCGCGGTGGTCGCCGAGTTGGACTTCGGGGCGGTGGCCAGGTGGATCACCGCCTGGGCGAGGTTGAGCTGCACCTCGGGCAGCCCGACGTACTCCACGGCGTGGGCGGTGGCGGTGGCCACGCTCAGCGCGGACGGGTCGGCCATGCCGACGTCCTCGCTGGCGAAGATGACCAGGCGACGGGCGATGAACCGCGCGTCCTCGCCGGCGACCAGCATCCGGGCCAGCCAGTGCAGCGCGGCGTCCACGTCGGAGCCGCGCATGCTCTTGATGAAGGCGCTGGTCACGTCGTAGTGGGCGTCGCCGGCCCGGTCGTAGCGCACGGCGGCCACGTCGACCGCCTGCTCGGCGGTGGCGAGGTCGATCCGCCCGGCGCCGAGGGCCGTGGCGGAGCCCGCCGCCGCCTCCAGCGCCGTCAGCGCCTTGCGTACGTCGCCGGACGCGAGGCGTACGAGATGGTCCTCGGCCTCGGTCTCGAGGGTGAGCGCGCCGCCGAGGCCGCGCTCGTCGGCGACCGCGCGGCGCAGCAGGTCGCGCACCGCCGCGTCGTCCAGCGGCTGGAGGGTGAGCAGCACGCACCGCGACAGCAGGGGCGAGATGACCGAGAAGTACGGGTTCTCGGTCGTCGCCGCGAGCAGCGTGACCGTGCGGTCCTCGACGGCGGCGAGCAGCGAATCCTGCTGGGTCTTGCTGAACCGGTGCACCTCGTCGATGAAGAGCACCGTCTGCGGGCCGCCGGAGCGGCGCTGGCGGCGGGCGGTCTCGATCACCGCGCGCACGTCCTTGACTCCGGCGGTGAGGGCCGACATGGCGACGAACCGGCGGTCCGTGGCCCGCGCCACCAGGTGCGCGATGGTCGTCTTGCCGCTGCCGGGCGGACCCCAGAGGATGACCGACATCGGCGCCGTGGCCGAGACGAGCTGGCGCAGCGGGGCACCGGGCGCGAGCAGGTGATCCTGACCGACCAGCTCGTCGATGCTGCGCGGGCGCATCCGGACGGGCAGCGGCGAGTCCTCCCCCACCGCGGTGAACCCGTCCACACCGACGGAACCCGCGGGCGTGGGGGGCGCTCCGGCGGGTTCACCGAGGGAGAAGAGGGCGTCGGACTCCATCAGGGGAACAGTACAAGGCCCGGCCGACGGCGCCGGAAGCGCGCCGTCGGGCCGGGCCCGTGATGATCGGTTACGGTCAGCCGCGGCCGGGACGCCGGCCCCGGTACCAGCGGCCGCCACCGCCGCCGCCACCGCCGCGCGGGCCGCGGCCGACCCCGGCCAGGTACAGCGAGAGCAGCAGCAGGCCGATCAGTACGAGGGTGTTCCAGTTGAACAGGTCCGGGGCACCGAAATTGGTGTCCAGCAGGTCGATGAGCAGGGCGAAGCCGAAAACGACCGCCGCGAGAATGGCGAGCATGACGTTCCTCCGGTGGGGGTTCCCAGTGGGTCGGCGCGGGATGTACCCAATCGGTCCGCCCGCCAATCTCCACGGTGGAGCAGCCCGGTCTCCGGCCGGCTTCGGCGGCGACCGGAGACCGGGGTCCGCCGGCAGGAGGCCGGAGACCGTCCTAGGCTTGCTGACGTGATCATCGCCGACCAGGTCCTGGAGGGGCGGCACGCCATCCTGGCGGCCGCCGGTCACCACCCGTACGTCCGGCACGCGCTCGCCCGCGACGAGGTCCCGCGCGGCTGGCGGCGCGACGACGCGGTCGGCTGGCTGCTACCGGCGGAGCACGGCCCGCGCGGCGGCGCGATCGGCGCCCCCGGGCCGGCGGTCGAGGTCTTCGCCGACCTGGTCGCGCGGGGCGCGCTGCGGCCGGGCCAGTGGCTGCACCTGCCGCGGCTCGACCCGGCGGCGCTGCCCGGCCGGCTGGCGGTGGCCCGGCACGACGAGTGGGACTTCCTGTGGAGCGCCGCCGCGCCGCCGCGCCAGCCCGACGAGGAGCGGGTGGTCCGGCTCACCGGGGTCGACCACCCGGCGCTGACCGCCCTGATCGACGAGGCGTTCCCGAGCACCACCTCGCGACCGGGCGACCCGAGGATCGTCGACTGGTACGGCATCCGCGACGGCGACCGGATCGTCGCCTGCGGCGCCGACCGCAGCCGGGGCGACGTCGGCTTCCTCGCCGGGCTGACCGTCGCCCCCGACCGGCGGGGACGGGGGCTGGGCGCGGCGCTGACCGCCGCCATGACCCGGGCCCTGCTCGCCCGACACGACACGGTGGCGCTCGGCGTCTACAGCGTCAACGTCGGGGCGATCCGGCTCTACCGGCGGCTCGGCTTCAGCGGCGCGCTGGCCCGCAGCTCGGTGCACCTGGCCTGAGACGCGCGGCACGGCCCGGGTCGGCGCGGGGACCGTCGCTCGTGCATCGTTGCCGCCCCTGCATCGTCCCGTTCCGCACCGCCGGGGGCGACCACCCGCCGCCCCCGGCGGACGTCAGGCGGACGCTTCCCGACCGCCGTCGGCGTTCCCGCTCGTCAGGGCCATGTCAGCGGCGCGATCCGCGGGCCGCTCCGGATCGGCGGCGTCGTGCCTGACCGGGCCCGACGGCCTCCGTCGCTCGGCCCGCCAGGCGGGCAGGTAGAGCGGGGCGGCGAGCGCCAGTACGACGGCGCCGACCAGCATCGCGGCACTGACGCTGACGGCGTCGGCGAGCGCGGTGAGCCCGACAGCGCCGAGGGCGAAGCCGGGCTGGGCCATCATCGAGTTCAGCGAGATCACGCTGGTCCGGTACGGGCCGTCGACCTGCCGGTGCAGCAATCCCATGTGCAGGGGGTTGGACGCGCCGTGCACCGTGTAGCAGGCGAGGTAGGCGACCAGCACCCCGACCGGGCCGGCCAGCAGCCCCATCCCGACGATGGTCGCGCCCTGCACGATCCGCAGCAGGGCGGCGCTCGGCGCGGCGCCCAGCCACCGCAGCAGCAGGGGGGTGAGCGCCGCACCGGCCGCGCCGGCGAGCCAGGCCGCCGAACTGGCCGGCCCCAGCAGCGCCGCCGCCCGGTCCGGGTCACCGACCACCTCGGCCAGCCGGACCGGCAGCAGCGACTCGAAGGTGACCATCCCGAAGCCCCAGAACAGCTCCACGCAGACCAACGCCAGCAGCACACGGGAGCGACGCAGCAGCCCGAACGCCTGACCGACCATCCGCGGCGCCTCGCCGACCGACGCCCGCAGCGCGCCGACGCCCCTGCCCGGAGCGACCTCGGCCAGCAGCACCAGCAGGGCGACCAGGGCCACCGCCTGGAGCGCTATCGCGACCAGCACCGGCACGGTCAGCGCGCTGACCGGCCCGACCGGCCCCAGCGCGACCAGGCCGCCGCCCAGCAGGGCGCCCGCGCCCATGGCGACGCCGACGACCGTGCCGGCGTGGCCCAGGCCCGGCTCGTAGCGGGCGTCGGGGTCGGCAGCGAGGGTGGCGTCGACGTACCAGGCTTCCATCGGGCCGCTGTCGAGCGCCCGGAAGACGCCCTGCAACGCCCAGACCAGGAGGAAGAGCGCGAACGAGTCGGCCACGGCGAAGATCGCCAGCGAGGCGAGGTTGATCAGCCAGGCGACCACCAGGACCGGGCGGCGCCCGAGGGCGTCGGCGAGGCCGCCGGTGGGCAGCTCCAGGGCCAGCACGACCAGACCCTGGGCGACGGTGACCAGCCCGATCTCAGACAGCGTCAGGCCGCGCTCCTGCATGAGCAGGATCATCACCGGGACCAGCAGGCCGGTGGGCAGCCAGCGCAGCCCGTGCAGCACCAGGTAGCGGCGCCGGATCTGGCGTACGGAGAGGGTGCTCACCGCTTCCCCTCCACCCGGGGGAACGCGGCCAGGAAGACGAGCACCGACTCCGCCTCCGGCTCGTCGGGCACCGGTTCGTCACGGTAGCGCTCGAGCAGCTGCCACATCTCGTCGTTGAGGGCCCGCAGCCGCGCCGGACCGAGCGTCAGCAGCACGTCGCTCATGCCGGCGGCGTCGCGCCACTGCCGGGAGTAGCCGTGCTCGGCGGCCATCCAGCGCTCGGCCTGCTCGGCCAGCAGCCGCACTTGGTCGGCCTGGATCCACTGCACCGCCGCCCGGGCGTCCGGGTCGTCGTCGAAGTCGGTCGGCTCGAAGTTGCTGATGTCGTGGGCAGCCCGCCACCACCGCTGCCGCCCGGTGCCCCGGTCGAGGTCCTCCGTCACCAGCCCCACCTCGGCGAGCTGCCGCAGGTGGTAGCTGGTCGCTCCCGTGTTGGTGTCCAGCTTCTCGGCCAGCGTGGTGGCGGTCGCGGGCCCGTCCGCCCGCAGCGTGCCGAGCAGCCGCATCCGCAGCGGATGGGCCAGGACGCGGACCTGCCGATTGTCGAGGTGGACGGCGCGCGGTGCGTTCTCCATGAACGCACAATACCTGTGCACACTTTCTGTGCACAAGAGTTCTGCACAGAAAGTGTGCATCGACGACGGCGTGCGCACCCGGCACGGGTCGTCCCGGGCGGGTCGTCCCGGGCGGGTCGTCCCGGGCCGGTCGTCCCGGGCCGGTCGTCCCGGGCCGGTCGTCCCGGGCCGGTCGTCCCGGGCCGGTCGTCCCGGGCGGGTCGTCCCGGGCGGGTCGTCCCGGGCGGGTCAGCGGGTGAGCAGTTCGCGCACCCCGCGCAGGCGGGTGCCGAGCAGCCCGGCGGCGCGGGTGGAGTCGAGGCGCACCTCCGCGGGGCGGAGCACGCCGGCAGCGGCGCCGGAGGTGGTCTTCATGCCGGCCGGGTCGATGCCGGCGTGCGCGGCGACCAACAGGCCCAGTTCCGCGCGGCTGACCGCGTCCGGACCGGCCACGTTGAGCGGGCCGGCGTAGTCGGTGCCGAGAAGCTCCAGCACGGCGGCGGCCAGGTCGGTGACGTCGATCGGACAGCGCAGTTCGTCGGTGAACAGGCTCGCCCGGCCGGCGAGCGCCTCGCGGCAGAGCTGGATCTGCTTGCTCCCCTCCCCGACGATCAGCGAGGTACGCACCAGCACCGCGCCCGGGTCGAGGACACGGACGGCGGTCTCGGCCGCCGCTTTGGCCGCCCCGTACGGGAAGATCGGGCTGGGCGGCTCGTCGTCGGCGTACGGCTCCGGGCGGCCGGCGTGCACGGCGTCGCTGGACACGTGCACGAGCCGCGCCCCCGCCTCGGCGGCGGCGTACGCGACGTGGGCGGCCCCGTCGGCGGTGACTGCCCAATCGCCGTACCGGTAGGGGGTGCCGACCACGGCTTCGGGGCGGACCCGGGCGACCAGCTCGCGCACGGCGGTCCGGTCCGTCACGTCGAGCCGGCGCGTCTCGACGCCCGGCACCTCGACCGGGCCCGAGTGGTACGTCCCCACCACCGACCAGCCGGCACCCACCGCCTGCCGGCACACCTGGGCGCCCAGAAACCCGCTGGCTCCCACCACGAGCAGCCTCATGTCCCGCCCCCTCCGCTCTTCCCTCCCACAGACGATCAAGAGGTTTGCGTCATGTCGTCGCGCAGATCATGACGCAAACCTCTTGATCGACACACGAGGACGAGCCGGGGCGAGGGCCCCGGCTCGATCTCGGGCTCGGGCTCGAAGGGGGAAGGCGGGTGGGATCAGGTGGGGTCGGAGACCGGGGCGGCCGGGCCGGCCGTGCCGGTGTGCGGGGCGGCCTGCGGCTTCGGCTTGGCGTCGATGCCGGCCTCGGTGCGCTGCTGGCCGGTGATCGGCGTGGGCGCGCCGGTCAGCGGGTCGAAGCCGCCCCGGGTCTTCGGGAAGGCGATGACCTCGCGGATCGAGTCCGCCCCGGCGAGTAGCATGCAGACCCGGTCCCAGCCGAACGCGATGCCGCCGTGCGGCGGGGCGCCGTACTTGAACGCCTCCAGCAGGAAGCCGAACTTGTCCTGCGCCTCCTCGGGGGTGATGCCGAGCAGCTCGAAGACCCGCTTCTGCACGTCGCCCCGGTGGATACGGATCGAGCCGCCGCCGATCTCGTTGCCGTTGCAGACGATGTCGTACGCGTACGCCAGCGCCCGGTCCGGCGCCTCCTCGAACCGGTCGACCCACTCGGCGTTCGGCGAGGTGAACGGGTGGTGCACGGCCGTCCAGCCGCCCTCGTCCGTCTTCTCGAACATCGGCGCGTCGACCACCCAGCAGAACGCCCAGGCGCTCTCGTCGACCAGGCCCGCCCGCTTGGCGATCTCGATCCGGGCCGCGCCGAGCAGCTCCTGCGCCTCGCGGATGTTCGTGCTGGCGGCGAAGAAGACCGCGTCGCCCGGCTTCGCGCCGACCGCGTCGGCGAGCCCGCCCAGGTGCTCGGCGGAGAGGTTCTTCGCCACCGGCCCGCGCGCCTCGCCGGTCTCGGCGTCGAGCACCACGTACGCGAGGCCGCGCGCGCCGCGCGCCTTGGCCCAGTCCTGCCAGCCGTCGAGTTCCTTGCGGCTCTGCGCCGCGCCACCGGGCATGACGACCGCGCCGACGTAGCCGCCCGCGTCGATCGCGCCCGCGAAGACCCGGAACTCGGTGCCGCGCAGGTAGTCGGTCAGCTCGGTCAGCTCGACGCCGTAGCGCAGGTCGGGCTTGTCGGAGCCGTAGCGGGCCATCGCGTCGTGCCAGGTGATGCGCGGGATCGGCCGGGAGATCTCGTGGCCGGCCAGGTCCTTCCAGAGCGCCGAGACGATCGCCTCGCCGAGGTCGATGACGTCGTCCTCGGTGACGAAGGACATCTCGATGTCGAGCTGGGTGAACTCCGGCTGCCGGTCGGCGCGGAAGTCCTCGTCGCGGTAGCAGCGGGCGATCTGGTAGTACCGCTCCATGCCGCCGACCATCAGCAGCTGCTTGAACAGCTGCGGCGACTGCGGCAGCGCGTACCAACTGCCGGGCTGAAGGCGCACCGGCACCAGGAAGTCGCGGGCGCCTTCCGGCGTGGACCGGGTCAGCGTCGGCGTCTCGATCTCCAGGAAGTCCCGCTCGTGCAGCACCGTGCGGGCGAGCTGGTTGGCGCGCGAGCGCAGCCGCATCGCCTTCGCCGGGCCGCTGCGGCGCAGGTCGAGGTAGCGGTAGCGCAGCCGGATGTCGTCACCGGCCTCGACCTGGTCGTCCACCGGCAGGGGCAGCGGCGCCGCCTCGGAGAGCACCTCCAGCTCGGCGGCGGTCACCTCGATCTCGCCGGTCGGCAGCTCCGGGTTCTCGTTGCCCTCGGGGCGGCGGGTCACCTCGCCGGTCACGCGGACGCAGAACTCGTTGCGCAGCGCGTGCGCGTCCTCCTCGCGGAACACCACCTGGACCACGCCGGACGCCTCGCGCAGGTCGACGAAGATCACGCCGCCGTGGTCGCGCCGGCGGGCCACCCACCCGGCGAGCGTCACCGTGGTGCCGGCGTCCGTCGCGCGCAGGCTGCCGGCGTCATGGGTACGGATCACGACTCGCGTCTCCTCATCTGCGGTACACCGTTACCCCTGGCATTCTGTCAGCCCTGCCGGACGTGAGTCCGCGCCACCCGTGAGGGTCCGTGCTCCGCGTCGGGTGGTCCGTCGACTCCGCCGACGACGGCGGCATACCCCAGCCTCAGTCCTCCGGGATGTTCCAGGCGGTGGCCCGGAGGACGACCGAGCGCTCATTGCTGATCGAGACGACCTCGACCAGCACCATCCGCCAGTCGTCGCGCCGCTCTCGGGCCTTGGCGTAGCTGGTGCTGACGCAGAGCCAGGTGCCCTTGCGCAGCGGCACCTCCGCATTCTCGGCGATCGGCGCGGCGCGGATCGCGTCCGCGCACTCCTGCGGCCGCATACCGGCGCGCGCTGCCTCACTGCCGTCCACGCCCGCGCCCAACTGCACGTACGGCGCTCCCGCCTGGCAGTCCGGACTGAACGTCAGATCGGAGCTGCCGAGGCCGACGTTCGCCCGCGGCTCATCGAGATCGACGTACATCTCGGCGAAGCACTTCGCCGGGTTGAGCGTCAGACTCTGCGCCTCGTACTTCTCCTGGTAGACGGTCCGCTCGTTGAGCACCGGAGGCTGCCCCGGCGGGCGCGGCGCCTCCCCCGGCCCGCCTCCGCCGTCAGGTGTTTCCGGCGGCTCACTCGACGACGGGCGGGAGGACGACTCGGAGCTGGTGGGCGTGGCGGTGGTCGCGACGAGCGGCGAGCGGGCCGACGCGATGTCGCGCGCCGTGCGCGCCTGGTCGAGCGCCCGCCAGGAGACGACGGCGGAACCGAACGACGCCAGCAGGGCCAGCACCGCGATGCCGAGCACCACCGCGCCGAATCGGTTGCCCCGAGTACCGCCCGGTGGCGGCGCGGACGGGGCGCGCGTTGCGCTCGGCGGCCACGGCGGCGGGACCCCGGTGCCGCCGAGTGGCGGCGAGGGAGGCGTCGTGCCGGGCTGATGCGACGTCGCCGGAGGATTCGCGGACGGCTCCCGCGAGGGGTCGGGCTGCTTCACTCCTACCACCTCCTGCAATGGCAGAGGTCGATTCGTCATCGCCGGGCCGCCAGTGCTCACCGGCTGAGCCCGCACGCTATCAGGAATGCGCGACAACCCGGGCGGAGTAACCTTCGACAGCGCGAAGGTGACAATACTTTGACAGACCTCTGCGTGGGACCGAACGGCCACGGCCATGGCGAAGGGATGCTGCGAGACATGGGAGAATCGGGCCAGAGCCGGGCGGCGAACCCCTTCGTGCGGGTGACGTTGATATTCACCGTGCTGGGTGTGCTGTTCACCGCACTCACCCTCGCGCGGGACGTCTCCGGGTGGGACCTCGGGTGGAGAAAGGCAGACCCCTCCGCCACACCGACACGTGCGCCGGAGGGTGGCCCGGTCAACCCACCCGCCTCCGGGGAGGCCACGGTTGCGCCGGCCGGATCGCCGAGCGCGGTCCGACTGGACACGCTGCCGGTCGAGGCCGGTGCGGCCAATCTCGCGAAACTTCCACGGCAACTGACCGGCCGCCCGGAATACGACAGGTCGATCGTCATCAATTGCCCGAGAAACACCGGATCGGACAAGCAGCGGGAGGTCGCGTTCCGGTTGCAGCGACGTTTTCTCGACCTGACCGCTACCGTCCGGCCGTATTTCCCGTCACCGGACGACCGAGAGGGCGCGGTCCTCGTCTACGCGCAGGTGGCGATCCACGAGAAGGACGCCACCGTCACTCGGGTCGTACGGGGGCAGCAGTTCGACGCGCGGATGAGCACCCCCCGTGACCTCGTCGCGGATGTGGAGGGGGCCGACGAACTCGTCCTACGGATCCAGTGTGAGTTCCCGGACGGCGCGGTCGTGTTCACCGGCGCGAGCGTCACCGCCGGCTGACGCCCGGTCAGTCGCCCGCGTCGGCCGGCAGGAGGTGGTTCACCACGATCTCCCCGACGGTCAGCGCCCGGGCCCGCTCCTCGACGCCCCGGTCGGCGCCGGTGAGCCTGCCGCCGTGCTGGCGCAGGTGCTCCTCCCACGACGGCACCTGGTAGACCTCGACGAAGCCGTCCTCCCGTTCGCCCGGGCGGAACAGGCCCCAGCGCATCGCCCCCGTACGCCGTCGGGACCTGCCCACCAGGCGCATCGCCGCGACGAACTCCGCCTGCCGCTCCGGCGGCACCGTGTAGGAGACGGTCACCAGCACCGGCCCGCCGCGTGGGTCCGCGGGCAGCGTCAGGTGCGGCTCCGGCCACCATACGGCCGGGTCCCGGTCGAGGCCCCGGGTCTCGCGCAGCGGCCAGAGCGGTACGGTCACCGCGCCGACCGCCATCGTCCCGGCCGCCGCGGCGAGCGCCACCACGAGGCTGGTCAGCTCGCCGAGGGCACCCCAGGCGACCGCGCCGAGCGCCTGCCCGCCGGCGAAGACCATCTGGTAGACGGAGAGGCCGCGGGCGCGTACCCAGCCGGGCAGGAAGAGCTGCATGGCGGCGTTGACGCTGGACAGCACTGTCATCCAGGCCATGCCGGCAGGCACCAGGGCCAGGGCGACCGGCACCGGGCCCGGCGCCAGGGCGAGCACCACCAGGACGGCGGCATAGACCAGGCCGGCCAGCAGCAGAAGCCGGTTGGTGGAGAGCGCCAGCCGGATCCGGGGCAGTACGAGGGCGCCGGCCACCGCACCGACGCCGAGCGCGGCGAGCAGCACGCCGTACCCGCCCGCGCCCAGGTGCAGGCGGCGGCTCGCAACCAGGGGCAGCAGGGCCCACAGCGCGCTGCCCGGCACCACGAACAGTGCGGCGCGCAGCAGGATCCGGCGGACCACCGGCGAGTGCCGCACGTACCGGCCGCCGGCGCGCAACGCGGCGGTGAACCGCTCCGGCAGGTCGTCGCCGCCGGCCCGTTCCGGCCGCCAACGCAGCAGCGCCAGCGCGAAGACGGCGAACGACACCGCGTTGACGGCGAAGACGGTGGCGACGCCGGCCCGGGCGACCAGCACCCCGGCCACCGCCGGGCCGACCGCGCGGGCCAGGTTCACGCTGATCGACCCGAGCGCCGAGGCCGAGACGAGCTGGGAGCGGGGCACCAGCTCGGGGATGACCGCCTGCCAGGCCGGCAGGGTCAGCGCCTGCCCGACGCCGAGGGCGAACGTCAGGGTGAGCAGCAGCGCCGGCGGCATCCGGTCGGCGGCGGTGAGGCCGGTCAGCAGCACGCCGACGGTGGCCAGGAAGAACTGCACCCCGATCAGCAGCCGGCGGCGGTCGAGGGTGTCCGCCAGCGCGCCGGCCGGCAGGGCGAGCAGCAGCACGGGCAGCATGCTGGCGGTCTGCACCAGCGACACCAGGGTCGAGGCGTTGGCCTCCTCGACGAGCAGCCACTGGGCGCCGACGGTCTGCATCCAGGTGCCCACGTTGCTGGCCAGGACCGCCAGCCAGAGGCTGCGGAACGCGGCGAGCCGCAGCGGGGCCCAGGCGGACGCGACGGCGTCGGCGGGCGGGGTCGGGGAGTCGCTCACCGACCGGAACGTACCCCGGCCCGCCCGCTCGAGTCCGGCGAACCGTCACGGGTACGCGGACGGGCCGCCGGGATCACCCGGCGGCCCGTTGCGGTGCGATCGATCAGAAGATGCTGACGCCGTAGCGGCTCAGCGCCTCGCCGACCGGCTGGAAGTAGGTCGTGCCACCGGTGCGGCAGTTGCCGCTACCACCGGAGGTCAGACCCAGGGCGATGGTGCCGCTGAACAGCGAGCCGCCGCTGTCGCCCGGCTCGGCGCAGACGTTGGTGCGGATCAGGCCGGAGACCGAGCCCTCGGCGTAGTTCACCGTGGCGTTGAGCGCGGTCACCGAGCCGCCGCGCAGGCCGGTGGTGCTGCCGGAGCGCTGCACCGACTGGCCGACGTAGGCGTTGCCGGCGGCGGTGATGTCCCGGAAGCTGCCGTTGTAGAGGGAGACGTTGCCGGCGGCGTTGGCGGAGTTGTTGTGCCGCACGATGCCGTAGTCGTTGCCGGGGAAGCTGGTGCCGGTGCGGCTGCCCAGCAGGTTGGTCTGGGCGGAGTTGCTGTACCAGCTGGCCGAGATGTTGGTGCAGTGCCCGGCGGTCAGGAAGTAGTAGGTGCTGCCGCTGCGGACGTTGAAGCCGAGCGAGCAGCGACCGCCGCCACCGGCGTAGATGGCCTGGCCGCCGGAGATGCGGGTGCCGAGCACGCCGGCCTCGGCCTCGATCCGGATCGCGCCGTTCATCCGCTCGGCGGCGGCCTTGACGCGCTCCAGCTTGGCGCCGGTGACGGTGCTGTCGACGGAGACGACAACCTGGTTGGTGGCGGGGTCGGTCCACCACGCGGTGCCGGGGATCTTGGCGGAGCGGTCCAGCTCCGAGGTGGCCCGGGCCAGCTCGCTGGCGCCGCGCTTGACGATCTTCGGGGTGGCGCCAGCGGCGCTGACCTGCCGGGCGGCGAGCGCGTCGGTCACGGTGACGACCATCTTGCCGTTGGCGTCGGCGTACGTGCCGGCGGACCGGTCGCCGAGGCGCTCGGCCAGGCCGGCGGCGGCGTCGGGCGAAGCGAACGAGGGTGCGGCCTGGGCGGGCGCGCCGATCAGCGAGCCGGCGACCATGGCGCCGGCCGCGGCGACGACGGCGGCACGACGGAGCGAGGACCTCGTGGGTCGCATGCAACAACCTCCAGAAGGGGTGACAGACCCGCGCCGGGGCGACACGAGCCGGGAGCAGCCCTGCCGATCTGGGGGTACCGGCCGAGCACACTGAAGTATTCACATACTTGAGTTCGTATGCAAGACCCGACTTTGTCCTTTTCGCCCCGGCTGCCGAGGTCATCGGCGCGAACCATCGTGGACACAGGCGTACGTCGATACGCTTCGCTCCACCGTCCCACCATCCGGTACGCGCGGCCCGGCGGTCCGCCCCCCTCCCGCCCTGACCGCCCTCGTCCTGCCGGCCGGCGGCCAGCCCGCCGACGGGGGTCAGCCGGTGCGGCGGCGCGCCCCGGGCCCCGGCCGCGGCACCACGTCGCGCGGCCGGTCGACCTCGTGCCCGCGCTCGCAGCGCAGCTCGACGCGGACCTCGCCGCCGCAGTCGCGGTGGGCGACCGTGAGCGGCGAGCCCTCCGGGTCGGCCAGGTAGCGGTCCCCCCAGCCGAGGACGGCGACCAGCACCGGCCACAGGTCGAGCCCCATCCCGGTGAGCCGGTACTCGTGGCGCTCCCGGCTGCCGGGCTCCCGATAGGGCTCGCGCCGCAGGACGCCGCGCTCCACCAGCATCGCCAGCCGGTTGGTCAGCACCTGCCGGGGGACGCCGGTGCGCACCCGCATGTCGTCGAAGCGGCGGACGCCGTTGAAGACCTCGCGCAGGACGACGAGGGTCCACCGCTCGCCGAGGATCTCCATCGCCCGGGCGATGGTGCAGTTCTCCACCGACCAGTCCAGTGCCGCGGGTCTCATGCGCTCCAGGCTAGGTCTGATTGACAGACTCAGCAACGCGCTGCCAGGCTGGGTCCATGACACAGACGCAGGATCCGGTGCGTAGCCGTACCTTCTCGTGGGCCGACCCGGGCATCAACGCCGCGCACGTCGGCCGGCGCGGCGGCCTGGAACTGCTCCGCGCGATGATCGCCGGCGAGCTGGCGGCGCCGCCCATCATGCACCTGGTCGACATGTCCAGGATGGAGGCCGACGAGGGGTGGGTGGCCGTCGAACTGGTCCCCCAGGAGTTCCACTACAACCCGCTCGGCACCGTGCACGGCGGCGTCATCTCCACCCTGCTGGACACCGCCGCGGCGTGCGCGGTGCACACCACCCTGCCGGCCGGGGTCGGCTACACCTCGCTGGACCTGAACGTGAAGTTCCTCCGACCGGTCACCGTCGCGAGCGGCACGCTGCGCTGCGAGGGCACCGTCCTGCAGAGCGGCCGCCGCACCGCCCTGGCCGAGGCGAAGCTGCTCGACGCGAAGTCGCGCCTGATCGCCCACGCCACCTCCACCTGCCTCCTCTTCCCCCTGGACCCCCCACCCACCGAGTAGTCGATCATGCAGTTGCGGTGCCGGGATACTGGCGGTTCACGGCTTCCGTCCCCCGCCACAACTGCATGATCGACGAGGCGAGGGCGAGGCGGGGGTCAGCGGGAGGCCAGGCGGGCGGCGCGGGCGGCGCGCTTCTCCTCGAAGCGGGAGGCGGCGCGGTCCAGGTCGTCCAGGTGCGTCGCGATCTGGTCGCGGGCGGCCTCGCCGTCGGCGTCGAGCCCCGTCACGTTGAAGACGTCCCACTGGCGCAGCACCGGCGCCACCACCTCGTCGCGGTGCTGGCGCAGGTCGTAGATGCCGGCGAGGGCGATCGCCACGGACTTGCGGGCGAAGCCGTCGATGCCGTTTCCGGGCATCTGGAAGTCGGCCACCACGTCGGCGACCGCCCGCATCGCCTGGCTCGGCGCCAGCTCGAAGGCGGCGGCCAGCAGGTTGCGGTAGAAGACCATGTGCAGGTTCTCGTCGGCCGCGACCCGGGCCAGCAGCGCCTCGCAGGCCGGGTCGCCGGTGGCCCGGCCCGTGTTGCGGTGCGAGATCCGGGTGGCCAACTCCTGGAACGAGACGTACGCCAGGGAGTGCAGCACCTCGTCGTCGTGGACGTTGGCGTAGCCGGCGGACATGTGCGTCATGCGGGCCCGCTCCAGCGCCACCGGGTCCACCGCCCGGGTGACGGTGAGGTAGTCCCGGATGGCGGTGCCGTGCCGACCCTCCTCGGCGGTCCACCGGTGCACCCACGTGCCCCAGGCGCCGTCGCGGCCGAAGAGGGTGGCGATCTCGTGGTGGTACGAGGGCAGGTTGTCCTCGGTCAGCAGGTTGACGATCAGCGCCGTACGGGCCACGTCAGGGATCGTCGAGTCGCTCTCCGCCCACGCCTCGCCGCCCAGCGGCCCGTCGAAGGTGCGCCCCTCGCTCCAGGGCACGTACTCGTGCGGGAACCACTCCTTGGCGATGGCCAGGTGACGGTCGAGGTTCTTCTCGACGACGGGTTCCAGTTCGAGGAGCAGGGCGGTCTGGCTGAGTGCGGTCACGACGATCTCCCTACGGTGGCGTAACTTACGCCACCGTAGGTCCGATCGCGCGTACGCGCCAGTAATGTCTCAGCTGACCAGCGGCCTGAGGTCCGCCCGGGGCGGCGTCCACTCCCCCGCCGCGGCGGCGGTCTGCTCGCCGGAACGGATGTCCTTCACCTCGTCGGCCGCGCCGTCCGCGCCGGGGAACCAGACGTACGGGATGCCCCGCCGCTCGGCGTAGCGGATCTGCTTGCCGAACTTCGCCGCGCTCGGCGACACCTCGGTCGGCACACCCCGCGAGCGCAGCGCCTCGGCCACCCGGTTGCTGGCGGCGCGCTGATCCTCGGTGGTCACCGCGACCAGGACACAGGTCGGCACGTCCCGCGACACCGACAGCGCGCCGGCGCCGAAGAGCAGTCCCAGCAGCCGGGTCACCCCGATCGAGATGCCCACCCCCGGGAAGCGGGTGGCACCGGCGCTGGCCAGGTTGTCGTACCGGCCGCCGGAGCAGATCGAGCCGAACCGCTCGTAGCCGATCAGCTGGGTCTCGTAGACCGTGCCCGTGTAGTAGTCCAGGCCCCGGGCGATGCGCAGGTCGGCCACGCAGAGCCCCGGCGAGTGCGCGGCGGCCGTCTCCACCACCCGGACCAGCTCCTCGACCCCCTCGTCGAGCATCGGGTCGCTGACGCCCAGCGCGCGGACGGCGTCGGCGAAGGAGGCGTCCGGGGCGGAGATCTCCGCCAGCGACAGGACCGCCTTGGCCTGCGCCTCGCTCGCCCCGGCCGTCTGCGCCAGCAACTCGGCCACCCTCGCCGGGCCGATCTTGTCGAGCTTGTCCACCGCGCGCAGGGCCGACTCCGGGTCGGTCAGCCCGATGCCCCGGTAGAAGCCCTCGCAGATCTTGCGGTTGTTGACCTGGATCCGCACCGGCGGGATCGGCAGCGAGCGCAGCGCGTCGCCGATCACCAGCGGCATCTCCGCCTCGTGGTGCGGGGCGAGGGTGTCGCGGTCGACGATGTCGATGTCGGCCTGGAGGAACTCGCGGTAGCGCCCCTCCTGCGGCCGCTCGCCCCGCCACACCTTCTGGATCTGGTAGCGGCGGAACGGGAACTGGAGCTTGCCGGCGTTCTCCAGCACGTAGCGGGCGAACGGCACGGTCAGGTCGAAGTGCAGGCCGAGCGCGTCGTCGCCGGTCGGGCCGTCGGCGTCGGCCTGGAGCCGCCGGATCAGGTAGACCTCCTTTGAGGTCTCCCCCTTGCGCAACAGCTGGTCCAGCGGCTCCACCGCGCGGGTCTCCAGCGGGGCGAAGCCGTACAGCTCGAAGGTGTCGCGGATCCTGTCGAGGACGTACTGCTCGATCATCCGCTGCGCGGGCGTCCACTCCGGGAAGCCGGAGATGGGCGTGGGCTTGCTCATGATGCTCCGTTCGCGGTCCCGCGCGGTCGGCGCGGGCGAAGAGTCGGCGCGGCCGGCCACGGCCGCGGGGCGAGAAGTCGGTGCGGCCGGTCAGAGGCCGCGGGCGGGGGCCGCCGGTCGCGCGCCGCCACCCGCCACCTCGACGAGGTACGGGTTGGTCGCGCGCTCGCGGCCGATGGTGGTCGCGGGGCCGTGGCCGGGCAGCACGACGGTGTCGTCGGCCAGCGGGAGGATCTTGTCCCGGAGGCTGGTGACCATCCTCGTCATGCTGCCGCCCGGCAGGTCGGTGCGGCCGATGGAGCCGGCGAACAGGACGTCGCCCGAGAGGCAGAGCTGCTCCGCATCCCACGACGAGCCGGCGGCCGGCAGTCGGAAGAGCACCGACCCGCCGGTATGGCCCGGGGCGTGGTCGACGGTGATCTCCAACCCGGCGAGGGCGAGCGTGGCGCCGTCGGTCAGCTCGGCGACGTCCTCCGGCTCGGTGTACGGCAGCCGCCCGCCGAAGAGCGCCCTGAGATCCGCCGACAGCCCCTTGGCCGGGTCGGCGAGCATCTCCCGGTCGCCGGGGTGCACGTACGCGGTGATGCCGCGCGCGCCGCAGACCGGCGCCACCGAGAACGTGTGGTCGAGGTGGCCGTGGGTGAGCAGGACGGCGGCCGGGTGCAGCCGATGCTCGGCCAGCAGGGCGTCGAGCCGGTCGAGCACCCCGATGCCGGGGTCGACCACCACGCACTGCTCCCCCGGCGCGGCGGCGACCACGTAGCAGTTGGTGCCGAAGGCGTCCGCGGGAAAGCCGGCCACGAGCACGTCCGCTCCCCTTCCGTCGAGTGGGTTGCCTGTCAGCAGCCTATCGGGCGGGGCGAGGAGGTTCTGCGCGTGCGTCCGGGGCGCCCCGCGTGGCGCCGATCGCGCCCCGTCCCGGGCACCGCGTGCGGCGCCGATCGCGTGCGTCGCGGGGGCTCCGCCGGGCGCAGTGACGCGTTCCGATAAACCCGGCCCGGACCTCGTACACCACTTTCCCAGTCGGTAGCCGTACACTCTGGCGGGCGTGTGGCGTGGCGCACCTGCCGCCGAACGGGCGCAGGACGCCCGACCACCGGTGACGACCAGGGTAGAGGAAGGGGAGCACGGGTGGCTTCCAGCAGGGACCGGCAGCGCAAACTGGCGCGCGCCAAGCTCGACCGGCAACTCGCCCGCCGGGCCGCCGCCGTCAAGCGTCGTCGGCAGATCCAGGCCGGAGTCGGCGTCGCCGTCGTCCTCGCGCTGATCGTGGGCGGCTCGGCGTGGGCGCTGGGCGCCTTCGACGACGAGCCGAAGGAGAACACGGCCGCCGAGGACGTCTGCCTCTGGACGCCGCAGGACGCCACCGCGAACACCAACCTCAAGGACGTCGGCACCCCGGCCACCGAGGGGCTGCCCACCGACGGCGTACGTGCGATGACGGTCACCACCAACCAGGGTGCGCCGATCACCGTCGAGCTGGACCTGGCCGGCGCCCCGTGCGCGGCGGCGAGCATCGCCCACCTGTCCAGCCGGTCGTTCTACGACAACACCAAGTGCCACGAGATCACCGCCGAGGGCGCGGTGCGCTGCGGCGACCCGAGCGGCACCGGGCTCGGCGGCCCCACCTACTCGTTCTACGACGAGAACGTGCCCACCGCGCCGTCACCGTCGGCCAGCCCCGCCGCCGGCCAGCCCGCGACGTACCCGAAGGGCACGGTCGCGATGATCGCCAACCCGCCGGGCGCCAACGGCAGCCAGTTCCTGATGTTCTTCAAGGACTTCACCACGGCCGACCCGAAGTATCCGATCATCGGCCGGGTCACCGGTGGGATCGACGTGGTGGCGAAGATCGGTGCCAAACCGACCGTGGACAATGGGACGGGGGCGAAGGTCAAGCCCAAGGACGACGACGTGGTCGTGCAGAGCCTGACCGTCGGCGAGCCCGTGGCGCAGGCGACCTCGGCACCGACGCCGCCCGCTTCGGGCGCTCCGGCGGCCAGCCCGAGCGCCGGCTGACCCGGCCGCCCCACCAATCGCAGCGGCACCGACCGCGCCACCCGACAGCCCAGGAGGATCCAGGCGTGACGTCCACCAGAGAGCGGCAGCGCGCGGCGGCGCGCGCCCGGCTCGAGAAGGAGATGGCCGAGCGCGCGGCCAGGGCCCGCAAGCGCCGGCAGACCCAGGCGATCGTGGGGGCCGCCTCGGTCCTGGTCCTCGTCGTCGCCGGCACGGTCTGGCTCGTCACCACCCTCGGCGGAGACGACGACAAGACCGACACCGCCGGCCCGGGTGCCGGCAACGTGCAGTGCGCCTGGACCGAGATCCCCGCCGACCAGCGGTCCCCGCAGATCAAGGACGTCGGGGTGCCGCCCGTGCAGCAGTCGGCCACGGGCACCCAGACGATGACGATCGACACCAACCTGGGCCCGATCACCGCCACGATCGACCGGTCGGCGGTGCCCTGCACCGCGGGCAGCTTCACCCACCTGGCGGAGAAGAACTTCTTCGACAACAGCAAGTGCCACCGGCTGGTGACCGAGGGCATCAAGGTGCTCCAGTGCGGTGACCCCGGCGCGACGGGCAAGGGCTGGCGCCAGACCGACGGCACCGGCGGCCCGAGCTACCGGCTCGCCGAGGAGAACCTGCCCACCGACAAGCGGCCCCCGTACCCGGAGGGCGTGATCGCGATGGCCAACTCGGGCCAGCCGGGCAGCACGGGCAGCCAGTTCTTCATCGTCTACGGCGACTCGCCGCTGGACCCGAACTACACCGTCCTCGGCACCGTCACCGGCGGCATGGACCTCGTGAAGCAGGTCGCGGCGGCGGGCGACGACAAGGCCTTCGCGAAGCAGGCCGGTGGCGGCCACCCGAAAAAGGAAGTCGTCATCAACAAGCTCACCATGAGCGCCCCCCAGGGCTGATCCACACCCAGCCGTACGACGAGCGCCCGCCGGCGATGCCGGCGGGCGCTTCCCTGTCCCACGTTCTCCCACCCGACCCACCCTCCCCGCCCACCACCCGGCCCGCTCTCGGTGATCATGAGGTTGGCGGCGATCTCGATCTCCCTGGCTGCCGCCAACCTCATGATCACCAAGGGGCAGGAAAGCCCGAGGTGCAGGGGTGCCCGGAGGGCCAGGGGTGCGGGTGGGGACGGGTGGGAGGGCCGCAGGGGCGGCAGAGCGGGGCGCCCCGGCTCTGTCGGTGCCGGGCCGGGGCGCGCCGTCGTGCGAAGGGTCGGGCGGGGTCAGGCGCCCGAGGTGACGCGGTAGGCGTCGAAGACGCCGTCCACCTTACGGACCGCCGCCAGCAGGTGGCCCAGGTGCTTCGGGTCCGCCATCTCGAAGCTGAACCGGCTCACCGCCACCCGGTCGCGGGTGGTGGTGACCGTGGCGGAGAGGATGTTCACCCGCTCCTCGGAGAGCACCCGGGTCACGTCGGCGAGCAGCTTGTGCCGGTCCAGCGCCTCGACCTGGATGGCGACCAGGAACGTCGACGCCGAGGTGAGCTTCCAACTCACCTCGACCACCCGCTCGGCCTGCGCCCGCAGGTCCTCGGCGTTGGCGCAGTCGTCGCGGTGCACGCTGACGCCGCCGGAGCGGGTGACGAAACCGAAGACCGAGTCCGGCGGAACCGGCGTGCAGCAGCGCGCCAGCTTGATCCACACGTCGCTGACCCCGCGTACGACCACGCCGGGGTCGGCGCTGCTCTGCCGGCTGCGGGGCGGACGGGTGGCGACGGCGGTCTCGGCGATGTCCTCCGCCGCGCCCTCCTCGCCGCCGTACGCGGCCATCAGCTTCTGCACCACCGACTGGGCGGAGACCTGGCTGTCGCCGACCGCCGCGTAGAGGGAGGCCACGTCGGCCAGGTGCAGGTCCCGGGCGATCGCCATCAGCGCGTCGGAGGTGAGCATCCGCTGCAACGGCATGCCCTGCTTGCGCATCGCCTTGACGATCGCGTCCTTGCCGGCCTCGATCGCCTCCTCGCGCCGCTCCTTGTTGAAGTACTGCCGGATCTTCGTCCGCGCCCGCGGGCTCTTGACGAAGCCCAGCCAGTCCTGCGTCGGGCCGGCCGTGTCGGACTTCGACGTGAAGATCTCGATCACGTCGCCGTTGGACAGCGTCGACTCCAGCGGCACCAGCTTGCCGTTGACCCGCGCCCCGATGCACTTGTGCCCGACCTCGGTGTGCACCGCGTACGCGAAGTCCACCGGCGTGGAGCCGGTCGGCAGCGGGATGACGTCACCCTTCGGGGTGAAGACGTACACCTCCTGGCTGGACAGGTCGAAGCGCAGCGCGTCGAGGAACTCGCTCGGGTCGGCCGCCTCCCGCTGCCAGTCCAGCAGCTGGCGCAGCCACGTCATCTCGTCGATGTGCGCGGGCGGGCCGACGATCTGGGTGCCCTTGTGCTCCTTGTACTTCCAGTGCGCGGCGATGCCGAACTCGGCGGTGCGGTGCATCGCGTACGTGCGGATCTGCATCTCCACCGGCTTGCCGGTGGGCCCGATGACCGTCGTGTGCAACGACTGGTACATGTTGAACTTGGGCATCGCGATGTAGTCCTTGAACCGGCCCGGCACCGGCTGCCAGTTGGCGTGGATCACGCCCAGCGCCGCGTAGCAGTCCCGCACCGTGTCGACCAGGATCCGCACCCCGACCAGGTCGTAGATGTCGTTGAAGTCGCGACCCCGCACGATCATCTTCTGGTAGATCGAGTAGAGGTGCTTCGGCCGCCCCGTGGTCTCCGCCTTGATCTTGGCGGCCTTCAGGTCGGTCTGCACCTTCTGCGTCACCTGGCGCAGCAGCGCCTCGCGCTGCGGCTGGTGCTCCCCGATGAGGCGGTTGATCTCCTCGTAGCGCTTCGGGAAGAGCGTGCCGAAGGCCAGGTCCTCCAGCTCCCACTTGATCGTGTTCATACCCAGCCGGTGGGCCAGCGGGGCCAGGATCTCCAGCGTCTCCTTCGCCTTCTGCTCCTGCTTCGGGCGGGGCAGGAAGGTGAGGGTACGCATGTTGTGCAGCCGGTCGGCCAGCTTGATCACCAGCACCCGCGGGTCCTTGGCCATCGCGACGACCATCTTGCGGATCGTCTCGGCCTTGGCCGCGTCGCCCAGCTTGACCTTGTCGAGCTTGGTCACCCCGTCGACCAGCAGCGCCACCTCGCCACCGAAGTCGGCCCGCATCTGGTCGAGGGTGTATTCCGTGTCCTCGATCGTGTCATGCAGGAGCGCGGCGACCAGGGTGGTGGTGTCCATGCCCAGGTTGGCCAGGATCGTGGCGACCGCGAGCGGGTGGGTGATGTAGGGGTCGCCGGACTTGCGGTACTGCCCGGAGTGCCAGCGGGCCGCTGTGTCGAAGGCGCGCTGGAGCAGCCGCGCGTCCGCCTTGGGGTGGGCGTCCCGGTGGGTCGAGATCAGCGGCTCCAGCACCTCGCTGACCTGCGAGGACTGCCACGGCGCGTTGAACCGCGCCAGCCGCGCCCGGACCCTGCGGCCGGTGGGCGCGGTGGAGAGCGCGAAACCGGCGCTCGGCATGTGGTCGCCGACGACGTCGGCGGGGAACGGAAGCAGGACCCCCTCGGTCGCCGCGCCCGCGCCGTCGGCCGTGGCCGTCGGCGTGTCGGGGCGTACGGGCTCGGCCGGGACGGTCACGCCGGGGCCCGCCTCCGGAGCCTGCGCGTCACCGTTGGGTGCGGTCGCCGAGCCGTCCGCGTCGCCTGTCGGGTACACCGTGCCCTCCACCGGAGGGGCGACATCGTGGGACACCGGCCTCCTCACCGCTCGCCGGGAAGTCACCGACCGTGCGCCGGCCGGCCTGGTCTCGCGCCGCCCGGACGGGTCCCGCCCGGTCAGCAAAGGGCAATGCTACCCGCACGCACGGTGCCCCGCCGCTCCGCCGGACGGTCCGCACCGGGTCCGCCCGACGGCCGGTGGGGTCAAACGGTCAACAGGGCATGCACGGGGCGCGGGGCCAGCCGATCCCGGCCGCCGAGGAAGGCGAGCTCCAGCAGGACGGTGAAGCCGGCCACGGTCCCTCCGGCCCGCTCCACCAGGTCCAGCGTCGCCTCGGCGGTGCCGCCGGTGGCCAGCACGTCGTCGACCACCAGCACCCGGTGCCCGGCCGTGAAGGCGTCCTCGTGCACCTCCAGCGTGGCCTCGCCGTACTCCAGGGCGTAGGAGGCCGAGTAGGCCGGTCGGGGCAGCTTGCCGGCCTTGCGCACCGGCACGACGCCGACCCCGGTCGCGTACGCGATGGCGGCAGCGACCACGAACCCGCGCGCCTCGATGCCGACGACGGCGTCGAACGACTCCCGCCCGTGGTACGCGACGATCCCGTCGATCACCTGACGGAACGTGTCGCCGTCGGCGAACAGCGGCATCAGGTCCTTGAACATGACGCCGGGCTTCGGGAAGTCGGGCACGTCGAGCACCCGGCTGGCGACCAGCGCGGCGGTGGCCGGGCCGCTGTCTCCCCGTACCCCGGTGCTGTGGGTCTCCGTCACGGCAGTTCCGCTCCCCTTCACGACGACGGCGTCCTGCATGCTGCTCGCACAGCATGAAGGACGCCGTCGGATCGGTTCCTACCGGGTCTGCCCGGCTCGGCTCAGCGCCGCTTGCCGCCACCCGGCCGGTTGCCGCCGCCGCCGGCGGGCCGGCCGCTCCGCGCGCCGGTCGGGCGCTTCCCAGCCGGTCGGGCGCCGACCCGCGGCGCCGCGCCGGCCAGCGCGGCCGACTCCGGGTCGACCGGCTCGTCGTCGGACTCGTCGGTACGCGGGGCGGTGCCCTTGCCGGTGACCTCGCCCCGGGCGATCGCGCCCCGGCGGGCCATCACCCGCTTGTTGTGCGCCTGGATGCGCGGGTCGTAGTTCTTGAGCACCACCAGCAGCGGGGTGGCCAGCAGGATCGAGGTCAGGAACGCCACCGCCATACCGACGAAGAGCACCAGGCCGAGGTCCTTCAGGGTGCCCGCGCCGAGCAGGCCGGCACCGATGAAGAGCAGACCACCGACCGGCAGCAGCGCGACCACCGAGGTGTTGAGCGACCGCATGAGGCTCTGGTTGATCGCCAGGTTGGCCGCCTCGCCGTACGTCTGGTTGTTGTTGGCGGTGATGCCGCGCGTGTTCTCCTGCACCTTGTCGAAGACCACCACCACGTCGTAGAGCGCGAAGCCCAGGATCGTGAGGAAGCCGATGACCGTCGACGGGGTGACCTCGAAGCCGACCAGCGAGTAGATGCCGGCGGTGAGGATCAGGTTCATGATCAGCGAGGTGACCGCGGCGACCGCCATCCGCCACTCGAAGCGCAGGATCAGGTAGATCATCACCACCGCGATGAAGATGACCAGACCGAGCAGCGCCCGGGAGGTGACCTGGCTGCCCCACGCCTCGCTGACCTGGTTGCCGCTGATGGTGGCGGCGTCGATGCCGAACTCCTCGGCGATCTCGGTCTTGACGGCGTTGGACTGCTCGGTGTCGAGCTGGGTGGTGCGCACCTCGTAGAAGTCGCCGCCGGTGCCGCCGACCTTCTGGGTGGTGACGACCTTGGCGTCGTCGCCAGCCACGGCCAGGGCGTCCTTGACCTTCACCTCGGTCTGCTCCAGCGTGCCGACGCTGGCCGGGATCTGGAACGAGTTGCCACCGGCGAACTCGATGCCGAGGCTGAAGCCGCGCAGCCCGAAGCTGAGCGCCGACAGCAGGACCAGCGCGAGCGCCACGCCGAACCAGACCTTGCGCCGGCCGATGACGTCGAGGCCGGCCTCGCCGCGGTAGAGGCGGCTCGCGAGACCACTCTTTGCCATCTCAGGCCTCCTTGACGCGCGGGTTGCGGGGCTTGGCCGGCTCGGCCGTCCGGGGCGGGAGCGCCCGGCCGAGACCGCTGACCCGCGGGGACAGGAACGCGGAGGTGCGGGCGAACATCGTCATGATCGGGTGCCGGAAGAGGAAGACCACGACGAGGTCCAGGACTGTGGCCAGGCCGAGGGCGAAGGCGAAGCCCTTCACCGTGCCGACCGAGACCACGTAGAGCACCACCGCCGACATCAGCGTGATCGCGTTGGCCGAGATGATCGTGCGGCGGGCCCGGATCCAGGCGCGCGGCACCGCGCTGCGCGGGCTGCGCCCCTCGCGGATCTCGTCCTTGAGCCGTTCAAAGTAGATGACGAACGAGTCCGCCGCCACACCTAGTGACACGATCATGCCGGCGATGCCGGCGAGGGTGAGGGTGAAGCCGATCTGCCGGCCGAGCACCACCAGCGCGCCGAAGACCAGCAGCGCCGAGAGGACCAGGCTCAGGAAGATGACCGAGCCGAGCAGGCGGTAGTAGAAGAACGAGTAGACGATGACCAGCAGCATGCCGATGCCCGCCGCGAGCAGACCCGCCCGCAGGTGGCTGGCACCCAGGGTGGCGGTGACGTTCTGCTGCTCCTGCGCCTCGAAGGTCACCGGCAGCGCGCCGTAGCGCAGCTGGCCGGCCAGGGCGCTGGCGTCCTTCTGGGTGAAGTTGCCGGTGATCTGCGAGTTGCCCGTCAGCACGCCCTGGATCTCGGGCGAGGAGACGATCTCGTTGTCCAGCACGACGGCGACGCGGCACTTGCCGTCCTGGCCGAGGGCGGTGGCGTCGCAGGCCTGTCCCTCGTTGTTGAACGCCTCGCGGGTCAGGTTGGTCCACTTGGTCTGGCCGTCGCCCGTGAAGTCGAGGCTCACCACCCACTGGCTGGTCTGGTCCAGCACCGCGCTGGCGCCCTTGACGTCGGTGCCCAGCACCTTCGCCTGGTCGAGCAGGTACTTCGCCACGCCGTCCTCGCAGGCCACCGCCTGCTGGTCGGCAGCCGAGATCGACGCCGGCGGGCGCTTGTCGAGCTGGGCGCAGCTGATCTGCGGCACGTTGAACTGCATCGTCGGCGGCAGCACCGCGACCTGGCGCGGGTCGAGAGCCGCGAACGGCTTGAGCTTCTCCGCCAGCGACGGGTCGGCGGTCAGGTCGGCCGGAGCCTGGAGACCGCTCGCGGCCGCCCAGGCGGCGGCGCCGACCTTCTGCTCGACGGCCTTGCGCTGCTCCTCGATGCTCTGCGGCACCGGCTCGCCGCTGGCGCTCGGCGCCGGGGCGGCGGCCGAGGGGGTGGCGCTCGGTGCGGCCGACGCGCTGGCGCTCGGGGCCGGGGCCATACCGCCCTGACCGCCGCTCGGCGACGCGGTCGCCTTCGGGGCGGCGCTGCCCGACGGGGCGGCGCTGCCCGAGGGCTTCGCGCTGCCCGACGGGGCCGGGGCCGCGCTGCCGGACGGGGCCGGGGTGGCGGCGGGCGGCGGGGCGGTGGCCGCGCCGCTGCCGTCGGCGGCCTTGAGCACCTTGCGGAAGCGCAGCTCGGCGGCGTCGCCCACCTCGGTCAGGTCGCGGTTCTCGCCGGGCAGGGAGATCACGATGTTGCGGTTGCCCTCGGTGACCACCTCGGCCTCGGCGACGCCGAAGGCGTTGACGCGGCTCTCGATGATCTGGCGGGCCTCTTCGAGGTTCTCCGCCGTGGGGGGCCGGCCGTCGACGCTGTTGGTCGCCTCCAGCGTCAGCCGCGTGCCGCCGACGAGGTCCAGGCCGAGCTTGGGCTCGAGCCTGTCCTTCAGGCCGCCGCTGGCGCCGCCCGCGAAGAACACCAAAAGATAGAGGACGACGAAGATGAGCCCGAGCACGGCCAGTTGCCGTCCGGGCCGCATCTGTCCCTGAGGTGGTGCCACGGCTGTCCTGTCTCCCTGTACGGTCGCGCCGCTGGTGCGGCGGGTGTCGGCCGGTCCGGCCGGCGGGTCCGACGGGCCGGCGTCGGAGGCCGGCATCCGGCTCCGGGGCTCGGCGCGGGGGCGCCGGGCGGAACGGGACGAGCCGGCTTCCGGCGTCGGGCCCAACTATCCAGTTTTCACGTCGACTCCGCTGCCCCGTCGGGGAAAGTCGTCACCGGAGTCCGGCGACCACCATCCCGCGCGGGGCGGGAGCGACCGTCATTCCTTGACGACGTCCGCGTCCTCGACGACCGGCTCGTCGGCGGGGCGCTCCGCCTGGCTGACGACCCGGGCGATGGCCGGACGGGCGTAGCGGGTCTGCACACCGGGCGCGACCTCGAGCAGGACAGTGTCGTCGTCCACGCCGGTGACCGTGCCGTAGAGGCCACCGATGGTGACCACCTCGTCGCCGGGGGCGAGGGCGGACTGCATCGACTCCGCCTCACGGCGGCGCTTCTGCTGGGGGCGGATCATCATGAAGTACATGACGCCGAAGAGCAGAGCGATCATGAGGATCGGCGTCAGGCTGCCGGCACCCCCGCCGCCCTCTGCTGCGTAAAGCACGGTGAAAGACCTTCCCATTGGCCCCCGGCCCGGCGCGGGCGCGCCGGAGCGGAAGCGGATTCTCACGTCCTGTACAGACCGGCGCGAGTCTAATCCCTGCACCTGGGAACGCCGAATGCGGCACAGATCACGTTCACATCACGGCTGATCGGCATCCGTCGAGAACAGATCGGGCACCGCAGGAGCATTAGCGCCAAATGTACCATTCGGCGGCGTACGGCCCAGATGCCGCCAGGCGGCCTCCGTGGCGACCCGGCCGCGCGGCGTACGGGCCAGCAAACCGGCCCGGACCAGGAAAGGCTCGCAGACCTCCTCCACCGTGTCCGGTTGCTCACCCACCGCCACGGCCAGCGTGGACAGGCCGACCGGGCCGCCCCGGAACGAGTCGACCAGCGCGGTCAGCACCGCCCGGTCGAGCCGGTCCAGGCCCAGTGCGTCGACGTCGTACACCTTCAGGGCGGCCCGGGCGGTCTCCAGGGTGACCACCCCGTCGGCCCGGACCTCGGCGAAGTCGCGGACCCGGCGCAGCAGGCGGTTCGCGATGCGGGGCGTGCCCCGGGAGCGGCCGGCGACCTCGGCGGCGCCGTCGTCCGTGATCGGCACGCCGAGGATCCGGGCCGAGCGGCGCAGCAGCACCTCAAGGTCGGCCGGCGAGTAGAAGTCGAGGTGCGCGACGAAGCCGAACCGGTCGCGCATCGGCCCGGTGAGCAGGCCGGACCGGGTGGTCGCGCCGACCAGGGTGAACGGCTCGACGTCCAGCGGAATCGCCGTCGCGCCCGGCCCCTTGCCGACGATCACGTCGACCCGGAAGTCCTCCATCGCGCTGTAGAGCAGCTCCTCCGCCGGCTTGGCGATCCGGTGGATCTCGTCGATGAAGAGCACGTCGCCCTCGGCGAGGCTGGTCAGGATCGCCGCCAGGTCGCCCGAGCGCTCGATCGCCGGGCCGCTGGTCACCCGGATGCCCGAGCCCAGCTCGGCGGCGACGATGTTGGCCAGGGTCGTCTTACCAAGGCCGGGCGGGCCCGACAGGAGGATGTGGTCGGGCGGGGAGCCGCGCCGCATCGCGCCCTGGAGCAGCAGGTCGAGCTGGTCGCGGACCCGGTGCTGGGCGATGAACTCCTCCAGCCGCTTCGGCCGGACCGTGGCCTCCGCGTCGAGGTCGGCGTCGTGCACGTAGGCGGAGACGAGCCCTCCGTCGGCCCCCGTCACCGGGTGCGGCCCAGCAGCCGGATGGCCTGCTTGAGCAGGACCGGCACCGGCGGCACGGCACCGTCGATCGTCTCCGCCACCGCGGCCACCGCCTGGTCGGCCTGCCCGGCCGTCCAGCCGAGCCCGACCAGCGCCTGGCGGACCTGCTCGGGCCAGGCCCCGCCGGTGACCCCGGCCGCGCCGTCGGCGCCGACCGGCACCGGGCCGACACGGTCGCGCAGCTCCAGGACCAGGCGCTCCGCGCCCTTCTTGCCGATGCCGGGCACCCGGGTCAACGCGGCGGTGTCGGCGTTGGCGATCGCCTTGCGCACCGCGTCGGGGGTGTGCACGGCGAGTACGGCCTGGGCCAGCCGGGGGCCGACGCCGCTGGCGGTCTGGAGCAGCTCGAACAGCTGCTTGGCGTCGTCGTCGGCGAAGCCGTAGAGGGTGAGCGAATCCTCCCGGACGACCAGGCTGGTGGCCAGCCGGGCGGGCTGGCCGATGCGCAGGTCGGCGAGGGTGCCCGGAGCGCACTGCACCGCCAGGCCCACCCCGCCGACCTCCACCACGGCGTGGTCCGGACCGGTCGCGGTCACCACCCCGCGCACGCTGGCGATCATCTGGCTCCTCCTCGTCGTACCCGGTCGGCCGCGGCGGCCAGCTTGGAACGCGTTCCGCCGCGCCACACGTGACAGATGGCCAGGGCCAGGGCGTCGGCGGCGTCCGCCGGCCTCGGCGGCTCGGCCAGCCGCAGCAGCCGGGTGACCATGGCGGTCATCTGCGCCTTGTCGGCCTGGCCGGAACCGGTCACGGCCGCCTTCACCTCGCTGGGCGTGTAGGTCTGCACGGGCAGCCCGGCGCGGGCGCCGGCGAGCACGGCGATCCCGCTGGCCTGGGCGGTGCCCATCACGGTGCGGACGTTGTGCTGGCTGAAGACCCGCTCGACGGCGACGCTGTCGGGCCGGTGCTCGGCGACCAGGTCGGTGAGCGAACGGTCCAGGTGCAGCAGGCGCAGCGCCAGGTCGTCGTCCGGATCGGTGTGGACGACGTAGTAGGCGATCAGCGTGCAGGGCCGCCCCGGCACACCCTCGACCACGCCGACCCCGCACCGGGTCAGCCCCGGGTCGACGCCCAGCACGCGCACGCCGCCTCCTCCCCCAGCCGCCGGCGAGACCCCAGCCGCCAGCAGTACGTGTGTTCGACACCCTACCGAGCCGGGCGACACCCCGCCGCCGGGGACACGCCGGGCGCGCCGACACGCCGTGCGGGGCGCGCGGCGGCCACACATGCCGGACAGTGAGTATGTGTCGCCGGCCCATGTGCGCCCGGACACACAGCTCGTAACTTCATGCGCCATGACGGCAGAACCCGTGGCGGTCCCCCACGTCGTACACGTCGACCTCGCTGGTCGTACCGCCCTGGTGACCGGGGGCGGGAGCGGCATCGGCCGGGCCTGCGCCCTGCGGCTGGGCGCCGCCGGCGCCAAGGTCCTGGTGGTGGACCGCAACATCGAGGCGGCCAAGGCGGTGGCGGCGGAGGCCGGCGGGCGGGCCGAGGGCGTGGACCTGGCCGACCCGGACGCGGTGGACCGCCTCGACGCCGACGTGGACATCGTGGTGAACAACGCGGGCCTGCAGCACGTGGCGCCGGTGCAGGAGTTCTCCGCGGAGCGCTTCGCCCACCTGCACCGGGTGATGGTGGAGGCGCCGTTCCTGATCATCCGTCGGGCGCTGCCGCACATGTACGCCAGGGGCTGGGGGCGGATCGTGAACATCTCCTCGGTGCACGGGCTGCGCGCCTCGCCGTACAAGTCGGCGTACGTCTCCGCCAAGCACGGGCTGGAAGGGCTGTCGAAGGTGGTCGCGCTGGAGGGCGCCCCGCACGGCGTGACCGCCAACTGCATCAACCCGGCGTACGTGCGCACGGCGCTGGTGGAGAGCCAGATCGCCGACCAGGCCGCCAGCCACGGCATCCCCGAGAGCGAGGTGGTCGAGAAGATCATGTTGGCGCGGGCGGCGATCAAGCGGCTGATCGAGCCGGAGGAGGTGTCCGAACTCGTGGCGTACCTCTGCTCGCCGCCGGCGGCGTTCATCACGGGCGCGTCCATCGCGCTCGACGGGGGCTGGACGGCGAACTAGTGGCAAGCCGCACAATGTCGGTCATGTCGTCACCGGTGGAGTTCCTGGAGCTGCTCGCCCGCGAGGCCGCCGCGGTGGAGTTCGAGGGGCCGCTCGTCGCCGCGCGCGCCGCCGGGCTGCCGCCCGCGCGGCTCGCCGAGCTGGAGCAGGCCAAGACGGTCGCGCTGCGGGTCCGCGCGCTGCTGGAACGCCGCCGCCGCCGGGAGGTCGAGCTCTCCGGGTTGTACGACACGGTCAGCGACCTGGCCGGGTTGCGCGACCTGGACGACGTGCTGCGCGCGATCGTGCACCGGGCGCGCAACCTGCTCGGCGCGGACGTGGCCTACATGACCCTCGACGACGAGGAGCGCGGCGACACGTACATGCGGGTCACCGACGGTTCGGTCTCCGCCCGCTTCCAGCAGCTGCGGCTGCCGATGGGCGCGGGCCTCGGCGGCCTGGTGGCCCAGTCCGGCGCCCCGTACGTCACCGCGAACTACCCGGAGGACGACCGATTCCACCACACCGGCGAGATCGACGCCGGCGTGGGCGAGGAGGGCCTGGTGGCCATCCTCGGGGTGCCGCTGCGGCTCGGCTCGACCTCGATCGGGGTGCTCTACGCGGCCAACCGCTCGGCCCGGCCGTTCGTCCGCGAGGAGGTGGCGCTCCTGGTCTCCCTCGCCGCGCACGCGGCGGTGGCGATCGACACCGCGCGGCTGCTCGCGGAGACGCAGGCGGCGCTGGAGGAGCTGTCGGCGGCCAACACCACCATCCGGGCGCACAGCAGCTCCGTGGAGCGGGCCGCGGCGGCGCACGACCGGATGACCGCGCTGGTGCTGCGCGGGGGCGGCGTGGAGGACGTCGCCGCGGCGGTCACCGACGTGCTCGGCGGGGCACTGCTGGCACTCGACGCGGAGGGCCGGCTGCTGGCCCGGGTCGGCGAGATCGAGGAGCCGGACCGGGCGGACATGGTGGAGGCGGTGGCCGCTTCGCGTACGGAGGGCCGCAGCGTGCGCCGGGGCCGGCTCTGGTACGCCGCCGTGGTGGCCGGGGCGGAGAACATGGGCGCGCTGGTGCTGCGCCCCGACGACGAGCTGGTCGACGCCGACCAGCGGATCCTGGAGCGGGCGTCGCTGGTGACGGCGCTGCTGCTGCTGTTCCGGCGTACCGTCGCCGAGGCGGAGGGGCGGGTCCGGGGCGAGCTGCTCGACGACCTGATCGCCCGGCCGCTGCGGGACACGGACGCGCTGCGCAGCCGGGCCCGCCGGCTCGGGGTGGACCTGGACGCCCCGCACGTGCTCGTGGCGGTCGGCGACGACGCCATCGCCGCCACCGGCTCGGCCCGGCAGCGGGTGCTCTCCTGGGCCACCACGTACGCCTCGACCCGGGGCGGGCTGGCCGCGGCCCGCGACGGGCGGGTGGTGCTGATGCTGCCCGGGCAGGACGCGGGCGGCAGCGCCCGGGCGGTGGCCCGGGACCTGTCCCGGGTGACCGGCCGGCCGGTGACCGCCGGGTCGAGCGGCCCGTCGACGGGGCCGGCGTCGCTGGCCGCGACGTTCGCCGAGGCGGAGCGGTGCCTGACCGCGCTGGGCGCGCTGGGCCGCTCGGGGCAGGGGGCGAGCACGGCCGAGCTGGGCTTCGTCGGGCTGCTGCTGGGCGCGGTCGGCGACGGGGGCGACAAGGACGTCAACCGGTTCCTGACCGCCACCGTCGGGCCGGTCGTCGACTACGACGCCCGGCGGGGCACCGCGCTGGTGCGGACCCTGGAGGCGTACTTCGGGGTGGGCGGCAGCCTCGCCCGGGCCGCCGAGCTGCTGCACGTGCACGTCAACACGGTCACCCAGCGGCTGGAGCGGGTCGGGCAGCTGCTCGGCGCGGACTGGCAGAAGCCGGAGCGGGCACTGGAGGTGCAGCTGGCCCTGCGCCTGCACCGCCTGCGTACGCCCGCCGCCTGACGGCCCGCGCACCTGGGCGCCGACGGACCTGGCCGCAGCGCGACCGACAGGCGTCCGACCGCCGGGGCCGCCGCCCGGCGAGGCGGGGCCGTCAGCGGGCGCGGATGCCGTCCAGGACGCCGTCGACGATGCGCTGCGGCAGGGTGGCCTCGTCGAGTTCGGGGTGCCAGCGCATGACGCGCTGCACCAGCATCGGGCCGGCCAGCATCGCCATGACCACCTCGACGTCGAGATCCGCGCGCAGTTCGCCGGAGCGCATCCCGCGCCGCAGCACCTCGCGCATCATCTCCCGCCGGGGCTCGATGATGTTCTGGTAGAGCTGGTACTGCTCGGGGCTGCGGTTGACCTCCGGCACCAGGCAGGGCATGATCCGCGCCGCCCGCGGGTCGATGTGGTTACCGACCGCGCCGACCAGCAGGATCAGGTCGTCGCGGACCGAGTGGCCGGCGGGCTCGGGCGGGCTGCCCTTGAGCGTACGCAGGGCGTCGCGCAGCAGCGCGTCCTTGCCCGGCCAGCGGCGGTAGATGGTGGCCTTGCCGACGCCGGCACGGGCGGCGATCGCCTCGATCGAGATCGCCTCGATCGTGCTGCCGTCGGCGAGCAGGTCGAGGGCGGCCTCGACGATCGCCTCGTCCGCGCGGACGCTCCTCGGCCGCCCGGGCGGCCGGGGAGCGTCGGCGGTGGAAGTCATGTCGGACATTGTTCCCGAAGCTAGGCGGTCCCGGCCAACTCGGGTTCCCCCACCGGCACCGGCCTCTCCGCCGCGTCGGCGGAGCGGCCGGGCATCCAGCGCAGCACCACGAGGATGCCGAGCGCGGCGATCGCGGCCGCGAGGCCCGCCGCCCAGTGCATCGCGGCCAGGAAGGCGTCGTCGGCGACCGCGATCAGCTGCGGCGCCGCCGGCCCGAGCTGACCCGCCGCGGCGTACGCACCGGAGATGGACTCGCCGGCCGCCTCGCGCGCCCCGGCGGGCAGGTCCCGCAGGGCGGGGTCGACGTCGGCACGGTAGACCGCGGAGAGCACCGACCCGAGCACCGCCACGCCGAGCGCGCCGGCCACCTGCCGGACCGTGTTGCTGACCGCCGAGCCGACGCCGGCCTTCTCCCGGGGCAGCGCGGACATGATGGACTCCGTGGCCGGCGGCATGATGTTGGCCATCCCGGTGCCCTGGAGGAAGAAGACGACCAGCACCACCCAGATCGGGGTGGTCGCGTCGACGAACGCGAACGCGCCGAGTGCGACCACGGTCAGCGTCAGCCCGACCGCCGCGACGGCCCTGCCGCCGTACCGGCGGACCATCGCCGCGCTGGCCGGGGCGAAGACGAGCTGGGCCGCCGCGAAGGGCAGGAAGAGCAGGCCGGTCTCCAGCGGGCTGTAGCCGCGCACCAGTTGCAGGTAGAACGAGGTGAAGAACATGACGCCCATCGCGGCGAAGAAGATCAGCCCGACGATGGCCACCGGCGCGGCGAAGCGCGGCACCCGGAACAGCCGCACGTCCAGCGACGGGTGGTCGCTGCGCCGCTCGTACGCGACGAACCAGGCCAGCACCGCCAGGCCGCCGAGGATCGCGACCCAGACCAGCGGGCGGCCGAAGCCGTGCTCGCCGCCGTCGATGATGCCGTAGGTCAACGCGACGAGCCCCACCACCGACAGCAGCACGCCGGCGACGTCGACGCGGCCCGGCTCCGGGTCCCGCGACTCCGGCACGAGCAGCGCCACCAGCACCACGCCGAGCACCACCACCGGCACGTTGATCAGGAAGACCGAGCCCCACCAGTAGTGCTCCAGCAACGCGCCGCCGAGGATCGGGCCGATGGCCACGGCCAGGCCGACCGCGCCGGCCCAGACGCCGATGGCCCGGCCCCGCTCGCGGGGATCGAAGACGTTGGAGATGATCGAGAGCGTGACCGGCATGATGGCCGCGCCACCCACGCCCATCAGCGCACGGGCCGCGACGAGCTGCGCGGGGCTCTGCGCGTACGCCGACAGCAGCGACGCCAACCCGAAGAGCACCAGGCCGATCAGCAGGAAGCGCTTACGCCCGGCGCGGTCCCCGAGCACGCCGAAGGTGAACAGCAGGCCGGCGAAGACCAGCGTGTAGGAGTTGATCGACCACTCCAGCTCACCCTGGCTCGCCCCGAGGCCGTGCACCGGGTCGGCGAGGGTCCGCAGCGCGACGTTGAGGATCGTGTTGTCCAGGACGACCACGAGCAGGCTGATCACCAGCACCCCGAGGATCGCCCACCTCCTCGGGTGTCCCGTGTGCTCGTGCGGTGGCATCTTCGGTTCTCCCCCCGGACCCCGTTTCGATACGGGCCAGACTCGTAATTCGGCGGTGTCAGCGTAGGCGGGTGGTTATCGATACGGAACCGGTTCGTATCTTATGTGGCGGCGGTCACTCGTGTCCTCTTTCCGGGTGCTGCATGGCGCTCGGGGGATGGTTGGGGAGCAGGGTTCGACCCGTGGATGGTCGGGGCCTTGGGTGATCGAAGCCTTGAGTGGTTGAGACGTTGGGTGGTTGAGGCGTGGAGCGGTTGAGGCGTGGAGCGGTTGAGGTGCGTCGGCTGGTGCGGTGCGTCGTGGTGGGGGTGTGGCCCGCCGTGCCCGGCTCCGGGCGGTCAGGCTTGATCCCTGCGCCGGGCACGGCGGGCCACACC